>DASWVP010000364.1:0-5740 GCA_036401175.1 Azospirillum sp. | reverse complement strand
CCCGCGCCCGGCGCTATGCCGCCACGGCGGCGGCGGCGGGGCAGGCAGCGGGGCGGGCGGCGGGCGGACTGGTGGTGCGCGGCCCGTTCACCAGCGCCACCGGCTATGGCCATTTCTGCCAGCGCCTGATCCGGGCGTTGCTGGATCGCGGCGTGCCGCTCCAGACGATCGGCATCATGGGGCCCGAATCCTGGGCTCCCGAGACCCTCGACCGGCCGGTGCCGGCCAGGGCGGTGGTGAACTGCCTCATTCCGCTTGCCGTGGAACCGGTGCCCGGCCTTGCCACGGTGACCTTCTCGATGTTCGAGGGAACCCGCATCCCCATGGCGTGGCGGCGCCAGTGCGAGCGCAGCGACCTGATCGTCGTGCCCTGCGAATCCTCGCGCCTCGCCTGGGCCGGCCGGGGCTTTCCGGAAGACCGGCTGCGCGTCTGCCCGCTGGGCGTCGACGGGGTGGAGGACGACGGGGCGGCCGCCCTGACCCTGGTCGATTCACAGGGGCGGCCGGTGTCCAGCTATCGGCACCGTTTCCTCAACGTGTCGGACTTCATTCCCCGCAAGAACGTCGACGGGCTGCTGCGGGTCTGGCTGCGCGCCACCGCGCGAGGCGACGACGCGGTGCTCATCCTGAAGCTCGGCAAGGGCACCACGACGTCGCCGCTTGGCGAACTCGGCGCCCTGGTCCGGCTGGCGGAAAGCGCCGTCGGCAAGCGGATGGCGGAGGCGGCGCCGGTGGTGCTGATCGACCGGCTGTTCTCCGACGCCGAGATGACGGGCCTGTACAAGGCGGCCAGCCATTACTGGAGCCTGTCGCACGGCGAAGGCTGGGACCTGCCCATGTCCAAGGCCGGCACCCTGGGGCTGGGGCTGATCGCACCGCGCCATTCGGCTTATGTGGATTATCTCGACGACCGCGTGGCGCACATGATCCCGGCCGCCGTCGGTCCCGCCCATCTGCCGGGCCGTGCGGAATTCTACCAGCCGTTCCACGGCCTCGACTGGTGGAACCCCGACGAGGACGCCGCCGCCGGCATCCTCGCCGGCATCATCCGCGGCACCGACGCCGAACCGCGGTCGGCCCGCGCCCGTCTGCTGGAACGCTTCACCTGGGAGCGCTCGGCGGATCGGCTGCTGGCCATCCTCGACGACGCGGGCCTGCGCTGATGGCCGGTCTGGACGACGACGCGTTCGCCGCCGCCGTCGCCGACCATCGGGCCGGCCGGCCCGACGCGGCCGAGGCCGGCTATCGCGCCATCCTGCGCCGCGATCCCGGCCACCCCCACGCCAACAACAACCTCGCCATCCTGCTGCGCGGCGCCGCGCGGTGGGAGGAGGCGGTCGCCTGCTACCGCCGGGCGGTGGAGGTGCTGCCCGACGACGCGGCGATCCGCAGCAACCTCGCCTGCACCCTGTCCGACCAGGGGCGCATGGCCGAAGCGGCGGCGGCGGCGCGCGTCGCGCTGGCCCTGTGCCCGGACTATCCCGATGCCTGGTTCAACGCCGGCAACATCGCCGGCACCATGGCCGGTCCCGGCCGGGCGAAGACCGCCTACCGCCGGGCGCTCCACCTGAAGCCGGCCATGGGCGAGGCGCTCAGCAACCTCGCCGACGCCCACCGGGCGGACGACGAGCTGGATCAAGCCGTCGAGTGCTACCGGGCGGCGATCGGGGCGCGGCCCGACCTGCCGCAGCCCTACGTCAATCTGGGCGAGGCGCTGAAGGACCAGGGGCGGATCACCGAGGCCCTGACGGTTCTCCAGACCGGGCTGGAGCGCCATCCCGATCTCGCCCTGCTGCATTCCAATCTGCTGCTCGCCCTGCACTACTCGCCCTGGGTGCCGCCCGAGGTCATCGCCCGCGCCCACGCCCATTGGAACGAGCGG
The DNA here is from genome assembly GCA_036401175.1 of Azospirillum sp. Classification (GTDB taxonomy): domain Bacteria; phylum Pseudomonadota; class Alphaproteobacteria; order Azospirillales; family Azospirillaceae; genus Azospirillum. The sequence continues at coordinate 3,858 of DASWVP010000364.1, read as the reverse complement.
CATGCCCGCCATCCCGGCCGGGCGGGCGCGTCCTTCGCCAACGACCGGAATCCGGACCGGCGCCTGCGGGTGGGCTATGTCTCGCCCGATTTCCGCGACCACGCCTGCGCCCATTTCATCGAACCGCTGCTGCGCGGGCACGACCGCGCGGCGGTGGAACTGGTCTGCTATCCCACCGCCCGGCGCCGGGACGCCGTTACCGATCGCTTGAAGGCGCTGGCCGACGTCTGGCGCCCGTTGGCTGGCCTGGGCGACGATGCAGCCGCCGCCCTGGTGGCGGGCGACGGCATCGACATCCTGGTCGATCTCGCCGGGCATACGGCGGACAGCCGGCCGCTGCTGTTCGCCCGCCGGCCGGCACCGGTTCAGGTGACGTGGCTGGGCTATCCCAACACCACCGGCATGCCGGCGGTGGACTACCGGCTGACCGACGCGGTCGCCGATCCCGAGGGCGTCACCGACGCGTGGCACGCCGAGACGCTGGTCCGCCTGCCCCGCGGCTTCCTGGCCTTCCAGCCGCGGGCCGGCATCGCGCCGCCGGTGGAGCCGCCCGCGCGAGCCAACGGCTTCGTGACGTTCGGTTCCTTCAACAACGCCGCCAAGGTGACGCCGGAGGTGGTGCGGGTGTGGTCGGCGATCCTGAACCGGCGGCCGGGTTCGCTGCTGGTCCTGAAAAGCCGGGGCTTCGCCGACCCGTCCACGCGCGACCGCTATGTCCGCCAGTTCGCCGGCAACGGCGTCGCGGCGGAGCGGGTCGACCTCGTGGCGCACATGGATGCGGTCGGCGACCATCTCCGGGCCTACGACCGGATCGACATCGCGCTCGACCCATTTCCCTACAACGGCACCACCACCACGTGCGAGGCCCTGTGGATGGGGGTGCCGGTCATCACCCGGACCGGGCGGCACCACGTGTCGCGGGTGGGCGCCAGCCTGCTGACCCAGTGCGGCCTGCACGACCTGATCGCGGCGGACGACGCCGGCTACATCGACCGGGCGGTGGCATTGGCCGGCGATCCGCCGCGCCTCGCCCTGCTGCGCCGGGGCATGCGGGAGCGGCTGGAGCGCTCACCGCTGACCGACCATCGCGGATTCGCGCGGTCGGTCGAAGACGCCTATCGCGTGATGTGGCGGTCGTGGGTGGAGCGGCAGGGCTGACGGCGCATCGCCCCGGCGGCGGCGGGATCGGCCGCCAGGGCGACATTCACCCCAGCCGCGAGTTGCGCATCATCACTATCGATCGCCTTTTAAGCGTTGCGATCGGATTGCACAGTCATTTCCCGGCGGGCTTGGAGCGGTTGCCCAACCGGCGCGACGCCTTCGTGGAAAGTCGCATCTTGAAAAATTTTGAAAAGTGATAAGCGCTCGATGGGCAATCGAGTGGACGCCTGGCGAAACAACCGCAAAAAAGATATGGTCATCTCCTTCGCGACACTCCCCACAACTTTTGCAAAAGATAATTAACTCGTGTTAATGGTTCTTGGTTGCCGCATTTTGACGAATTTTTGTTCCGGACATTTGCCGTAATACCTGTATTCTGGGCTGAGGTACGCCATTCGAGGCGCGCCAGACGACAGGGTTACGCCGGTGGGGCATCGTACTCCGCCGGGCAGAGCGAACGTGAGGGACACAATGGCCGCTGGTGAAACGCTGACGCTGACGTCCGGAGCCACGGACTATGTCTTCGGCAGCACGGAAACCTGGTCGGGCATCAGGGGCAACGGCACGCGCGGCGCCACGCTCAACACGTTGGGCCAAACCCTCAGCGTCATCAGCCTCGATCACATCACCGGCGGCGCCAGCGTCACCAAGAAGGACCACGTCACACTGGCGGCCACGGGCGGGAACACGATCACCGTCAGCCGGCTGGAGACTCTGATCGGCAGCTCCGGCGCCGACCGGGTTCTCCTGACGTCCACCGGTGCCACCATGGTGGTGGAGTCGATCGAGACCATGATCGGCGACAGCACCGGCACCAATCTGATCACCCTGGCCAACACCGCCGGCAACACCATGTCGGTGGCGTACCTGAAGTCGTTGGTCGGCAATTCCGGAAAGGACGTCATCACCTTCGGTGCCGATGGACAAAGCGGCACCACCACGACGGTGACCCAGATGGAAACGCTGATCGGCACCTCCGGTCTGGACGTCATCGCGACGATAGGCGGCGGCGGCAACACCGTCCTCGTCCAGGGCATCGAGGTCTTTCTCGGCAATGGCTCCGCCGCCGGCGACACGGTCTATCTGGCGACCGGCGGCACCACCACCGGCGTCAGCTTTCTCGAAACGCTGATCGGCACCGGCGGCACCGATATCGTGACGATGGGCTACAAGGCCGGCTCCATCAACCTGTCAACCGGCGGCGGAACCCTGTCGGTGTCGATGATCGACACCATCGTCGGCGGAACCGGCAGCCGGACCATGGCGATCCTGCGCGACGTCGGCAACACCATCACCGTGTCGAACCTCACGACGCTGCTCGGTGGCGACGGCGACGACGTCGTCACTCTCGCGTTGCGCGACGGCACGGCCATCGTCGGCGACGGACCCATCGCGTGGGCGACCACCGGCTCCACCATGCTCGTGTCGCTGATCGAATCGGTGATCGGCAGTTCCGGCGACGACCTCCTCATCGCTCATTACACCACCGGCTCGACGCTGTCGGTCTCGGCGGTCGAGGCGGTGACCGGCAAGGCGGGCAACGACATCCTCCTCCTCGGCAGCGGCGGGAACACGATCTCGGTCAAGGCGCTGGAGTCCGTGGTCGGTGGCGCCGGCACCGATGTGGTGACCTTCACCGACACGGCCGCCACCGTCTTCGTGTCCGGCCTCGAAACCATCTACACGATCGATCAGACGCTATCGCTCGCCGGCGCCGACACCGTGCTCACAATTCCCGGCACGGCACCGGCACCCGCCACCCCGGTGCTCGATCCGGCGTCGGACAGCGGCGCGCTGGGCGACGCGACGACCAACGCGACGCAGCCGACGCTGACCGGAACGACGGACGCGGGCGGCCTCATCGCGCTGTACGGCAATGGCGGGGCCTTGGGAACGGCGACCGCCGACGGCGGCGGCGCCTGGACGTTCACCCCCGCCACGACCCTGGCCGACGGGGCGTGGTCGCTGACCGCCAGGACCGTGACCGGCGGCACCGAAGGGACCGCGTCGGCGCCCCTGGTGCTGACCATCGACACCGCCGCCGCCGCGCCGACGGGCCTGACCCTGGCGACGGCCTCCAACAGCGGTTCGACCGCCGACAGCGTCACCAACGACGCCACCCCGACGCTCACCGGCACGGTGGCCGAGGCCGGCACCGTCGTGCTGTACGACGGCGCGACCGCGCTGGGCACCGCCACCGCCTCCGGCGCCGGGGCGTGGACGATCACGGCGGCGAGCCTCGCCGACGCCGCCCACACGCTGACCGCCAAGGCCATTGATACGGCCGGCAACACCTCCTCGGCCTCCTCCGGGCTGACGGTGACCATCGACACCGCCACCCCGACGGCGCCGAGCGGCCTCGACCTCGCCACGGCGTCGGACAGCGGCACCTCCAGCACCGACGACATCACCAGCGACGCCACGCCGGACATCGCCGGATCGGCCGAGGCCGGCGCCAGCGTCGTGCTGTACCGGGGCGGCTCGATCGCCCTCGGCACGGTGACCGCCGACGCCACCACCGGGCTGTGGACCGTCACCGCGGCCTCGCTGGCGGATGGCGCCCACACGCTCACCGCCAAGGCCATCGACACCGCCGGCAACACCTCTTCGGCCGCGACGGCGCTCACCGTCACCATCGACGCCACCGCCCCGGCGGCGCCGACCGGCCTGGACCTGACCACGGCGTCCGACACCGGC
>DASWVP010000363.1:0-5163 GCA_036401175.1 Azospirillum sp. | reverse complement strand
GGCCACGCTCAGCACCGCCACCGCGGCGATCAGCACGCCGAACCGCCGCCGCCCGATCCACGCCACGGCCGCGCCCGCCGCCACGGCCGCGCCCCCGCTCCATCCCGACGGCTCCGTGGGCAGGGCGAAGTAGCAGGCGATCCCGAACCCGATTCCCACCGGCACCCACAGGGCCCAGCGATCGCGCTCGGCCAGCAGCCGTTCCAGCAGCCACACCGCCGCGCGGGCAAGCGCGCCCGGCGGCCGCGGCGGCGCCGCGTCCTCCTCAAAGCCGTCGTCGTCGAACAGGATGCGTTCGGTCATGCCCTCGGCCAGACGGGGGAATGCGCCAGGATACGCCGAACCGGCCGCCGCGGGCACCGTGCGCGGCAAGCCCCCGGCACACTTTTTCCGCCGTTTCCGCGCAAGGGGACTCCCCCACTCCGGGCTGATCTGTGCTACACACCGCACTGCAAAAGCCCGCGACCCATGAGCCTGGTTTCACGATGACCGTCGTCACCCGCTTCGCCCCCTCGCCCACCGGATTCCTGCATATCGGTGGTGCCCGCACGGCGCTGTTCAACTGGCTGTTCGCCAAGCACCACGGCGGCACCTTCCTGCTGCGCATCGAGGACACCGACCGCGCCCGCTCCACCCAGGCCGCCGTCGACGCCATCCTCGACGGGCTGTCGTGGCTGGGCCTGGAATGGGACGGCGACGCCGTGTCGCAGTTCGAACGCAAGGACCGCCACGCCGAGGTGGCGAAGCGCATGCTGGACGAGGGCAAGGCGTATTATTGCTATGCCAGCCCCGAGGAACTGGACGCCATGCGCGCGGCCCAGAAGGCCGCCGGGCAGCCCGTCCGCTACGACGGCCGCTGGCGCGACCGCGACCCGGCGGAGGCGCCGGCCGGCGTGCCGCCGGTGATTCGCCTGAAGGCGCCGCAGACCGGCGAGACGCTGCTGAAGGACCATGTACAGGGCGAGGTGCGGGTGCAGAACCAGCAGCTCGACGACCTGATCCTGCTGCGCGCCGACGGCACGCCCACCTATCTTCTGGCGGTGGTGGTCGACGACCACGACATGGGCGTCACCCACGTGGTGCGCGGCGACGACCACCTGACCAACACCTTCCGCCAGATCCAGATCTACAACGCCATGGGCTGGGACCTGCCGGAATTCGCGCACATCCCCCTCATCCACGGGCCGGACGGCGCCAAGCTGTCGAAGCGGCATGGCGCGCTCGGCGTCGATGCCTACCGCGACATGGGCTACCTGCCGGAGGCGGTGCGCAACTACCTGCTGCGCCTCGGCTGGGCGCACGGCGACGACGAGATCATCCCGACCGAACAGGCGATCGAGTGGTTCACCCTGGAGGGCATCGGCCGCTCGCCGTCGCGCTTCGACTTCGCCAAGCTGGAGAGCCTGAACGCGCATTACCTGCGTCAGGCGGACGACTCCCGCCTCGTCGGCCTCGTCGCCCCGCTGATCGAGAAGGAGTTGGGCACCGCGCTCACCGACGCGCAACGCGACCTGCTGCGGCGCGCCATGAACGGGCTGAAGCAGCGCGCGCGCACCATCCTCGATCTGGCGCAGAGTGCCCGATTCTACGTGACCGCCCGGCCGCTTTCCTACGACGACAAGGCTCGCGCCCTGCTGGACGACGCCGGGCGGGCCGTGCTCGGTGAACTGGCCGGCCTCTTCGGGGACGAGCCGGAATGGACCGCCGCCGCGCTGGAAGCCCGTGTCCGCCGGTTCGCCGAGGACAAGAGCGAAAAGCTTGGCAAGATTGCCCAACCCCTGCGGGCCGCGCTCAGCGGTTCGACCGTGTCGCCGCCGATCTTCGAGGTCGCGGAACTGCTCGGCCGGACCGAGACGCTGGAACGCATGGGTGATGCGTCGAAGGCCGCATCCCGATAACTTCGATGCGTTGCACTATGGCGTTTGCGGAACTATGCTGCGCCGATTCGAAAAGGGCGGGAAGCCCTCAACCGGATAAAATAAAGGACGTGCCGAGATGACCCAGAACGCGTCGAGCGACACCGTCACCCTTATTGACAATCGTACGGGCAAGCAGGTGACCATGCCCGTGCTGCACGGTTCGACCGGGCCGAGCGTGATCGATATCCGCAAGCTGTATGCGGAGACCGGTTGCTTCACTTACGATCCGGGCTACACGTCGACCGGCAGCTGCGAGTCCCAGATCACCTACATCGACGGTGACGAAGGCGTTCTGCTGCACCGCGGCTACGCCATCGACGACCTGGCCGAGCACTCGACCTTCCCCGAGGTCTGCTTCCTCCTGCTGAACGGCCACCTGCCGAACACCAAGGAGAAGGAGGACTTCGAGATCACCATCCGCCGTCACACGATGGTGCACGAGCAGCTCTCGAAGTTCTACAGCGGCTTCCGCCGCGACGCGCACCCGATGGCCGTGCTGTGCGGCGTGACCGGCGCGCTGTCGGCCTTCTATCACGACTCGACGGACATCGACGATCCGGTGCAGCGCAAGATCGCCGCGCACCGTCTGGTCGCCAAGATGCCGACGATGGCCGCCATGGCCTACAAGTACGCCGCCGGCCAGCCCTTCATGTATCCGCGCAACGACCTGTCGTACGCGGAGAACTTCCTGTACATGACCTTCGGCACCCCGTGCGAGCCGTACAAGGTCAACCCGATCCTGTCCAAGGCAATGGACAAGATCTTCATCCTGCACGCCGACCACGAGCAGAACGCCTCGACCTCCACCGTCCGTCTGGCCGGTTCGTCGGGTGCGAACCCGTTCGCCTGCATCGCCGCCGGCATCGCCTCGCTGTGGGGCCCGGCGCACGGCGGTGCGAACGAGGCCGTGCTGAAGATGCTGGAGGAGATCGGCTCGGTCGATCGCATTCCGGAGATCGTCCGCCGCGCCAAGGACAAGAACGACAACTTCCGCCTGATGGGCTTCGGTCACCGGGTCTACAAGAACTATGACCCGCGCGCGGCTGTCATGCGCAAGACCTGCCACGAGGTTCTGGCTGAGCTGGGCATCAAGAACGAGCCGCTGCTCGACATCGCCATGGAGCTGGAGAAGATCGCGCTCGAAGACGACTACTTCGTCCAGAAGAAGCTGTACCCGAACGTCGATTTCTACTCGGGCATCATCCTGAAGGCGATGGGCTTCCCGGTCAGCATGTTCACCGTGCTGTTCGCCGTGGCGCGCACCGTCGGCTGGATCTCGCAGTGGAAGGAAATGATCGAGGACCCGCAGCAGAAGATCGGCCGTCCGCGTCAGCTCTACACCGGCGAGACCAAGCGGGCGTTCATCCCGCTGGCCGAGCGTGGCTAATCGGCCGACAGCACAGTTCGGCAAGGGTGGCTCCGATGGAGCCACCCACCTGCCGGCTGCGTCCATCGTTCCGGCCCGGCGGGCGCGGCTGCGCCCGTCCGCGGCCAACGACAACAAGCCGCCGCTCAAGCGCCGGCTTCTGCGCGTGGCCGTCTATCTGGCGATCGCCGGCGCCGTCGCGTTCCTGGCGCTCGGCTAGGCCTCCGTATTCCGCAGGATCTCAGCCAGGATCTCGGCGTGGCTGTGCTTGCCCTCGCCCGAGGCATGGAGCAGCGTGACCGGCCCCTCTTTCAGGCGCCGCCGCAGCTCGTCCAACGCCCCCGCGTTCGCCGCCAGTTCCGCCTTGTAGCGCGCCTGGAACTCCGGCCACTTCGCCTCCTCGTGACCATACCACTTCCGCAGTTCCGGGCTTGGCGCGATGTCGCGCAGCCAAGCGTCGAGGCGCGCATCCTCCTTGCGCAGCCCGCGCGGCCACAGCCGGTCGACCAGGATCCGCTGCCCGTCGTCGGGCGACGGCGGGTCGTAGACCCGCTTCATGCGTAGCATCGCCGGCCCCCCTCAGCCCTGGGTGATCGGGATGTGCGGCGCCTCGGCCGCCACCCGCGACAGCCACGCGCGCACCGCCGGATAGCCTGACAGCTCGAAGCCCCCCTCGTCCGCCACGTGCGTGTAGGCGTAGAGGGCGATGTCGGCGACGCTCAGCCGCTCGCCCACGAAGAAGCGGCGCTCCTTCAGGTGGCCCTCCATGACGCCCAGCGCGTCGTGGCCCTGCTTGCGCTTGCCCGGCAGCGCCATGGTGCGCTCCGGCGTCATCTCGACGCGATGGGTGATCCAATAGCGCGGCGTGGCGATGTTGGGTTCGTGGCTGTACTGCTCGAAGAACATCCACTGCAACACCTGTGCGCGCTCCAGCCGGCTGGCCGGCAAGTACGGCGTACCTTCGGCCAAATAGCAGAGGATGGCGTTGGACTCGGCCAGGACGGTGCCGTCCTCCAGCTCCAGCGCCGGAATGCGGCCGTTCGGATTTTTGGCCAGGAACCCGGCCGTCCGCGTCGCGCCGTGGTCGATGTCCATCTCGACCCGCTCGAAGGGCACGCCCAGCTTGTGCAGCAGCAGCCGCACCTTGTAGCCATTGCCGGAAGACAGATTGTCGTACAGGCGCAGCATGCGGGGGACTCCGTCATATCATCCGATATCGGATGAGATCACATCACCGTCCCCCACGCCACGGTAAAGATCGAGCCCCGGCATCGCACGGCCTCTCCCCCCTAAACGGGCGGGAGAGGCGGTCATCGACCAAGCATCACTTCCGCTCGATCAGTTCGATCTTGTAACCGTCCGGGTCCTCGACGAAGGCGATGACGGTGCTGCCGTGCTTCATCGGGCCCGGCTCGCGGGTGATCCTGGCGCCCCCGGCGCGCAGCGTGTCGCAGGTGCCGTATATGTCGGGAACGCCGATGGCGATGTGGCCATAGCCGGTGCCGATCGTGTACGGCTCCTTCTGGTCCCAGTTGTGGGTCAGCTCGATGACCGCCGTGTCCTTCTCCTCGCCATAGCCGACGAAGGCCAGCGTGAAGCGGCCGCCCTCGTAGTCGGTCTTGCGCAGCAGCGTCATGCCGAGCAGGCGCGTATAGAAGTCCAGCGATTTGTCCAGGTCGAACACGCGCACCATCGTGTGCAGCATCCGGTATTCGCTCATCCTCACCCTCCTGTGTGTGCGGGCTTCGCGCCCTTCTTCCTGTCGATTTCGTCCAGAACGACCCGCGCCGCGCGCTCGCTGGGCGGTTCGCCGCCATGCCCGAGCCAGCGGGCCACCTCGGCCACGCCGTCGATCTGCGCGCGCCGCGCCGCCGGGTC
>DASWVP010000362.1:0-2857 GCA_036401175.1 Azospirillum sp. | reverse complement strand
GACCAGTTCCTCGGCCTCGCGCGCGTCGCGCAGGTGCGGCGACAGCGCCGACAGCAGGGCCAGCATTTCGTCCGCCACCGGCGCCGGCGCCGCGCGCCACAGGCGCAGCAAGCGGGCTTCGCGCCGGCTGATCACGCTGCTGTCGTCGGCTGCGCCGGTGCTGCCCGGCTGCGCGCGGCCCTTGCCGAGCGGGTCCTCGTAGCAGTCGAAGAAGAAGCTGACCGGAACGTCGAGCACCTGGCTGAGCCGGAAGAGCGTTCCGGCGGAAATCCGATTCGAGCCGCGTTCGTATTTCTGCACCTGCTGGAACGTCAGGCCGATGGCCTCGCCCAGTTTTTCCTGGCTCATGCCCAGAAGAGTGCGGCGCATCCGCACGCGTTGGCCGACATGGGTGTCGACCGACCACGATTCCGGTGATCCGCGTCGGCCCCTCTTGCGCACAGTCGTCTCGCTCATCCCCCGGACACCTTTGGTTTAAACACTCAATTAGTCTTTGAAGCGGAATGGCCTGATCTTGCCTGCTGCGCACAGCCAAGATCAAGGAAAATCTACGAATCGCACATTGTGTCGGGGTGCCCGTTCCTGTTCCTGTTTCTGGAAAGGAAAGTTAACGGCAAGGGGTGCCATTTACTTTGATGGACCGTCGCGGCGTGGGGCCAGCTTTGCTGGTTTTGTTTCTGCGTCGGCGCAAATGCCGAAGTCGTTGTTGCAAAGTTAATTGAAGGTAAATGCTTCGCGTGACAATCATCGGGTGATTGGATCGCCGCGTCCGGGGCGGCAACCGGTACCCCCTTATTCTTCGTGACATTTCGCGGTTTGCAGTCAAACGGCCATCTACCGACAGTCCTGGCTGCCGATTGTCCGGCCGAAAGCCGCCGGCGCGGCGGCGCCGGAAAGCGCAGGGGCATCACCGGGGGAAGCAGTCCGGCCCGCCGTTTCAGGATCGGGGCGCGGGTACACTTCGGCTTCCTTATGCCCGTTGTCGTGTTGATGACGGTGGCGGCGCCCGGATCGTGGACTCGACCAGTGCGCGGCGAGCCGATACCGGTGGCGGTGCGGCAATCCGTGTACCGCCACCGGGCCGCACCCGTGGTACCATGATGGTCCGTCTCCAGCGCGTGAGCGAGGAGGTGACCATGCGCACGTTCCCCCGACTGATCCTGGCCGGCCTTCTGCTGGCCGGCCCGATCCTCTCCAGCCCGGCGCTGGGCGCCGATCCGCCCGCCGAGGCGACGCCGCCGCCCACGCCGCCGCCGGTCACGCAGCCCGTGACCCCCGGCGAGCAGGCCCGCAAGGGCCTGGAACTGCTGATGCAGGCGCTGGAAGGCTGGATCCGGCAGTTCCCCGCCTATGCCGTGCCCGAGTTCACGCCGGACGGCGACATCATCATCCGCCGTCTCGACAAGGACCGGCCGATTGCGCCCGATCCGCAGGCGGCACCGGGCGGCGCCCCCACCTGACCGGCCCCCACCTGACCGCCCCCACCTGACCGGGGCGCGGTCCGGTCTAGCAGCGCTGGTCGGGGCAGGTGCCGGTTTCGATCTGCACGGTGGCGTGGTCGATGCCGAAACGCTGGCGCAGGGCCGTCCGCAGCGCCGTCAGCACGGCGTCGTGGTCGGCCCCCGGCGCCACCACGGCGTGCAGCGTCAGCAGCCGGCGTTCGGCCGTCAGCGACCAGACGTGGACGTGGTGGATGTCGCGCACCTCGGGTGCGGCGTCGTGCAGGGCGCGGCGCAGATCGTCGGGGTCGATGCCCGCCGGGGTGCCTTCCACCAGGATGTGCGCGCTTTGCCGCACCACCGTCCAGGCGCCCTTGAGGATCAGCAGCGCCACCAGGACGGACAGGATGGGATCGACCGGCGTCCAGCCCGTCGCCAGGATGACGCCCGCCGCGGCGATGGCGCCCAGCGAACCCAGCAGGTCGCCCAGCACGTGCAGCAGCGCGCCGCGGACGTTCAGGTTGTCGCGGGCGCCGCGGTGCAGGACCAGGAAGCCGACGACGTTGCCCGTCAGCCCCAGCACCGCGATGGCCAGCATGGTGCCGCCCATCACCGGCTCAGGCCGCATCAGGCGCTGCACCGCCTCCACGACGATCCAGCCGGCGATGGCGAACAGCATCAGCCCGTTGACGAAGGCCGCCAGGACCTGAAGCCGGTGGTAGCCGAAACTGCGCCGCGCGTCGGTCGGCCGCCGGCCCAGCCGGAAGGCCATCCAGGCGAGCGCCAGCGCCAGCGTGTCGGTCAGCATGTGCCCGGCATCCGCCATCAGCGCCAGCGACCCGGAGATCAGCCCGCCCACGAACTCCGCCACCATCAGTCCGCCGGTCATCAGCATGACCAGCAGCAGGCGCCGCTCGCTGTCGGCGGTGACCGTCGCCGGGGCGTGGGAATGGCCGTGGTGGTGGTCGTGGTGGTCGTGGTGGCCGTGGTGGTCGTGGGTCAACGGGGCTTCTCCGCCGGGGGCGCCGCCGATCATAGGCGCGGGCGGCGGCCGCAGCAATTTTCCGCGTCCATGGCGCGTCTCCATGATACATGAGACGCCATGTCCGCACCTCCATCCCTGCGCCGGCGCCTGAACGATCTGGAGGCGCGCCTGACGGCGGAATGCCCGGAACGGCTGCCGCTGCTCGCCGCCGCCCGCGACCTCGACCGCGCCTTGCGGCGGCCGGGCTTCCTGCGCCGCGACGAATCGCTGGCGACGCGCGTGGCGTGGTGGCCGGTGGTCGCCGTGCTGGGCACCGCCGGGGCCGGCAAGTCGACCTTCGTCAACCGCCTTCTGGGCGCGCCGGTGCAGCCGGTGACGGCCGGGGAGGGCGGCGCCTTCACGCTGCTGGCGCACGGCGCCGCGCCGCCGGGCC
>DASWVP010000361.1:0-5763 GCA_036401175.1 Azospirillum sp. | reverse complement strand
GGGTGTGCACGGCGTCGCGCGCCTGCGCGTGCGCCGCCTGGAAGGCGAGGTGCGCGGACGTCGGCAGTCCGCTGCCGGCGCGGCCCAGGGCGATGCGCGCGTCGGTGAAGCGGCGGAGCTGCGCCCAGCGGTCGGGCCGGGTGGTGCCGGGTCGGGTAACAGGGGTGTCGCTCACGGCGGGGACTCCAGCGCGGGCAGGGCGGCGGGCAGGGGCGTGGCGGCGGGGTCGAAGCGCAGGCGGCCGGCGGCGTCGGCGAGGCCGGCGGATTCCAGCCACGCCTCGAACTCCGGGGCCGGGCGGCGGCCGAGCACTTGGCGGACGTACAGCGCGTCGTGGAAGGACGTGCTCTGGTAGTTCAGCATGATGTCGTCGGCCCCCGGCACGCCCATGACGAAGGTGCAGCCGGCCACCGCCAGCAGCGTCAGCAGGGCGTCCATGTCGTCCTGGTCGGCCTCGGCGTGGTTGGTGTAGCAGACGTCGCAGCCCATCGGCACGCCCAGCAGCTTGCCGCAGAGATGGTCCTCCAGCCCGGCGCGGGTGATCTGCTTGCCGTCGTACAGGTATTCCGGCCCGATGAACCCGACCACCGTGTTGACCAGCAGCGGGCGGTAGCGGCGCGCCACGGCGTAGCAGCGCGCCTCGACGGTCTGCTGGTCCACGCCCTCGTGGGCGCCGGACGACAGTTCGCTGCCCTGGCCGGTCTCGAAATACATGACGTTATCGCCCAGCGTGCCGCGCCCCAGCGCCAGGGCGGCGGCGTGCGCCTCGTCGAGCAGGGCGAGCGAGACGCCGAAGGCGCGGTTGGCGGCCTGCGTCCCGGCGATGGACTGGAAGACGAGGTCCACCGGGGCGCCGCGCCGCATCGCCTCCAGCGCCGTGGTGACGTGCGCCAGCACGCAGGACTGGATGGGCGCCTGCGTGCGCAGCCGCAGCGTTTCCAGCATGTCGAGCAGGGTGACCATCGCCGCGACGCTGTCGGTGGCCGGGTTGATGCCGATGACCGCGTCGCCGCAGCCGTACATCAGCCCGTCGAGGATGCTGGCGGCGATGCCGCGCGGGTCGTCCACCGGGTGGTTGGGCTGCAGGCGGGTCGACAGGCGCCCTTCCAGCCCGATGGTGTTGCGGAAACGCGTGACGACGCGGCACTTGGCGGCCACGGCGATCAGGTCCTGCAGGCGCATGATCTTCGACACCGCCGCCACCATCTCCGGCGTCAGGCCGGGGGCGAGCGCGGCGAGCGTCGCGGAATCGGCGGTATCGGACAGCAGCCAGTCGCGGAAGTCGCCCACCGTCAGATGCGCCACGGGGGCGAAGGCCGCCGCGTCATGGCCGTCGACGATCAGGCGGGTGACCTCGTCATGCTCGTACGGGACGACGGCCTCGTCGAGGAAGGCGCGGAGCGGCAGGTCGGCCAGCGCCATCTGCGCCGCCACGCGCTCGGCCGCGCTGCCGGCGGCGATGCCGGCCAGCACGTCGCCCGAGCGCAAGGGCGAGGCGCGCGCCAGCAGCGTCTTGAGGTCGGCGAAGCGGTGGGTGGTCCCGCCCAGCGTGTGCGCGAACGACATGCCGCCCCTCCCTGCGCCAACGGTCTACGGTATGCAAACACGTCGCGCTTGCGAAATTGCATGCACGGCTTCGTTTAAAAAGCCCCTCTCCCGCAAGGGGAGAGGGGCCTTATCCCGCGTCGCAACATGCGTGCATACCGTAGGCACCAACGCCTGGGATCATTCCATCTTTGCCGGCCTTTTGAAAGGGGGCGGTCGCCCGTACACTTGCGGTGTGGAGTCCATGGGGCGTCGGGGTCGGGAGCGGGGTCGGGAATGGAACTCATCGTCTGGGAATGGATCAACCTCGCGGCGCGCTGGCTGCATATGGTCACGGCGATCGCGTGGATCGGCTCGTCCTTCTACTTCATCCACCTGGATCTGTCGTTGCAGCGGCGCCCGCACCTGCCGGCCGGCACGGCGGGCGAGGCGTGGCAGATCCACGGCGGCGGCTTCTACCACATGGTCAAGTACGTGGTGGCGCCGGAACAGTTGCCGGCGAAGCTGACGTGGTTCAAGTGGGAATCCTACGCCACCTGGATCAGCGGGTTCTTCCTGCTGTGCGTGCTGTATTACGGCAGCGCGGAGTTGCTGCTGATCGATCCGGCGGTGCTGGACCTGCCGTGGTGGGGGGCGGTGGCGGCGAGCCTTGGCTCGCTGGCGCTCGGCTGGCTGGTCTACGACGGTTTGTGCCGCTCGCCGCTGGGGCGGGAGGATGGGCGGCTGGCGCTGGCGGGGTTCGTCTTCCTGGTGGCGGTGGCGTGGGGGCTGACACAGGTGTTCAGCGGGCGCGGCGCCATGCTGCACATGGGCGCGCTGATCGGCACGATGATGTCGGCCAACGTCTTCCTGGTCATCATCCCCAACCAGCGCAGGACCATCGCGGCGATGATGGCCGGGGAGATGCCGGACCCCGCGCTGGGCAAACAGGCCAAGCAACGCTCCCTGCACAACAATTACCTGACGCTGCCGGTCGTCTTCCTGATGATCGGCAACCATTACCCGCTGACCTTCGCCACCCGCTACAACTGGGTGATCGTCGCGGTGGTGCTGGTGATGGGGGCGGTGATCCGCCACTTCTTCAATTCCAGGCACGCCGGCAAGCCGGCCCCGTGGTGGACGTGGGCGGCGGCGGCGGCCGGCATGGTCGTGATCGTCGCGCTGAGCGCGCTGGGCCCGCGCGACGGCGATGTGGCCGCGGCACCGACCCGCGTGGGCTTCGCCGAGGTGGAGGAGATCGTCGCGTCGCGCTGCGGCATGTGCCACGCCGCCACCCCGGTGTGGGCGGGCATCGGCGAGGCGCCGCGCGGCGTGCGCCTGGACACCGCCGGGGAGATCCGCCGCCACGCCGGGCCGATCCGCGTGCAGGCGGTGCTGAGCGACGCCATGCCGCCGGGCAACGTCACCGGCCTGACGGTGGAGGAACGGCGCGTGCTGGCGGCCTGGACCGATCAACTGCCCCGGTAGGTGGAATAGGCGTAGGGGGAAACCAGCAGCGGCACATGGTAATGCGAACCGGACGCCGCGATGCCGAAGCGGACGGGGACGACCTCCAGGAACGCCGGATCGGGCAGCGCCACGCTGGCCGCGCGGAAGTAGGCGCCCACCTCGAACGCCAGCTCGTAGGTGCCGGGCACGAGGTCGGCGCCGGACAGCAGCGGCGCGTCGCAGCGCCCGTCGGCGTTGGTGCGCGTCGCCGCCAGCGGCGTGCGGCGGTCGCCGTCGATGCGGTGCAGGGTCAGCGTCATGCCGGCGGCGGGGCGGCCGTGCATGGTGTCGAGGACGTGGGTTGTCAGGCGGCCGGTGGGTGCGTCCGTCATGGTGATCGCCTCGCCTGTTGTTCCGGCGTTACTATAGCCAACGGTTTGGGAGAGGGGAAAGGCATGCGCCCGAGCGTGATGGACCGCGCCGCCTTCGTCGGCCGCTTCGGCGGCGTGTTCGAGCATTCGCCCTGGATCGCGCAGGCCGCCTGGGACGCCGGCCTCACCCCGGTCGAGGACACGGCCGAGGGGCTGCACGCGGCCATGGTTTCGGTGTTGCGCGCGGCGCCGCGCGCGCGGGCGTTGGACCTGCTGAACGCGCACCCCGATCTGGCCGGCAAGCTGGCGGTGCGCGGCGAACTGACGGCCGATTCGACGGCCGAGCAGGCCGGCGCCGGGCTGGACCGCTGCACGGCGGCGGAGTTCGCGCGGTTCACCGAACTGAACGGCGCCTACCGGGCGCGCTTCGGCTTTCCTTTCATCCTGGCGGTGAAGGGCCGTACCCGCGCCGACATCCTGGAGGCGTTCGAGCGGCGCATCCACAACACGCCGGAGGAGGAGTTCGCCGCCGCGCTGGCCCAGGTCGAGCGCATCGCGCTGTTGCGGCTCAAGGACTTGCTGGGGGGAACCGACACCATGAACAACGACGCGCAACAGGCCATCCGTGATTTCCTGACCGGCGCGCGGGAGGAGCAGGTCCGCTTCCTGGCCGAGTTGGTCAAGGTGCCGTCCGACAACCCGCCGGGCGACTGCGCGCGCCACGCCGAACGCGCGGCGGAATTGCTGGAGGGGATGGGATTCACCGTGGAGCGGCACCGCGTGCCGGACGCGGCGGTGCGCGCCGTGGGCATGGTCAGCGCCACCAACCTCGTGGTGCGCAAACGCTTTGGCGAGGGGCCGGTGGTGGCGCTGAACGCGCACGGCGACGTCGTGCCGCCGGGCGAGGGCTGGACCCGCGACCCCTACGGCGCGGAGGTGGTGGAGGGGTGGATGGTCGGGCGCGGCGCGGCCGTGTCGAAGTCCGACTTCGCCACCTACGCCTATGCGTTGCGGGCGCTGGAGACGGCGGGCCTCGGTCGCGGCACGGTGGAACTGCACCTGACCTACGACGAGGAGTCGGGCGGGGAGATCGGGCCGAAGTGGCTGCTGGAGCAGGGCATCAGCCAGCCGGATTTCGCCATCGCCGCCGGCTTCAGCTATGCCGTGGTCGCCGCGCACAATGGTTGCCTGCATTTGGAGGTGGAGGTCAACGGCAAGTCGGCGCACGCCGCCCTGCCGGCCACCGGCGTCGACGCGCTGGAGGCGGCGACGGCGGTGCTGAACGCGCTGTACGCGCGGCGCGCCGGCTTTGCCGGGACGGTGTCGGCGGTGCCGGGCATCGGTTCGCCGCAACTCACGGTCGGGCTGATCAGGGGCGGCATCAACACAAACGTGGTGCCCGACCGCGTCACGCTGCGCCTCGACCGCCGCATGATCCCCGAGGAGGAGCCGGCGGCGGTGGAACGGGACCTGCGCGCCGTCATCGCCGGGGCGGTCGCCGCCTTCCCCGCCGCGCGCGTGGAGGTGCGCCGCATCCTGCTGGCCGAGCCGCTGAAGCCGCTGCCCGGCACCGACCGGCTGGCGGACGTGCTGTGCCGGCACGCCAGCCGCGTGATGGGCGAGCCGGTGGAGACCAAGGGCGTGCCGCTGTACACCGACGCGCGCCACTACGCGGCGGCCGGCGTGCCGATCGCGCTGTACGGCGCCGGCCCGCGCACCATCGAGGAGGCCAACGCCCACCGCGCCGACGAACGGCTGCCCCTGTCCGACCTGCACAAGGCGACGGAGGTGGTGGCGCTGGCGCTGTTCGAGCTGCTCTCGTAGCGTGCTCTTGTGGGTGGGGCTCATACGGCCGAGCGGAAATTCCGACACCGCGATCCGTCGGAACCCTTCCACCGTCATGCCCGGCCTTGTGCCGGGCAGGACGGATTGGGGAGGTATTTCTGCTCGGCCGTATCAGTTTTTCACCGGCGCGAGGCGCTGACCCGCCGCGAATGAAAAACGTGGTCGCACTGGGCCCCCACCCCAGCCCTCCCCCACTGCGCGGGGGAGGGGGCAGGTGCGCGCTTATCCCCTCCCCCGCGCAGTGGGGGAGGGATAGGGTGGGGGCCCAACCACGAGACTTCGTTGGCTACCGACACTCCAACTCCGTCCCCTTTTTTCCTAGTCGCCGTCCAGCCGGAAGCGGACGGGGACTTCCACCGTCGCCGCCACCGCCACGCCCCGGTCGAGCGCGGGGCGGAAGCGCCAGCCGCGCACGGCGTCGCGCGCCGCCTCGTCCAGCGCCTCGACCCCGCTGCTGGTCAGCAGAACGACGGCCTCCGGCGTGCCGGACGGCGATACGCGCACGCTCAGCACGACGCGCCCCTCCTGGCCGCGCCGCCGGGCGGCGGCGGGGTAGCGCGGCTGCGGGCTGTCC
>DASWVP010000360.1:0-5967 GCA_036401175.1 Azospirillum sp. | reverse complement strand
GCCGCACCGGCGGCACCGGTGAGCAGGGCGCGGCGGCCAATGCCCGCGGGGGCTATATCCGACTTAAATACTTGGTTATATGGACGTGGTTTTCCCGTCATCTCTACCCGTCTCCTCCTGGCGTCGCTCCGCTTGTCGTTGGCGCGACCGGGCACACGGGGGTCCCGGTCGGCGGGCGGTGTCGCGCTCGCCGTTGATCGAAAAAAGCAAAGTGTCTTGCCGGTCGGGGCGCCTGCTGGTCGGCCCCGCTCTCTGGGAGAAACATTAGAGCGGTGCGTACATTAATTCAAGCTAATATCTGTGTGTAACCTTCGGCGTACTCCGCACTATTCTTATGGGTATGAAAGTAAAGACACTTTTCATGTGGGTATTCGCAACCCACCCCGACTTGTCCTCCAGCCAGCGCGCAAGGCCCGGCACAGGGCGGCGAAGGGGCGCTCGATCCACAGGTGGGTGGCGTGCCCGCTCAGCACCGACAGCGCGGCGATGACCGCGACGTAGGCGGGAAAGGGCAGGGCATCCGTGATGCCCAGATGGCCGGCGATGAAGATGAAGGCGAAGTGCACGAGGTAGCAGCCATAGGAGGCCGCCCCCAGCGCCTCGTCCAGCCGCCCCGGCCGCATCCGGCCGAGCAGCGCGACGGCCCCGGCGCCGACGAACGCCGCGAGGTGGAGTTCCAGATTGTAGGCCAACGCCAGTTCGCCCTTCGCCGCCAGCACCGCCGCGTTGACGGCCAGCGCGCCCAGCACCGCCACCACCGGCCCGCCGCGCCCCGTCGCGAAGTGCCGTTCGAGCAACCCGGTCATGGCGAATCCCGAGACCGTGTGGAACACGGCCACCGCCGCCACCCCGGTCTCCGCCCCCGAGGCCGGCAGCCCCGCATGGAACAGCACCACCACCAGCGCCAGGACCAGCCTGAGCGTGCCGAGTATCCCGCGCACTCCTTTCCCCGCCATGCTCCGCCCCGGACAAGCGGTGGGCAAAGGTGCGGTCGGAGGGGGGGAGGACGTGCGATGGAGGTGTCTCCAAGGCGGGGGCTGTACAAACACGGCTTGATCATCTTGAATGCTGTGCATACATTGAAGACGTCGCATGTGAGGAGGCCGCCGTGGGCGCCAGCGTTCCCCTGTCCTTCCGGACTGATAACGAGACCGCGGCCGATCTCGACCGGCTGGTGGTGGCGACTGACCGGCCGCGCTCCTGGCACCTGGAACAGGCGCTGCGGGCCTATGTCAGGGAGCAGGCGTGGCAGGTCGAGGACATTCGCAGGGGCATTGCCGAGGCGGATGCCGGCGAGTTCGCGGACGACGCCGAGATCGAAGCCGTCTTCCGTTCCTTCGGTGAGTCGCCAGAGGCCGATCCCCGGTGAAGATCCGCTACTCCAGGGGCGCCCGCGACCAGCTTCTGGACATTTCCCGCCATATCCGGGAGCAAAGTCCGGACGCTGCGACGCGTGTCGGACAGCGTCTTCGCGACGTGATCGGCCGGTTGGCGGAGCGTCCCGGCATGGGTGCGCCGGGACGCGTGCCGGGCACGCGGGAGTTCAAGGTGCCCGGCTTGCCCTATCGCATCATCTACCGGGTGCAGATTGCGGGCGAGCCGGTCCTTGAAGTGCTTCGCGTCCATCACGAAGCGCGGCAAGACGCGCCGCCCGATTGGACCTGATCCTCAAATCACGCAGTTCTCCACCAGCGGCCGGCCCTCGCGCAGGCGCTCGTACGCAAAGGGCGACAGGTCCAGGCTGCGCCACGCGCCGTACGCGATCCACTCCGCCAAGCCACGCCCCACGCCGGCCGCGTGCTGCAGGCCGTGGCCGCTGAAGCCGTTGGCGAACAGCAGGTTGGCGATTTCCGGGTGCGGGCCGATGACGGCGTTCTGGTCCACGTCGTTGTATTCATAGTGCCCGGCCCAGGCGTTGGTGACCTTGATCGCCTCGAAGGCCGGCACGCGCGCAGCCAGGGCCGGCCACAGGATGTCGTCGAACAGGTCGTGCTCGACGGTGAGGTCGAGGGTGTCGGGGTCGCGGCCGGCGGGCGGCGGGGCGCCGCAGATGAACTGCCGGCCTTCCGGGCGGAACCACACGCCCGACGGATCGATGACCAGGGGGCAGCCCGGCAACGCCTCCCGGCAATCGAAGACGAAGACGCAGCGCTTGCGCGCCGACACCGGCAACTCGACGCCGGCCAGCGCCGCCACGCTCCGCGCCCGTGGGCCGGCGGCGTTCACCGCCGCGCCGCAGGCCAGCCGCCGCCCGTCCGCCAGCGTCACCGCGACAACCCGGCCGCTTTCCAGCGCCATGCCGGCGGCCTCGCCGGCGATGAAGGTGGCGCCCAGCGCCTTGGCCTTGCGCCGGAACGCCTGCATCAGGCTGTAGCCATCGAACCACCCCTCGCCCGACAGGCCCAGCGAGCCCCGCGCGATCCCCGCCGTGCTCAGCCACGGGAAGCGCGCGGCGAGGTCGTCGGGTGTCAGCAGCGCCACGTCCACGCCGCAGGCGCGCTGCACCGTGTGGTTGGCCTCCAGCACGCCCACGCCGGCCGGCGTGGCGAGGTACAGGTAGCCCGGCTCGCGCAGGCCCAGGTCGACGGGATCGCCGTCCACCGACAGGTGCCCGGTGGCGTCGCGGATGAAGTCCAGCCCGAAACGCGACAGCGCGATGTTGGCCGGGGTGGAGAATTGCTGCCGGATCGAGCTGGCCGACAGTGCCGAGGACGCGGTGCGGTAGGACGGGTCGCGCTCCACCACCGCCACCGTGCCGGTGAAGCCGGGCTCGCTCATCAGGAAATAAGCGACGGCGCAGCCGATCACCCCGCCGCCGACCACCACCACGTCGAACCGCTCGCTCATCCCTGCCTCTCCCGATTTTTTGCTATCGGGCCAGAGCGCGGCGGCGGCGTCAACCCGCGCTATCGGTTCACGATCAGCCCGACGCCCGCCACGGCTAGCGCCGCGCCGATCCAGGCGCCGGGCGACGGGGCTTGGCGGGTCAGCGCCCACAGCATGGGCAGGATCAGCACCGGGCTGGTGGCGGACAGGGTGGCGACGACTCCGGCGTTGCCGAACTTCAAGCCCACCAGCAGCAGCGTCATGCCCAGCCCCAGGCCGAGCGCGCCGTTGGCGACCACCATGCCCAGCACGCGCGCGTCCAGCCCCGCGCCGAACAACGGCCCGCCGCGCGGCCGCAGGCCCCAGGCGATCAGCAGCAACCCCGACGCGCCGACGCGCACGGCGGCCCCGGCGATGGGGTCGGCGCCGGATTCCAGCGCCGGCTTGGCGATGATCGACCCGGCCGCCTGACAGAGCGCGGCGAACAGGCAGACCGCGACGGCGGCGACGAGACCGCCGCGCACCGTCTCCCAGTCATGCTGTCCACCGGTGCCGCCGCGCAACGCCACGGCCAGCATGACGCCCAGCGTGACCAGCAGGATGCCCGCCCAGGTCCACGGCCCCAGCGCCTCGCCCAGCAGGGTCCAGCCGAGCAACGCGGTGATCGGCGCGTTGGTGGCGTAGACGACGACGTTGCGCCGCGGCCCCAGCCGCCCCAGCGCCCAGAACAGCGCGGTGTCGCCCAGCACGATGCCGACGGCGCCCGACAGCGCCAGCCACAGCGCCTGTTCCGCGCTCAGCCGCTCCCAGCCGCCGAGCCCGGTGGCGAGCGCCGCCAGCAGGGCGAAGACGATGATCATGCGCAGCCGGTTGAAGGCGAGCGAGCCGATGGCCCGCACCGGCCCCACGGCGATCAGCCCGCCCGCCGCCCAGCACAGCGCGGCCCCCAGGGCGGACAGGTTGGCGAGGAGCATGGTGTCCATGCCCGGCACCCTACGATGGGAGCGGGGGCGGGGCTACAGCGGGGAGCGCATGGCTGTGCTGACACGTGCCCCCTACACCCGCACCAGCCCATACGGCCGCCCGGTCTCCTTGACGATGGTCTGGGCGACGTTGAACACCGGGGTGCCGCGGGGCGTGGTGCCGGAATAACGGCCGTGGTGGGCGTGGCCGTGCAGCACCGCCTTCACGTGGTGATGGTGGCGGTCGATGGTCTCGGCCAGCCGCGAGGACCCCAGGAAGGGGAAGATCTGCGACGGCTCGCCCTCCACCGTCTGGGATATCGGCGCGTAGTGCAGCACCACCACCGTGCGCTCGGTGTCGAGCTGGCGCAGCGCCGTTTCCAACTTCATCGCCTCGTTCACCGCCTCGTGCACGAACTGCTTGATGGCCGGCTCGCCGAAGGCGTCGAGCATGAGGTTCTCGAAGCCCCCGGCGAAGCCCTTCACCCCGGCGAAGCCCACCCCCTTGACGACCTGCGGCGTTCCGTCGTCCAGCAGGCAGACGCCGGCCTGCTCGAAGATGCGGCGCACCTCCTCCACCGCGCCGCATTCGTGGTCGTGGTTGCCCAGCACGCCGATGACGGGGATGTTCAGGTGGCGCAGATCCTCGGCCAGCACCTCGGCCTCGCGCACCTTGCCGTGGTTGGTCAGGTCGCCGCACAGCGCCAGCACGTCGGCCTTCTGCGCGATCTCCTGGAACAGCTCGCGGAAGGGGTGCACCGCCGTCTCGCCGACGTGCAGGTCGCCCAAACCAGCAACCGTGATGGTTCCCTCGTCAGTCCCGCTCATACTTCAGCTCCCCCTCCCCGGCGACGTCGGCGAAGCCCCATTCGGCGACGTCGATCTGGTAGTCCTCGCGCGAGAACAGGCGGCCCCGGCAGATCTTCATCTGCGGCACCGGCAGCTTGCCGCGTTCGCGCTGGCGGCTCAGCAACTCGTCGACCAGCCATTCGGGGATCAGGTCGCGCTCGGTCGGGTAGATGAAGCGGAAGTTCAGCGCGTGGATCAGCAGAACCTCCCAGTACTGCTCCATGTGCGACAGCAGGCGCTTCCAGTCGATGGCGGCGTGCTGGCGCAGGATCAGGTGGGCGACGTCGGCGCCGTCGTATTTGTGGCGGATCTGCACGAACGCCTTGGAGTAGATGAGTTCCGTCGGCGGGATGAGCCGCACCTCGGTGCCGTGGACGGCGGCGGTGTGCTTCTCCTCGAACCAGCGGTCGGTGACGGGGTTGATGCAGACGGCCGAGTTGAAGATGACGTCGAAGAAGCGGTCGCCGTCGTACACCTTGCCGATCCAGCGTTCGTCCTCGATTTCGGTGTGGAAGCCGCGATCCTGGAACCAGGTGAGGATGCGCGGGAAGTCGCCGGCCTTGCAGAACACGTCGATGTCCTTGGTCGGCCGGCTGATGCCCGTGTAGGCGCACACGGCGTAGGTGCCGCCCAGCAGGAACGGCACCTTGGATTCCATCAGCAGCTTCAGGCTCTTGGCGTAGAACGCCTCGGCCTCGGCGGAGGCGGGCGGGGTGCCGGCGTGTGGTGCGGTGTTCGTCATCGGTCCTCTGTCCGGGCGGTCCATGCGGCACCTCAACAGCGCGGACGCGCGAAAGGGCACGGCGGGACTCTCCCGCGCGTGGCGGCGTTGCGTTGATGCCGGACGGAACCGCGCCGCCGCGCGTCCGTTTCCCTTGCATCGGAACACTTTGTCGTCGGCCATCGGGCCACGGGGGATCGGACCATGAAGACCGTGTTGCGGGGCGCGGGTCTCGCGCTGCTGGTCGCCGGCGCGGCGGCGCTGCCGGCGGCGGGCCAGGGAACCACGGGCCAGGGGGGAACGGGCGGCACCTGCGGCGACCTGATCGACCGCTTCGCCGCCGCGCAGAACCTCGCGGCCGAGCCG
This sequence comes from Azospirillum sp., assembly GCA_036401175.1. GTDB lineage: Bacteria > Pseudomonadota > Alphaproteobacteria > Azospirillales > Azospirillaceae > Azospirillum. The sequence goes on along the minus strand of DASWVP010000360.1, from coordinate 243 downwards.
CCGCCCATGGCGACGCCGCCCGGTACGGCGGGCAGCAGCAGCGAGACCACGGGCACCGTCACCTCGCGCGAACTCGCGCGCTCGGGCGGGGTGATCACGCCGCCGCCGGTGGGCGATACCCCGGTGATCGACCCGCCCCGGCCGCGCGTCGAAACCATGCCGACCGCCCCCGCCATCCGCCCGGATGCCGGCCAGACCGGCGAGCCGCAGCGCCCGTCCGGCGGCGCCGTCGGGCAGGCGGCC
>DASWVP010000359.1:0-1595 GCA_036401175.1 Azospirillum sp. | reverse complement strand
GCTCCCGCCGCCGTCGCGCTGGCAACCGCCGTATTCACGACCGCGGCCACGGCCCAGTTGAAGCCGCCGCGCAACGCGCTGCCCGCCGCGCCCTCGTCGCCCGCGTCAGCCTCGGCGCAGCCGGCTTCGGCACCGGGACCGGCGAATGCCGCGCAGCGGGAGAAGGCAGCCGCCGGCGCGCTGGCCGCGGGCGGGTGGCTGGTGCTGCTCGATCGCCGCGACTGGGGCCGCGCCTGGGAGGCGTCGAGCACGGTGTTCCGCGGCACCGTGCCGCTGGCCACCTGGATGGACGGCATCCCGAAGGTGCGCGAGCCGCTGGGCGCCCTCGTGGAGCGCACCCAGGCCGAGGCGGTCTACAAGACGACGCTGCAGGGGCGGCCCGACGGCGAATACGTCACCGTCATCTTCGACACGAAATTCGAGCGCAAGCAGGTGCAGGAGGTCGTCACCACCGTCCGCGACGCGGACGGGAAGTGGCGCGTCACCGGTTACTCCACGCGCTGACGGGTCCGCGGCGCGGCCGAATGGCCCGACGCCCGCGCCGCGCCGACGCCGGCCAGGCGCTCGGCGCTCGCCAGGTGGTAGCGCAACGCCGGCACCCCTTGCGCCAGCCACTGGCGCAGCGCCGGGTCCTGCACCGCGGTGCCCGCCTTCTCGTAGGCCGCGACGGTTTCCTGCTGCGCCAGGACGGCGACTTCGGCCACGTAGGTCCGGTCCAGCTTCGCCCCCTGCAGGCGCACCAGCCGCGAGAGCGTGCGGCGCTGCGAATTCTCCAGCATCGGCGCCGCCATGCCGCGCCGGTGCAGCATGCGCAGCAAGTCGTCGCCGCTGGCCGAGTGATGGCCGCCGAGCGTCGCGGCGAGCGAGCGCACGCCCGGGTCCATCGACTTCGCCAGCACCAGCCGGGCGGCTTCGGCCTGGAAGCGGCTCGCGGCGGCGGCCTCCCTCAGGAAGCGCCGCTCCTCGCGTTCATGGGGAGCGAGACGCCGCGCGCTCGCGGCGGCGCTGGGGGCGAACACATGCCGTGCCGTGGTGCGCGGCGCGGGAGAGCGGGCGCCCGCCGGCGGCGGCGACGCGTATTCGGCCTCGGTCTCCGCCTGCACGCCGACGCTGCACAACGGTCCGGCCATCGCGGCCACGACGCACCAGCTGACGCTCCTCATCACCGCCTCTCCTCCTGCACGGCCGCGCGCGGCCCGATGTGCCGGCGCCGCCCGCGGAGCCTCCATCCTCAGCAGGGGGCCGGCGGCGCCATGTCGGCGCGCGTCTCCTGGCCCCGTAGGACTCGGGCGATCAGCTCCCCGTCTTGTTGCCGGTGTTGGTTCCGGTGGCCGCGCCCTTGGGCGTCGATTCCAGGTCGCCGCCCGCCTTGCCGGCACCGCGGTTGCCCATCGCGCTGGCGTCGGCGCCGGACTGCGGCAGCTTCTGCGCCGCCGCGAGGTGCTCGCGCAGATGCGGCAGCGTCTTGTCGACCCAGGCCTTCAGCTCGGGGTCCTTGACGTCCTTGCTGGCCTTCTCGAACTTCTTGATGTCCTTCTGGTGGTCCTTGATGCCGACCTCGCGCACGAACCGCTGGTCCAGCTCCTTGCCGCTCA
>DASWVP010000358.1:0-7016 GCA_036401175.1 Azospirillum sp. | reverse complement strand
CGGGCGCAGCCGCAACGCCTTCTGCGCCGTGCGCCCGCCCGGCCACCACGCCGAGCGCGACAAGGCGATGGGCTTTTGCCTGTTCAACAACGCCGCCGTCGGCGCCTATCACGCGCGCGCCGCGCACGGGTTGCAGCGCGTGGCGGTGATGGACTTCGACGTGCACCACGGCAACGGCACGCAGGACATCTTCCAGCACGATCCGGACATGCTGTACTGCTCGACCCACCAGTCGCCGCTGTACCCCGGCACCGGCGACCGCGGCGAGATGGGCGAGTACGGCAACTGCGTGAACGCGCCGCTGCCCGCCATGGCCGGCAGCCCGGAATTCCGCCACGCCATGACCAACATCGTCCTGCCGGCGATCGACCATTTCAAGCCCGACCTGATCATCATCTCCGCCGGTTTCGACGCGCACTCGCGCGATCCGCTCGCCAGCCTGCACCTGATGGACGATGATTTCGCCTGGGCCACGCGCAAGCTGGGCGATCTGGCGCGCACCCATTGCGGGGCGCGCATCGTCTCGGTCCTGGAGGGTGGATACAACCTTCGGGCCCTCGCCTCGGCCAGCGCGGCGCACGTGCGAGAGCTGATGGCGGCTTGACGCGCCGCAGGGAATAGGCGGACAACACCGGGTCATACGGCCGCCGTCGGAGCTTGCACAGGCACCGGCGGCGCTCCTACTTTCAGGCAACACGCTCCCGGAACGGTTACACCATGTCCGAACTTCCCCCGATCCCGCCCGACATCGCGGCCATGAGCTTCGAGGACGCGCTTGCCGAGCTGGAGCGCATCGTCCGCACGCTCGAGGAAGGCCGCGGCAAGCTCGACGAGGCGATCTCGTCGTACGAGCGCGGCACGGCCCTGAAGCGCCACTGCGAGACCAAGCTGCGCGAGGCGCAAGCGAAGGTGGAGCGCATCACCATCGCCGCCGATGGCGGCGTGGGCGTCGAGCCGGCGCGCATCGACTGACATCGGACTGATGGGGACGCATCGACCGTGGATTCCAAGCTCAAGAACGCGATGGCGCAGGCCGCCGAGATGGTCGAGGCCGCCATCGGACGCCTGCTTCCCGCCACCGACATGCCCGAGGCGGTGCTGTACGACGCGATGCGTTACGGCTCGCTGGGCGGCGGCAAGCGGCTGCGGCCCTTCCTGGTGCTGACCAGCGCGTCGCTGTGCGGAGTGAGGGAAGAGTGCGCGCTGCGCGCCGCGGCGGCGGTGGAGTTCGTGCACTGCTATTCGCTGATCCACGACGACCTGCCGGCCATGGACGACGGCGACCTGCGCCGGGGCCGGCCCACCGTGCACCGCCAGTTCGACGAGGCGACCGCCATCCTGGCCGGCGACGGCCTGCTGACCTTCGCCTTCGAGGTGCTGGCCGACCCGGCCACGCACGAGGACCCCAACGTGCGCTGCCAGCTCGTCGCCGCGCTGGCAAAGGCGGCCGGGCCGCACGGCATGGTGGGCGGCCAGATGCTCGACCTCATCGCCGAGCACGAGACGTTCGACATGGGCACCGTCACCCGGCTCCAGCGCATGAAGACGGGCGAGATGATCGCCTTCGCCTGCGAGGCCGGCGCCATCCTGGGCAAGGCCGGGGCGCCGCAGCGCCACGCGCTGCACGCCTACGCGCACGACCTGGGCCTCGCCTTCCAGATCGCCGACGACCTGCTGGACGTCGAAGGGACGGAAGCCGAACTTGGCAAGGGCGTGGGGCGCGACGCGGTGGCCGGCAAGGCCACCTTCGTGTCCATCCTGGGCCGCGACCGGGCGCGCGGGCAAGCCGAAATGTTGGCCAGCCAAGCAGTTTCGCATCTGGAAATCTTCGACGGACGCGCCGATTTGCTGAAAGCCGTGGCCGAGTACGTCGTGACTCGGCGCGCGTGAATGGAGGACGTGAGAGAGTGACCGTGCCAGCCAAGACGCCGCTCCTCGACAAGGTCCACGTGCCCGCGGACCTGCGGGCGCTGAAGCCCGAACAGCTCCGCCAGCTCGCCGACGAGCTGCGCACGGAAACGGTCGACGCCGTTTCGGTGACCGGCGGGCACCTGGGCGCCGGGCTCGGCGTGGTCGAGCTGACGGTGGCGCTCCACTACGTCTTCAACACGCCCGACGACCGGCTGATCTGGGACGTGGGCCACCAGTGCTACCCGCACAAGATCCTCACCGGCCGGCGCGACCGCATCCGCACGCTGCGCATGGGCGGTGGCCTCAGCGGCTTCACCAAGCGCTCGGAAAGCGAGTACGACCCGTTCGGCGCCGGCCACAGCTCCACCTCCATCTCGGCCGGGCTGGGCATGGCGGTGGCGCGCGACCTGCGCGGCGGCCGGAACAACGTCGTCTGCGTCATCGGCGACGGCGCCATGAGCGCCGGCATGGCGTACGAGGCGATGAACAACGCCGGCTCGACGCCGTCCAGGCTGGTCGTCGTCCTCAACGACAACGACATGTCGATCGCCCCGCCGGTGGGCGCCATGAGCGCGTACCTGTCGCGCCTGATCTCGTCAAAGCCGTACCTGTCCCTGCGCCATCTGGCGAAGGACATCGCCGACCACATGCCGCGCCCGCTGCGCGACGCCGCCCGCAAGGCGGAGGAGTACGCGCGCGGCCTCGTCACCGGCGGCACGCTGTTCGAGGAGATGGGTTTCTACTACGTGGGGCCGATCGACGGGCACAACCTCGACCACCTGCTGCCGGTGTTGCAGAACGTGCGCGACGCCGAGGACGACCGGGCCGTGCTGGTGCACGTCGTGACCCGCAAGGGCCAGGGCTACGCGCCGGCCGAGGCGTCGGCCGACAAGCTGCACGCGGTCGCCAAGTTCGACGTCGTCACCGGCGCCCAGGCCAAGCCGAAGTCCGCCGGCCCCACCTTCACCCGCATCTTCGCCGACGCGCTGGTGAAGGAGGCCGAGCACGACCCGCGCATCGTCGCCGTCACGGCGGCCATGCCGTCGGGCACCGGGCTGGACGTGTTCGGCAAGCACTTCCCCGACCGCTGCTTCGACGTCGGCATCGCCGAGCAGCACGCCGTCACCTTCGCCGCCGGTCTGGCGACCGAGGGGTACAAGCCGTTCTGCGCCATCTACTCCACCTTCCTCCAGCGCGCCTACGATCAGGTGGTGCACGACGTGGTGCTTCAGCACCTGCCGGTGCGATTCGCGCTCGACCGCGCCGGGCTGGTGGGGGCGGACGGCGCCACGCACGCCGGCTCCTTCGACGTGGCCTATCTGGGCTGCCTGCCGGACATCGTGCTGATGGCGGCGGCGGACGAGGTCGAACTGATGCACATGGTCGCCACCCAGGCCGCCATCGACGACCGGGCGAGCGCGCTGCGCTACCCGCGCGGCGAGGGGCTGGGGCTGGCACTGCCGGAGCGCGGCGCCGTGCTGCCCATCGGTAAGGGCCGGGTGATCCAGGAGGGCACAAAGGTCGCCATCCTGAGTTATGGCGCGCGGCTGGCCGAGTGCCGCAAGGCGGCGCAGGAGCTGGCGGCGCGCGGCCTGAGCACCACCATCGCCGACGCGCGCTTCGCCAAGCCGCTGGACGAGGACCTCGTGCGCCGTCTGGCGCTGAACCACGAGGTGCTGATCACCATCGAGGAGGGCTCGGTGGGCGGCTTCGGCAGCTTCGTGCTGCATCACCTCGCGACCACGGGCCTGCTCGACCACGGGCTGAAGGTGCGACCAATGGTCCTACCCGACATGTTCCTCGACCACGACGCACCGGCCAGACAGTACGAGGTGGCCGGTCTGACCGCCCGCGGCATCGTCGACACGGCGCTGTCGGCGCTGGGCATGGGCGCGGCGGCTGCCGGTGCGATCGCCTGACGCAGCCTGGGATTTTGCGTGTTTACGGGCCGTCTCCGCACCGTGGAGGCGGCCCTTTCGTTGTCGTCGTGAAATTTCATCGGGACAGTCGGCCTAGCACGTATTGACTAGGCCCACCTGCCCGCTGTTCGACTGGTGCGGCGCGCCCTGCCTGATTACCTTTCGATGAAACCGGATCGGGTGTTTCCGGTATTCCGAAGCAAGGGTTCTGTTCAGATGCTTGGTCTTATGACGGCGGGGGCGGAGCGTGGGCGTAATGGAAGCGGGGGGCGTGCGCCGGGGCCGGCGACCCCGGGGCCGATGCCCCCGGGTGGGCTCGATCCGCGCAACGGGTCGCAGCTGTTCGCGCTGCTCGACGCGGCGCCCGTGCCCATGGCGGTGATCGAGGGGCCGGAGCATCGCTATTCCTTCGTCAACGCGGCCTACCGCGCGCTGCCGGCGCCGCGGATGCCGGCGGTCGGGCTGCGGCTCGGCGACTGTTTTCCGGAGCGGATCGATGTCTGGGCGCCGCGCCTGAACGCCATGTACCGCGACGGCCAGGGCGAGCGCATGCGCGACGTCGAGATCCACATGGCCGACGGCGCTCGCCGTTTCTGGGACATCGAGTGCACGCCGCTGCACGGCGCCAACGGCGCCATGCACGCCGTCCTGGTGACCGCGCACGACGTGACCGACAAGGCGCTCGCCCGCGAAGCGGTGGCGGCGGCGCTGGCGGAGAAGGACGACCTTCTGAAGGAGGTCAACCACCGCATCAAGAACAGCCTGCAGCTCGTCTCCAGCCTGCTGACGCTGCAGGCGCTGACCTCCAGGGACACGGAGATGCGCCGGCAGTTGCAGGAGGCGTGCGGGCGCATCGGCACGATCGCCCAGGTGCACCAGCGCTTGCACTCGGCCGAGAGCCTGCAGGTGCTGTCCGTCGCCCCCTGCCTGCGCGACCTGTGCGCCGAACTGGGCAGCGTGACGCAGGCCGCCCAGCACGGGCGCCGCATCCTGGTGCGGGCCGACGACGCGGAACTCGGCGTCGATACGGTGATTCCGCTGACGCTGGCGGTGAACGAACTGGTCAGCAACGCCATGAAGTACGCCTACGCCGAGGGGCAGGAGGGCGATGTGGAGGTGCGCTTCCAGGTGCTGCCGGGGGGCGCCAAGCGGCTGACCGTGGCGGACCACGGCCGGGGCCTGCCCGAAGGCTTCAACCCGGCGCGCGCCGACACGCTGGGCATGCGCGTGGTGCGGGCCTTCGCCGGCCAGCTCCGGGGCAAGCTCTGCGCCGAGGACAACGCGCCCGGCGCGCGCTTCGTGCTGGACCTGCCGTAAAACCCTTGCTCCGGCCGCGCGCCTGCTCCATGCATCGCGCGTGCTGGAGGGAGGGAGCGATGGCGAAGCAACGGGTGGACGTGGCGCTGGTGGAGCGCGGGCTGGCCGAAAGCCGTGCCAAGGCGCAGGCGCTGATCCTGGCCGGCGTGGTCTATTCCGACACCAAACGCATCGACAAGGCCGGCGACACCATCGCCGAAGACGCGCCGCTGGCGGTGAAGGGGCAGGACCACCCCTGGGTGTCGCGCGGCGGGCTGAAGCTGGTGAAGGGGCTGGACACCTTCGGCATCGATCCGGCGGGCGTGGTGGCGCTGGACGTCGGCGCCTCCACCGGCGGCTTCACCGACGTGCTGCTCAGCCGCGGGGCGGCCAAGGTCTACGCCGTGGACGTCGGGCACGGGCAACTGGCGTGGAAGCTGCGCCAGGACCCGCGCGTCGTGGTGCTGGAAAAGACCAACGCCCGCCACCTGACCCGCGCCGAGGTGCCGGACCCCATCGGCCTCGTGGTCTGCGACGCCAGCTTCATCGGGCTGGAGGTGGTGCTGCCGGGTCCCATGGCGCTGACCGCGTCGGGGGCGCGACTCGTGGCGCTGATCAAGCCGCAGTTCGAGGTCGGCAAAGGCCGGGTGGGGAAGGGCGGCGTGGTGCGCGAACCCGAACTGCACGCCGAGGTCTGCGAGCGCATCCAGGCGTGGCTCGGCGCCCAACCCGGCTGGCGCGTGCTGGGCCTCGCCGAAAGCCCCATCCTGGGCCCGGAGGGGAACAAGGAATTCCTGATCGGTGCGGTGCGGGAGTAGCGGCGGGGCGCGTTGGGTTTTCGGCTCCGCCTCAACCCAACCTACGACGCGGCCGTAGGTTGGGTTGAGCGCAGCGAAAACCCAACGTCAACGGCTACCGCCCCGGCACCAGTCCCCCCGGCGGGCTGGCGAAGCGGGTGCCCGGCGTGGTGGCCTCCATGAACGGCCGCAGGCCGGCCAGCCAGGGCTGGAGACCCTTCAGGCCGCGCAGGACCGCCAGCCCCTGCACGAGGTCGCCCTTGCCCGAGGCGAGGTCCATGACCTCCTCCAGCGTCGATTTCGGCTCCGGGAACGGCGTCAGCGTGACCGGCGCGTCGGGCGCCATGCCGATCGCCTGCCGGGCGCGGGCCAGCGCCGTTTCCTGGTCGCCCAGCTCGTCCACCAGCCCGAGGCCCAGCGCCTGGTTGCCGGTCCAGGCGCGGCCCTTGGCGGCGGCGCGCACCGTGTCGGGCGGCAGCTTGCGGGCCGCACCGACCTGAGTCAGGAAGGCGGCGTAGGCGGCGTCGGCGACGTCGCTCAGGCGCGCCATCTCGGCGTCGTCGAAGGGGCGCAGCAGCGACCACATGCCGGCGTTCCTGCCCTCCTCGATGGTGCCCCAGCGCACGCCCAGCTTTTCGGAGAGCTGGCCGACCGACACCTTACCGGCGATGACGCCGATGGAGCCGGTGATGGTGCCGGGCGCGGCGATGATGCGGTCGGCGTTCATGGCGATCCAGTAGCCGCCCGAGGCCGCCATGTCGCCCATCGAGGCGATGACCGGCTTGCCCGCCTCGCGCGCCCGCACGACGGCGCGGCGGATCGATTCCGACGCGGTGACCGAACCGCCGCCGCTGTCGATGCGCAGCAGGATGGCGCGGACGTCGTCGTCGTCGATGGCGTCGTTCAGCGCCTCGACCACGGAGTCGGAACCGGCGGTCAACTCGCCCAACCCCGGCCCGCCGCCGCCGCCGCTCTCGCCGCGGGAAATGGCGCCGGCCACGGTGACCAGCGCCACGGTCGGCCCGTCGTCGTGCGGTGGGCCGGCGATGTCCAGATACTCCGGGGCGTCCACGGTTTCCGCCCCGCCGGCGCG
>DASWVP010000357.1:0-2111 GCA_036401175.1 Azospirillum sp. | reverse complement strand
TCCGGACTGCGCACGGCGGACATCCATTCCGAAGGCACGAAACGGGTCGGCACCCGTGAGATGGGCGACGCCGTCGTCGCCTCCCTGACCAAGAAGACAACCAAGGGCTGATCCAGCTCCGGTTCGTTGCGCGCCTTCTCCCCGGCCCGACGAGCCGGGGAGACAAAGTTAACTGCAACTTTCGACAAAGGCGGACTCATGAAAATCGCGAACGGACAACAACCCCTGGTCGGCCTGGTCGGCTGGCGTGGCATGGTGGGCTCGGTCCTGATGGACCGCATGCAGGCTGAAGGCGACTTCGGCCTGATCGAGCCCCTCTTCTTCTCGACCTCCAACGCCGGCGGCGCGGCGCCGGCCCAGGCGAAGAACGAATCGAAGCTCCAGGACGCCTTCGACATCGAGGCGCTCAAGCGCTGCGACGTCGTCATCACCTGCCAGGGCGGCGACTACACGACCGAGGTCTTCCCCAAGCTGCGCGCGGCTGGCTGGACCGGACACTGGATCGACGCCGCCTCCACGCTGCGCATGAAGGACGACGCGGTCATCATCCTCGACCCGGTCAACCTGCCGGTCATCAGGAACGCGCTGGCCAGGGGGGGCCGCAACTGGATCGGCGGCAACTGCACCGTCAGCTGCATGTTGATGGGCGTGGGCGCGCTGTACAAGGCGGGACTGGTCGAGTGGATGACCACGATGACCTATCAGGCAGCTTCCGGCGGCGGTGCGCAGCACATGCGCGAGTTGCTGACCCAGTTCGGCACCCTGAACGGCGAGGTGAAGGACCTGCTCGCCGACCCGAAGTCCGCCATCCTCGAGATCGACCGCAAGGTGCTGGCGAAGCAGCAGTCGCTGTCGGCGGACGAGATGGCCAACTTCGGCGTGCCGCTCGGCGGCTCGCTGATCCCCTGGATCGACAAGGACCTGGGCGGCGGCGTCTCGCGCGAGGAGTGGAAGGGCGGCGCGGAGACCAACAAGATCCTCGGCCAAGGCGCGGGCTTCGGCACCGCCGCGACGCCGGTAGACGGATTCTGCGTGCGCGTCGGCGCGATGCGCTGCCATAGCCAGGCGCTGACGTTCAAGCTGAAGAAGGACGTGCCGGTGGCCGAGATCGAACAGATGATCGCCGCCGACAACGCCTGGGTGAAGGTGGTGCCCAACACGCGCGAGGCGACGCTCAAGGATCTGACGCCGGTCGCGGTCACCGGCACGCTCTCGATTCCGGTGGGCCGGATCCGCAAGCTGGCGATGGGGCCGGAATACCTGGGCGCGTTCACCATCGGCGACCAGTTGCTGTGGGGCGCCGCCGAACCGCTGCGCCGCATGTTGCGCGTCCTGCTCGAGGCGTGAACGCGTCTCGGTGTCGAACCGACGGCCTGTAATCAGCGGTTACAGGCCGTTGTCGCATCGCCACAGGCAGGAAGCCGGAGCTAGCCTCGACGGCAGGGCCGGGAAGTTAACAGGTGTCTCAGCTTGTCACGCTAAGACGTTGATGTTATGGTCCTTTTAGCAAATCCAGCCCCGAGGCGATGGTTCGCATGATGAGAAAAAAATGCCAAGCAGACCCGGCAGGCGCGGTCTGCACCTCCACGAAGAGACCGAGCTGGCGGGCCACGGCGTTGGCCGTAGCCGTCGCCGCTGCGCTCGGGTCCGCTTCGTTGGACGCCAACGCCCTGGCGCTGGGCAACGTGAACGTGCGTTCGGCACTCGGCGAGCCGCTGCGCGCCGAGATCGACATCGTCGAGATCACGCCTGAAGAGCTTGCGAGCCTGCGGGCCAACGTGGCGCCGCCCGAAGCATTCCGTGCCGCCGGGCTCGAGTACAGCCCCGCGCTTTCGAACGTGCAGGTCAGCCTGCAGCAGCGCGCCAACGGCCGTCCGTTCCTGCTGGTGACGAGTCCGCGCGCGGTGAACGACCCGTTCGTCGACCTGATCCTGGAAACCCAGTGGGCGTCGGGCCGGGTCGTGCGTGACTACACGATGCTGTTCGACCCGCCGCAGCTGCGGCAGGCCGCTCCGGCAACGGCCCAGGTCGCCCCGTTGCCGCCGGCGGCAGCCACCCCGGCGGCGCCTGCGGCTCGCACCGCGCCCGCCCCGGCGGCTGCGGCTCCGGCA
>DASWVP010000356.1:0-35733 GCA_036401175.1 Azospirillum sp. | reverse complement strand
CGCCGGAGGCGACGCGCAAGCTGATCACCGACCTCGCCGGCGGCGCCACGCTGAAGGAAGGGCGCATCAAGCTCGACCTGCCGCAGGTCGCCGACAACGGCGCCACGGTGCCGATGACCGTCAAGGTCGACAGCCCGATGACGACGCAGGACCACGTCCGCGCCCTCTACGTGCTGGCCGAGCACAACCCGGTGCCGGAAACCGCCATCTTCCGCTTCACCCCCGCCTGTGGCGAGGCGGAGGTGTCGTTGCGCATGCGTCTGGCCAAGACGCAGACCGTCTACGCCGTGGCCCAGATGAGCGACGGCTCCGCCTACCTCGCCAAGGCCGAGGTGAAGGTGACGGTCGGCGGCTGCGGCACCTGAGGAGACACGCATGAGCGAGAAGCCCCGCATCAAGATCCCGTCCTCCGCCAAGAAGGGCGAGGTCGTCGAGATCAAGACCATGGTCACGCACCCCATGGAGTCCGGCCAGCGCAAGGACGCCGCCGGCGCCGTGATCCCGCGCAAGATCCTCAACAAGTTCACCTGCAAGGCCAACGGGGCGGAGGTGTTCGCCGCCGACCTGTTCCCGTCCTTCGCCGCCAACCCCTACCTGACCTTCAAGCTGCGCATCGAGGCGACCACCAAGCTGGAGTTCGCCTGGACCGACGACGACGGCTCGATCATCGCCGCCGACGCCGAAATCAAGGTGGCGTGACGCACGGGCGTTGGGTTTTCACTGCGTTCAACCCAACCTACGGCGGCGTCGTAGGTTGGGGTGAGGCAAGGCCGAACACCCAACGCCACCACCCCCGCGAAATCACGATTTGACGCGAGGCGCCGGACGGTGAACCCTATGGTCAAACGGCGCGTGCCCAACGCACCGCCCGACACAGGGAGACCGGAAGACATGATCAGCGCCAGCCTGAAGACCCGCCTCGCCGCCGCAGCGGTCGGCCTGGGCCTCGCCGCCGCCCCCCTGGCGGCGCTCGCCGAGACGTGGGACATGCCGACCCCCTATCCGGACGGCAACTTCCACACCCAGAACATCCGCCAGTTCGCCGACGACCTGAAGGCCGCCACCGGCGGCAAGGTCCAGGTCACCGTCCATTCCAACGGCTCGCTGGTCAAGCATCCCGAGATCAAGCGCGCCGTGCAGTCCGGACAGGCGCAGATCGGCGAGGTGCTGATCTCCTCCTGGGCCAACGAGGACCCGCTGTTCGGCCTCGATTCGGTGCCCTTCCTCGCCACCACCTTCGACGAGGCGAAGAAGCTCTACGACGTCTCGCGCCCGGCGCTGGAGAAGAAGCTGGAGCGGCAGAAGCTGAAGCTGCTGTTCTCCGTGCCGTGGCCGCCGCAGGGCCTGTACGTCAAGCAGGAGATCGCCTCGATCGACGACCTGAAGGGCGCCAAGTTCCGCGTCTACAACCCGGGCACCACCCGCATCGCCGAGCTGGTCGGCGCCGTGCCCACCAAGATCGAGTCGGCGGAGCTGGCTCAGGCCTTCGGCACCGGCATCGTGCAGGCGATGATCACCTCCGCCGCCACCGGCGTCGACAGCAAGGTGTGGGACTTCGCCAAGGTCTACTACGACGTCCAGGCGTGGCTGCCGCGCAACATGGTGTTCGTCTCGCAGGACGTGTGGAACGGCCTGGACGACGCCACGAAGAAAGCCGTGCAGGAGACGGCGAAGAAGGCCGAGGAGCGCGGCTGGGCCGGCTGGCGGACGAAGACGGCCGAGCTGAACAAGACGCTGGCCGACAACGGCATGAAGGTGCTGCCGCCGCCGCCCGCCCTGAAGGAGGGCTTCGCCAAGGTCGGCGCCACCATGACCACCGAATGGACGAAGGCCGCCGGCGCCGACGGCGAGGCGATCATCAAGGCGTACAAGCCGTAAGCCCGCACAACCCTCTCCCTCCTCCGGGAGGGAGAGGGGTTCCCGACCTGGAGCCCGCCCGCCCCATGCGAACTGCCTTGTCCGCCCTGTACCGCGCCGCCGAGGTGCTGGGGGCGGTGTTCTTCGTGCTGATCGCGCTGCCGATCCTGGCGCAGGTGATCGGCCGGCCGTTCAACCTCGTCGTTCCGGCGGCGGACGAGTTCGCCGGCTATGCCATGGCCGCGTCCTTCTTCCTGATGCTGGGGCCGGCGCTGCGCAGCGGCAGCCACATCCGTGTCGGCATCGTGGTGGAACGGCTGCGTGGGCGCGCCCGCCGGGCGCTGGAGCTGGCCTGTCTGGCCTTCGCCACGGCGCTGTCCGGCTATTTCGCCGTCTTCTGGCTGCGCATGACGTGGCAGTCGTACGATTTCAACGACCTCAGCCAGGGCGTCGTGCCGATGCCGCTGTGGATTCCGCAGGCGGCCATGGCCGTGGGACTGCTGGTCCTGGTGATCTCCTTCGCCGACGACCTCGCGCGCGTGCTGCGCGGCAAGCCGGCCTCCTACGAAACCGCCGACGCGCCGAGCGAGGGCTGAACCGGCATGGACCCAAGCTTCGCCTCCGTCGTCGTCGTGGTTACGATGTTCATCATGCTGGCCTCCGGCGTCTGGGTGGCGCTGGCGCTGGCCGGCGTCGGCTTCGTCGCCATGGCGCTGTTCACCACGCGGCCCATCGGGCTGGTCATGGCGACCAACGTCTGGGGGGCCTCGACCTCGTGGACGCTGGTGGCGCTGCCGCTGTTCATCTGGATGGGCGAGATTCTGTTCCGCACGCGTATCTCGTCCGACATGTTCCGCGGTCTAGCCCCATGGATGGGCGGGCTGCCGGGGCGGCTGATGCACGTCAACGTGGTGGGCTGCTCGATCTTCGCGGCCGTCTCCGGCTCCTCGGCGGCCACCGCCGCCACCATCGGCCGGATGACGATTCCGGAGCTGACCCGGCGCGGCTACGACCCGATGATGATCATCGGCTCGCTCGCCGGGGCCGGCACGCTGGGCCTGCTGATCCCGCCTTCGATCATCATGATCGTCTACGGCGTCGCGGCCGACGTGTCGATCGCCCGGCTGTTCATCGCCGGGGTGCTGCCGGGCGTCGTGCTCACCGCGCTGTTCATGGGCTATGTCGCGCTCTGGTCCCTCGCCAATCCCGACAAGGTGCCGCCCTACGATCTGCGCATGGGATTCGTGGCGCGCGTGCGCGAGACGGGGGCGCTGATCCCGGTGATGCTGCTCATCGCGGGCGTGCTCGGCTCCATCTACGCCGGCTTCGCCACGCCGACGGAGGCGGCGGCGGTCGGCGTCGCGGGCGCGCTGATCCTGGCGCTGGTCACCGGCACGCTGAGCTGGGCGACGTTCCGCGACAGCCTGATGGGCGCGGCGCGGACCAGCTGCATGATCCTGTTCATCCTGGCCGGGGCGGCCTTCCTCACCGTGGCGATGGGCTACACCGGCATCCCGCGCACGCTGGCCGAATGGATCACCGCGCAGCAGTTCTCGCCGGTGGCGCTGCTGGTGGCGCTCACCGTCTTCTTCATGCTGATGGGCTGCTTCCTCGACGGCATCTCGATGGTGGTGCTGACCACCTCGGTCATCCTGCCGATGGTCCAGCAGGCGGGCATCGACCTTCTGTGGTTCGGCATCTACATCATCATCGTCGTCGAGATGGCGCAGATCACCCCGCCCGTCGGCTTCAACCTGTTCGTCCTGCAATCGATGACCGGGCGCGACATCTTCACCATCGGCAAGGCGAGCCTTCCGTTCTTCCTGCTGATGGTGCTGATGGTGGCGATCCTATGGGTCTTCCCCGGTCTGGTGACGTGGCTGCCGTCCAAGATGATCGGGTAGACCACGCCATCAGAACAGCGGCGAACTGATCCAGTAGGTGACGGCGGCGATGAGGGCCGAGGCCGGGATGGTGATGATCCAGGCCCAGACGATCCCGCGCGCCACGCCCCAGCGGACGGACGACGGGTTGCGCGCGGAGCCGGCTCCCATGATGCCGCCGGTGATGGTGTGGGTGGTCGACACGGGGATGCCCATCGAGGTGGCCGTGAACAGCGTGATGGCACCGCCGGTTTCGGCGCAGAAGCCCTGCATCGGCTTCAGGTCGGTGATCTTCGATCCCATGGTCTTCACGATGCGCCAGCCGCCCATCAGCGTGCCCAGCCCCATCGCCGCCTGACACACGATGACGACCCAGAAGGGGATCGCGAACTCGGTTCCCATATAGCCCTGGGAAAACAGCAGGACGCCGATGATCCCCATGGTCTTCTGCGCATCGTTGCCGCCATGGCCCAGCGAATAGAGCGCCGCCGAGAACAACTGCCCGTGCCGGAACCGCCGGTCGACGGCAAAGGGGCTGGACCGGCGGGACGCCCACGTCACAATCACCATGAGGAGCTGCGCCAGGATGAACCCGATCATCGGCGACAGCACGATGGCCACCGCCGTCTTCAGGATTCCGCCCCACACCAGCACGGAGGTCGTTCCCATCTTCGCCAGGGCGCCCCCGATGAGGCCGCCGATGAGCGCGTGGCTGCTGCTCGACGGGATGCCGCCCCACCAGGTGATCATGTTCCACAGGATGGCGCCGCCCAGAGCACCCAGCACCACCTGTGGGTCCACCACCGCGGGATCGATGATTCCCTTGCCGATCGTGTTGGCCACGTGCAGGCCGAAGAAGAGAAAGGCGATGAAGTTGAAGAACGCCGCCCACACGACGGCGGTCTGCGGCCGCAGGACGCGTGTCGACACGACCGTCGCAATGCTGTTGGCCGCGTCGTGCATTATGTGTCGTCAGACTGTTCACCTTGGGTAGGTAGGTCCGGGCGTACCAAGGCATTCAGCTGACGCGCCGTAGGAAACTGGTCACTTGCGGAGTAGGCTGGGTAGGTGAATGGGTAGATGGTCGAGCCGGGTCGCTGGTCCAGCAGGTGATGGCCGCGATGATAGCCGACTCTGGGAGGGTCATGATTCAGGTATGACTATCCCACGGGCGATCTCCCAACATACGGCGTTCGATGATCTTTCCGGGATACCTAGCCGAACGAAGAGTGTATAGGGCGCCAGCTGCATTCGTCGGAAGCTCTTTTCATGAGCCGGGTGGTTGTGGCAGAAGGTGGTCCGCCGGGTCTGCCGTAATGAAATCTTCACGGAACCGTCATGTCGCCTTCATGGGTTGCGCCGAAGGTGTGCCCGCCTCGCCGAGGCCGCATGGCTGCGGCCTGTGGCCAACGACATTGGGAGACATCCATGACCGCTCGCACCATGACGGCCAAGGGCGCACTTGCCGTCGCGCTTGCTACCCTTCTGCTCCCGGCTGCCGCCCGTGCGCAGCAGACGATCACCATTGACGGGTCCAGCACGGTGTTCCCGCCGACCGAAGCGGTCGCGGAGGAGTTCCAGAACGCGAAGAAGGGGCAAGTCCGCGTGACCGTCGGCATCTCGGGCACTGGCGGCGGCTTCAAGAAGTTCTGCCGCGGCGAGACTGACATCTCCAACGCCTCGCGTCCGATTCTCAAGGAGGAGATGGAGCTCTGCAAGCAGAACGGCATCTCCTACTTCGAGTTGCCCATTGCCTTCGACGCCATGACCGTCGCCGTCAACCCGAAAAACAACTGGGTCGACACCATCACGGTCGACGAGTTGAAGAAGCTCTGGGAGCCGGGCGCCCAGGGCAAGGTCACCAAGTGGAACCAGATCCGTCCCGAGTGGCCGGATCGCGAGATCAAGCTCTACGGCGCGGGCGCCGACTCGGGCACCTTCGACTACTTCACCGAGGCGGTCGTCGGCAAGGCCAAGTCGAGCCGCGGTGACTACACCGCCAGCGAGGACGACAACGTCCTGGTGCAGGGCATCGAAACCGACCAGAACGCGCTCGGCTACCTGCCCTTCGCCTACTACGCCCCGCACGCCGACCGCATGAAGGCGCTCGCGATCAAGTGGAAGGACTTGCCCGCGGTCAAGCCGAGCCTGGAAGCGGTTGTCAACGGCCAGTACAATCCACTGTCGCGCCCGCTGTTCATCTACGTCAGCGAAAAATCGGCCAAGAAGCCGGAAGTCCGTGACTTCATCAAGTTCTACATGTCGGAAGGTCCCGCGCTGGTCAAGGAGGTCAAGTACCTTCCTCTTCCCGACCAAGCCTACAAGGTGGCCATGCAGCGGTTCGAGAGCGGCAAGACGGGCACGGGCTTCGGCGGCGTGTCCGAGGTGGGCCTGCCGGTCGAGGAACTGCTGAAGCGCGAGCCCAAGTCCTGATCACGTCCATGTCGAGGATGGCGGGGCTCAGCCCCGCCATCCCTTCCATCCACAGGTGCGAGTCATGGTGGCATCCACTGTCCGGCCAGGGTTGAAGCGTCGAGCGCGCCCCGGCGAAAGGGCCATCGAGTTCGGCCTCTTCGCCGCAGCCTTCTCGTCCGTGCTGACCACGACGGCCATCGTCGTGATCCTGGTGTACGAGTCCTGGCAATTCTTCCGGCACGTGCCGATCGTGACGTTCCTGACGGACACCATGTGGACCCCGCTCTTCGCGGACGCCCGCTATGGCATCCTGCCCCTGCTGAGCGGCACCCTCCTCAGCACGGCCGTGGCGCTGGTCGTCGCGGTGCCGCTCGGGTTGACGGCGGCCATCTACCTGAGCGAGTTCGCGTCGCCGCGCGTCCGTGAGGTGGTCAAGCCGGTCCTCGAGGTCCTGAGCGGCGTGCCGACCGTCGTGTACGGCTACTTCGCCCTGCTCTTCGTGACACCACTGCTTCAGGCGACTATCCTGCCCGGCCTGCCCGGCTTCAACATCCTCGGCCCGGGCATCGTGATCGGGATCATGATCGTCCCTTACATCAGTTCGGTGAGCGAGGACGCCATGCGCGCGGTCCCGGTCGACCTGCGCGAGGGCTCCTACGCCATGGGGGCGACCAAGTTCCAGACCGCCGTCAAGGTCGTCCTCCCGGCCGCGACGTCGGGCGTCGCGGCGGCGATCGTGCTGGGCATCTCACGGGCGGTGGGGGAGACCATGGTGGTGGCCATCGCCGCCGGACAGCAGCCGAACCTGACGCTCGACCCGACCCAGCCCGCGGCCACGATCACGGCCTACATCGTCCAGGTGGCCCTCGGCGACCTGCCCCACGACAGCATCGGCTATCAGACGATCTTCGCCGCGGGCCTGACCTTGCTGCTGCTCACTCTGTTCTTCAACGTCGCGGCGTATGTCATGCGCCGACGCTTCCGCGAGGTCTATGTATGACCGACCAGGCCGTTCCTCATCTGTCCTCCTTGTCGCCGGAGGTGCGCGGGAACCTCGCACGCCGCAAGGTCTGGAATGCCGCGTTCTCGGTCGTCGGTCTGCTCGCGATCCTCGTGGCGCTCCTGACGTTGCTGGCGCTGATCGTCGATCTCGCGGTGGACGGGATACCCCACCTGTCCTGGGACTTCTTCACCAACTTCCCGTCGCGCCGGGCGGCGAAGGCGGGAATCCTGTCCGCCTGGGTCGGGACCCTGCTGGTCATGCTGGTGACGATGGCCGCGGCCGTGCCGCTCGGCGTCGCGTCGGGAATCTACCTCGAAGAGTACGCGCGCAAGGGATGGGTGACGGACGTCATCGAGATCAACGTCACCAACCTCGCGGGTGTCCCGTCCATCGTGTACGGCCTGCTCGCGCTGGGCCTGTTCGTCTACACGCTCGGCATGGGGCGGAGCGTGCTCAGCGCGGGCCTGACGCTCGCGCTGCTCATCCTGCCGATCGTCATCGTTGCGACGCGCGAGGCGATCCGCGCCATCCCGGTGAGCGTCCGGGAGGCCGCCTATGCGGTGGGCGCGACGAAGTGGCAGGTCACCCGCGACCATGTGCTGCCCTACTCGATGCCCGGCATCCTCACCGGGGTCATTATCGGCCTGGCGCGTGCCATCGGCGAAACCGCTCCCCTGGTGACCATCGGGGCCCTGACCTTCATCGCCTTCCTTCCGGCGCCGCTGGTCACCGGCGAATTCCCCTTCGTCTCGTTCCAGTGGCTGATGGACCCGTTCACCGTCCTGCCGATCCAGGTGTTCAACTGGGTGTCCCGGCCCGGTTCGGATTTCCAGGGCAACGCTGCCGCGGCCGCGCTTGTTCTGCTGGCCTTGACCCTGGCCTTGAACGGGGTCGCCATCTATGTCCGCTACCGCCTGAGAAAGAAGATCAAATGGTAACCGCCAGCGTTCAGAGTTCCGCGGAGCCGGAGAGCGAGAGCTCCTTCCGCATCGCCAACCCGAAGGCCGAGGTGATCGACCTCAACTTCTTCTATGGCGAGAAGCACGCCCTCAAGAGCGTGTCGATGGCGATCGAGGACAAGGGGGTGACGGCGCTGATCGGTCCCTCGGGGTGCGGGAAATCGACGTTGCTGCGGTGCTTCAACCGCATGCACGACCTCAACCCGGCCGCCCGGTACGAGGGTGAGATCATCCTGCATCCGGAAGACGTGAACATCATCGGCCGAGAGGTGGATCCGATCGAGGTGCGGATGCGGATCAGCATGGTGTTCCAGAAGCCGAACCCCTTTCCGAAGTCCATCTTCGAGAACGTTGCCTATGGCCTGCGCGTTCAGGGGGTGAAGGACCGCGCGCAGATCGAGCAGCGCGTCGAAGAAGCCCTGAAGGGCGCCGCACTCTGGGCCGAGGTGAAGGACCGCCTCAAGGAGCCGGGGACGGCGTTGTCCGGCGGGCAGCAGCAGCGCCTGTGCATCGCCAGGGCGTTGGCGACGAGCCCGGAGATCATCCTGTTCGACGAGCCGACCTCCGCGCTCGACCCGATCGCCACGGCCAGCATCGAGGAGCTCATCTATGAGTTCCGGGGGAAGGTCACCGTGCTCATCGTGACCCACAACATGCAGCAGGCCGCGCGCGTGTCCAGCAACACGGCGTTCATGTTCATGGGTGAACTGATCGAATACGGGAATACGGAGCAGATCTTCACACAACCTTTCAAGAAACAGACCCAGGACTACATCACCGGCCGGTTCGGCTGAGGAGGGGAGGCATGCCTACCACGAACCAGACAGAGGGTCATACCCTGAAGTCGTTCGACCAGGAGCTCCAGCATCTCTCGTCCCTCATCGTGCAGATGGGCGGAGCCGCCGAGGCTCAGGTCCGCGCGGCCGTGCAGGCGGTCGCGCGTCGCGATCCCGACCTCGCCGCCAAGGTCATGGAGGGCGACGCCCGCATCGACGGGTATCAGGAGCAGGTCGACGCGCAGACGGTGCGGATGCTGGCGCTTCGGCAACCGGTCGCCTCAGATCTGCGGGAGATCCTGGCGGCATTGAAGATCGCGGGCGACCTCGAGCGGATCGGGGACTATGCGAAGAACATCGCCAAGCGTTCGATCTCGCTCTCGCAGACGGAGGTGGTCAAGCCGGTCAGCGGCATCGTGAGGATGGGCGATCTGGTCATGTCGGCGCTGGCCGATGTGGTCGTGGCCTACGTCGAGCAGGACGTGGAGAAGGCCCTGTCCGCGTGGCGACGCGACGTGGAGTTGGACGAGCTCTACACCAGCGTGTTCCGCGAGATGCTGACGTACATGATGGAGGACTCGCGCAGCATCACGCCTTGCATCCACCTCCTGTTCATCGCCAAGAACCTGGAGCGGATCGGTGACCACGCGACCAACGTCGCGGAGACGGTGCACTTCCACAAGGTCGGACGCCCGCCGGAGGGAGCGCGACCGAAGGGAGACGAGTCGAGCTTCGTCACCGGCGCGGCGGGCGACTGACACCGAGGCAGGCCATGAGAGGGACACCGCTGCACCCGGGCCTGGAACCCAGGCCCCTCGTCCTCGTGGTCGAGGACGAACGCGAACTGGTGACGTTGATCACCTACAATCTGGAACGGGAAGGGTTTCGCGTCGCTGTTGCCTTCGATGGCGAGGACGCGCTCCTCCAGGTCCTGGAGCGGGCACCGGATGTCGTGCTCCTCGACTGGATGCTGCCCGAGGTCTCCGGACTCGAGGTCTGCCGGAGACTGCGGCGCACCCCCAAGACCGCGGGCGTGCCGATCATCATGCTCACGGCGCGCGGCGACGAGCGCGACCGGGTGCACGGCCTGAGCGCGGGCGCCGACGACTACCTCGTCAAGCCCTTCTCGCCCGCGGAACTGGCCGCGCGGATCCGATCCCTGTTGAGGCGCGCGAACTCCCTGCCTCAGGACGAGGTGTTGGCGTTCGAGAACCTGACCATGGACCTCGCCGCCCATCGCGTTCGCCGTGGAGGGCGAAGCGTCCATCTCGGCCCTACGGAGTACCGGATGCTGCGCCACTTCCTGATGAACCCGAAGCGGGTCTACTCGCGGGCGCAACTCCTCGACGTCGTCTGGGGCAATGAGGTCTTCGTGGAACCCCGGACGGTGGACGTTCACATCCGCCGCCTTCGCAAGGCGCTCAACGAGAACGGTGAGGCAGACCTGATCAGGACCGTCCGTTCGACGGGCTATGCGCTCGACCGACAGACCGGCCATTGACCGCCCCCACACCGATACGCAAGGGGGCTTTGCCCCCTCTGCCGGGCCGGGGGCCCGGCATTCACCCCCAGGATATTTGGGCTCGGTGAATGGAGGGTTGTTTCTCGCTGACGTTGTGCTACGCTCGTCGAGCGGTACAGGGAGGGATCCCGATGGCCGCCGACGTGAATGGAGGCGGCTCAGGATGCTGAGCCGCCTTCGCCGTTCCTGGGGGCGTGCCGGAACGCGAGCCGACAGCCGAGGTGCGACAGATTGTCCAACGAGGCATGGCGGCCAAGAGTGGACTTGCGCGTCCACGGTATAGCATCATATATTGTCAATCGACGATGGACGGAAAGACCGTATGGAACCGGAATGCTGCGCTCCCGACGCCTGCACGCCCGCTGCCGCGGTGGACCTGCGCGCCGATGAACGCGATGACGAACTCGCTCGGCTCGCCAAGGCGATCGCGCATCCGGCCCGGATCCGCATCCTGCGCCTGCTGGCGGCCAAGGGTACGTGTATCGGCGGGGAGATCGTGAACGAGCTGGACCTCGCCCAGTCGACCGTCTCCGAGCATCTGCGCATCCTGCGCGAGGCCGGGTTCGTTCAGGGTGAGATCGAGCGGCCCCGCGTCTGCTACTGCCTGGCGCCGGACGTCCTGCATCGCTTCAAGTTCCTGGTCGGATCGCTCTAGGGGCGCCGCCCCGAAGCGGTCGGTCCCCCTTCATTCTATCGTCAATCGACGATCAACGTGCCCGCAGAGGGCCAAGGAGATCGAGCATGAGCACCGTTGAAGTGAAGGTCTATGATCCGGCCATGTGCTGCCCGACCGGCGTGTGTGGCCCCAGCGTCGATCCGAAGCTGACCCGTTTCGCCGCCGACCTCGAGTGGCTCAAGAACCAGGGCGTGGTGGTGATCCGCTTCAACCTCGCCCAGCAGCCCGGCGCCTTCGTCGGAGAGCCCGTCGTCAAGCTGGCCCTCGACGAGGCCGGGGAGGCCGCGCTTCCGGCCATCGTCGTGAATGGCAAGCTCGCCAGCAAGGGCGGCTATCCGTCTCGCGAGGACCTCGCCCGGATGGCCGGGCTCGCTCTCGATGCGAGCGCCTCGGCGGGCATCGGCCAGGGGTGCTGCGGTCCGAAGGGCTGCTGCTGAGGAGGCCGTCATGGACATCATCGAGACACCGCCGCGCAACCTGTTCTTCACCGGGAAAGGCGGCGTGGGCAAGACCTCGGTCGCCTGCGCCACCGCCGTCCGCCTCGCCGGGCCAGACGTCCCCGTCCTGCTGGTGAGCACGGACCCCGCCTCCAACCTCGACGAGGTCTTCGGCCTTCGGCTCGGAGGCGACCCGACGCCGATCCCGGAGGCCGAAGGGCTGTGGGCCATGAACATCGACCCGGTCGCCGCCGCTGCGGCGTACCGGGAGCGGACCGTCGGACCGTACCGCGGCGTCCTGCCCGACGCCGTCGTGGCCAGCATGGAGGAGCAACTCTCCGGCGCCTGCACGGTCGAGATCGCCGCCTTCGAAGCGTTCGCCAAGCTCGTCGGCGATCCGGCGGCCACGGCGCGCTTCGGCCACGTCATCTTCGACACGGCGCCAACCGGGCACACCCTGCGTCTTCTGTCCCTGCCCAAGGCGTGGACCGGGTTCATGACGGAGAACGCGGGCGGCAACTCGTGCCTCGGGCCGCTGGAGGGCTTGGCCGGGCAGCGCGCGCTGTACGAGGAGACGGTCCGCCGTCTCTGCGACACGGCCGAGACCGCCGTTGTCCTCGTCGCCCGACCGGAGACGGCCGCCCTCGCGGAAGCGGCGCGCACGAGCGGCGAACTGGCCGCACTCGGCTTGGCGAACCAGCACCTGGTGGTCAACGGCATCTTCCGGGCCGCCGATCCGAACGACCCGATCGCCGTGGCTCTGGAGGCGCGTGGCCGGGATGCGCTTGAGGCCATTCCGGCGGAGTTGTCCGCGCTTCCCGTCACGGAACTGTCGCTGCTCGCCGCTGCGCCGATGGGGGTCGAGGGACTCCGGCGCCTCCTGGTGGTGGAACCGGGCGCCATCCCGTCCGAGCCGCTCGCGGAGGTGTCCGCCCCTGCTGCCGTGCCGGGCTGGCGGCCGCTGCTCGACGAGATCGCGGCCGCCGGGCGCGGCCTGGTCATGACGATGGGCAAGGGCGGGGTGGGAAAGACGACGGTCGCCGCGGCGGTTGCCGTGGAGCTCGCCCGTCGCGGGCATAAGGTCCACCTGACCACCACGGATCCCGCGGCCCACGTCGCCGATGCGGCACGCCAGTCCCTGCCGGGCCTGACGATCGGCCGTATCGACCCGCGGGCCGAAGTGGAGGCGTACCGGGCGCATGTGATGTCCACGGCGGGCGCGGGCCTCGACGACGCCGGACGGGCGCTGCTGGAGGAGGAGTTGCGCTCCCCCTGCACCGAGGAGATCGCCGTGTTCCAGGCGTTCGCCCGCACGGTGGCGCAGGCGGAGGACGGCTTCGTCGTGGTCGACACGGCGCCGACGGGCCACACCATCCTCCTGCTCGACGCGGCCGAGGTCTACCACCGCGAGGTCGTCCGCCAGACCTCGGACCTGCCGGAGGCGGTGCGCGGGCTTCTGCCCCGCCTGCGCAATCCGGACTTCACCCGGATCCTGATCTGCGCGCTGCCGGAGGCGACGCCGGTGCACGAGGCCGCCGCCCTCCAGGCGGACCTGCGCCGCGCGGGCATCGAGCCGTTCGCGTGGGTCCTCACGCAGTGCCTGACGCCCCTGACGGTGAGCGACCCGGTCCTGCGCCGCCGCCAGGCGGGCGAGACACGGTTCATCGACGAAGTGGCGGCGGAGCATGCCCGGCGGGCGGCGCTGCTGCCGTGGGATGCAGAGGTCGGCCGCGCGGCCGTCGAGGAGATGGCATGAGCGGAACCCCCTTGAACATCCTGGTCCTGTGCACGGGCAACTCGGCCCGCAGCATCATCGCGGAAGCACTCTTCAACCATCTCGGCGGCGACCGCGTCCGCGCCCACAGCGCCGGGAGCTGTCCGGCCGGGCAACCGCATGCCCTGGCGCTCGCCACCCTGCGAGCCCACGGCGTGCCGACGGACGGCCTGCGCAGCAAGAGTTGGGGCGAATTCGAGGGGGCCGACGCCCCGCGGATGGACGTGGTCGTCACGGTCTGCGACAGCGCCGCCGCGGAGGCTTGCCCAGTGTGGCCGGGAGCCCCCGCGAAGGTCCACTGGGGCGTTCCGGACCCGGGGGGCGCCGAGGGCGACGACCAGGCGCGCCGGGCGGCCTTCGAGGCGACATACGCCGTCTTCCGCGAGCGCATCGAGGGCTTCCTGGCCGGGGCGCCGGAAGCGATGTCGCCTGCCGAGGCGGCCGCCCGCCTCAAGGCGACGGCGACGACGCTTTGACGGCGGAACCCGCCGGAGCCGCCCGAATTCAAGGAGTACCATTCCATGTCCGCGCACGGTGAAGCCACGGGAAAGAAGGCGTCGGGATCGCCGATGGGCGTCTTCGAACGCTACCTCACCATCTGGGTGTTCCTCTGCATCGGCGTCGGCATTCTGCTTGGCCAGGCGATGCCGTCGGCGTTCCATGCCATCGGCGCCCTCGAGGTCGCCCACGTCAACCTGCCGGTGGCGCTGCTCATCTGGCTGATGATCATTCCGATGCTGCTCAAGATCGACCTCAAGGAGATCAAGAACGTTGGCCAGCACTGGCGCGGCGTCGGGGTGACGCTGTTCGTGAACTGGGGGGTGAAGCCCTTCTCGATGGCGCTGCTCGGATGGCTGTTCGTCGGGTGGCTGTTCCGGGACCACCTGCCGGAGGACCAGATCGACTCCTACATTGCCGGGTTGATCATCCTGGCGGCGGCGCCCTGCACCGCCATGGTGTTCGTCTGGAGCCATCTCACACGTGGCGACACCCATTTCACGCTGTCGCAGGTCGCGCTGAACGACGCCATCATGATCGTCGCCTTCGCCCCGATCGTCGGGCTGCTGCTGGGGCTCTCCTCGATCACGGTTCCCTGGGCGACGCTGATCCTGTCCGTAGGGCTCTACATCGTCGCGCCGCTCATCGTCGCCAGCCTGTGGCGCCGCTGGCTGCTCGCGCACGAGCACGGCTATCTGCGCATGCGGCGGGCACTCGCCGTGATGCAGCCAGTGTCGCTGGTGGCGCTGCTCGCCACGCTGGTGCTGCTGTTCGGCTTCCAGGGCGAACAGATCATCGCCCAACCGCTGGTGATCGGGCTGCTCGCGGTGCCGATCCTGTTCCAGGTCTTCTTCAACTCCGGGCTGGCCTACCTGCTCAACCGCGCGGTCCGTTCGCCCCACTGCGTGGCGGGGCCCTCGGCGCTGATCGGCGCGTCCAACTTCTTCGAACTGGCGGTTGCCACGGCGATCGTGCTGTTCGGCTTCCAGTCCGGCGCCGCGCTGGCGACCGTGGTGGGCGTGCTGATCGAGGTGCCGGTGATGCTCGCCGCCGTCGGCGTGGTCAACCGCACCCGGGCTTGGTACGAGCGGCGCGACGGCGTGCCGAGCTACGAGCAATGCTGCCCGGCCGACTTGCATCTGAACAAGGTCCATTGAGGCCGACGATCCGCCCGATGGTGACCGGGTGTCGCGGTGGCGCCGCGGGCGGGGAACATCCGCCCGTCCTGAGACGTCCCAGGACGGCCTTTTTCGGTTCAGGATGCCGAGCCGCTCTCTCCGCTTCTGGGGTTGAGCCGGAACGCGACCCGCCTGTTCGTCCAGGCAGGCGAACGGCCGACCGCGGCGGCCAGCGTCTCGGGGGCGCCGACCAGCACGACCTGCCTCTCCGCGCGGGTTATCGCGGTGTAGATCCACGACACGTCCATCACGCGCTCATGATCATAGAGCGCCACCACGATCCGCTCCGACTGGCTTCCCTGGAGACGGTGGCAGGTCAAACAGTACGCCAGCGCGATGTCGAGCAGGGCGTCCGGCCCGAACTCGATCACCTCGCCGTCGAATGCCGCGCGCACTGTCCTCCTCGCCGGGTCGATGCCCTCCACGTGTCCCAGAGAGCCGTTGAACAGCGCCCTCTGGTAGTCGTTGCGCTGGTGTATCACCGGCTCGCCGATGGCGAAGAACTGGCCCAGATGGCCCCGGACCTCCTGCGCGCGGGCCTCGTCACCGAAGGTCGCGAACACGTCGATACCGTGGACGCGGCGGTGCACGTCGTGGAAGCGGGCGTTGAGGCCGTCCACCCCGGCGTCGCCGTCGTTGACCGGAGCTACGACCTGCAAGGCGTGGCCGGTCCCAAAGCCGCCCAGGTCGGCCACGACCTCCTCGATGCGGGCGGGGATTTCATGCCGGGGGCACGGCAGCAGGAAGACGCCGTCCGCCTTGCCCTCGAAGGGAGGGAGGGCGGGAACGATGCCGTCGCGGATGGCACGGGACACCGCCGGGATGCCGCTGCCCTCGGCTTGGCGGTGGATCGTCTTCAGTTCCGCGGCGATGTCCGGCATGTGGGCCAGCCGGTGGAAGACCAGGCCGAAGCCGATGGGCGGGAGTTGGCCGACGTCCCCCACCATGAGCAGGCGGCACCCCGGCGGCATGGCCTGCACCAGGCGGTGCCATTGGCCGAGGTTCACCATCGACGCCTCGTCGACGATGAGCAGCGTCCTGGCGTCGAGACGGGGCGCGTCCGGGGCCGCGGACTGCGGGGCGGCCTCGGCGTCGTCCTCGGGCTTGGCCATCTCCGCCAGCAGGCGGTGGATCGTCCGGGCGAGCCGCGAGGTGGACTGCGACAAGCGCAGCGCGGCCTTCCCGGCGAGGGCGCAGAGCTCCACGCGGCCGCCGAGTTCCTCCCATAGGGCTACGATGGCGCGGACCGTCGTCGTCTTCCCCACCCCGGCGCCGCCGGAGAGCACCGCCAGGGGCGCCTGGAGGCACCGCAGGACGGCCTCCTGCTGCTCGGGGTGCAGGGGAGGCCCGTCGGTCACCAAGCGGTCCAGGACGCGCTCCAGGGCTTTCCTGGAGGGTATCCCGACCTGGGACTGCTCCCGCCCCTCCAGCATGGCCCGGAAGCGGTCCGCGAGCCCCTCCTCGAGGACGGCGCAGCCAGGGGCACGCCAAGTGCCGTCGGGCAGCGGCAGGGTGGCGCCGTTCACCTCGCCGAGGCGGACCGCCTCGTCAATGGCCCCGGAGTCCGCCTTGGCCTTCAGGCACCGGGCCAGCCCGGTGCGGAGCGACGGCGCGTCGATGATGGTATGCCCCTCGCCCGAGACCATGTCTCGGATGACGAAGTCGACGGCGCCGACGAGGCGCCCGATGTCCTTCCTGGGTTCGGCGACACCGTTCTCCTTGAGGAGCCGCAGGCCGAGCTCGTCCACCTTGGACCACTTGTCCATGAAGGCGGTCAGGATGTACGGGTTGCATTCGAGCGCGTCGCGCGTCTTGTCGCCCAGGATCCTGACGATCCGCCGGACGAGTCGGGTGTCGGTCACGCCGAGGCCGTCGAGCCAGGCGATGATCGCCGGTTCGGCCGTCGCCTCCTTCCAGGACGCCACCACGTCGGCGGCGAGGCGCAGCGACAGGCCCGGGTAGCGGGGCGCGATGGCCTCGGCCAGCGCGCCGATGTCCTCCCGGTCCAGCACCTCGGGGAGCCGCTCGCCGAACACGGTCCAGAGGCGCTCGGCCCGGCCCCGGCCGATGCCCGGCACGTGGTCGGCGAGGTAGGACACGACGAGGCGGCCGGAGGGGCGCATCCGGTACGCCTGCTCGGCCCGGAACTGGCGTCCATACTTCGGGTGGGTCGTCCAGCCGCCCCTGACGCTCCATATCTCGCCTTGGACGGGTTCCGCTCCGCGCATGGCGGCCGCGGGGACGGTGACGCGGATCTCCTTCCCCTCCTCGGGAACGCGGAGGGGACCGGTGACCAGCCCGGCGAAGATGGCGCCGCCGAGCCGGGCGCTGACCATCTTCCGGACCTCGACCTCGTAGGAGGTCTGCGGGCCCGCGGCGGCCAGCATGCTCATGCCTTCCTCGGCGGGGCTGTGCGCAGCAGGACGCCGTCGGCCTGGGCGAGCCCGAGTTGGCCCTCCAACTCGGCGATGCGCTGCCGCTGCCGGAGGATGGTCGCCTGGGCCTCGACCAGCTGCTCGGCGAGGCGCTTGTTGTCGGCGCCCTGCCGGACGATGACCTTCTTCACCGCGGCGTCGGCGTCCGCCACCGGCCCGTCCTCGCCGATGCCCTTGAGCCCTTGCGTGCGGCATACGGCGTTGACCACGGCCCGGAGCTCGCGCTTCTTGAAGTGCTGCCGCCACTCGGGGTTGATGCCGAGCTCCTTCACCAGGTTCCCGACGTGGATGGAGAGGACGCCGTTTTCCCGCTTGCAGGGGAGCGTAGGCTCGCGGCTTCCCTCGGGCTGCGCCTGCCAAGCCCTGTCCTTGTCCTCCAGATACGGCTCCAGTGCGGCCAGGATTTCAGGGACGACCGTCGCGGACATGGATCACTCCTCGTCCGCCGGAAAGAGCCTGTGGACCTTTCCGGCGATCTGGTTCGGGTTCTCCGGGCGCTTGGCCCGGCGGGTGGCCTTCCGGACCTCCCTCGCCACCTCGCGCTCCATCTGGCGCAAGCGGACGACCAGCGCGGCCGAGCGGGACAGCGCCAGATCACGCTCGCGCTTCAGGTCCGTCTTCTCCCGGCGCAGTTGCACCACGACCTCCTGGAGGGACTTGCCCGTCCGGGCGGGCTCCTTGCCCGCCTCGGAGGTGGCCTCCTCGTCCTCGCCGATGCCGAGGGCCTTGCGGACCCGCGGGAACTTGTAGGCGAGCCGCCGGGAACACCCGGCCTCCAGGGCCGCCGTGGTGGGGTTGACCCTCAGCTTGCCCGCCTTGGCCCGCTGCTTGAGCTCCGGGTCGGTCGGCTTGTTCTTCTCGAGCCGAGCGATGGCGTCGAGCAGGTTCTTCTCGGCGCCCTTGGGAACCGGTGCTTCCGGGGCCGCCGGGACGGGTGGCGCGGCTTTCCTACCGGACATGGCCGACCTCCTCGGGGGCGGCCCCGAACCAGTCGAGCACGATGCGGCTCTGGTCCATACGCTTCTTGGCGAGCATCGCCACGCCGATGTCGCCGTCGTGGTGCTCCTCGAAGAGGGCTTGGTTCCGGCGGAACCGCTCCTGCCAGAAGCCCAGGTGCTCGTCGTCGGCGGCCAAGCTCTGGCACCCGGAGCAGAGGCCGGGGTTGGCGGAGGCCATGTCGGGGCGGGCCAGGGGGCCGATCCGCGTCGTCCGGCAGATCGCCACGCCCGGACGGAAGATGCAGGCGCCGTAGGGCTTGTCCGCGTGGCTGAGGGTCCAGATGCGGATACCGTTCTCCTCGACGATGCGCTCGATCTCCCGCTTCTTCTCGTCGGCGGAGTGGTTGCCGAGCCGCTGGCCGAGGGCGGCGCACCGCTCCATGATGACGGTGGCGATCAGCCCCCTCGCCGGGCGCTCTCCGTTCGCCCATTCGTAGAGGCGCTCGGCGGCGTTGCGGCTGGCCTCGCTGTCGATGTCCTCGAACAGTTCCAGGTCGTCGCCGATGTACTTCTCCGTCATCGCGAGGGAGATGTGCTTGAAGTGCAGCGAGATAGCGGGAAGCAGCCGCTTGTCGGTGCGGAACAGGTACTTGGCAAACGACTTGCGCCACTGGTGGGAGGTGACGCGGACCGCGGGCGCCACGCCGACGTGCTGGATGATCCAGCCGTTCTGGTCGAGCGGGGCGCCGCGCTGGCGACTCAGGAACTCCGCGCTGCTGGGCAAGCCGCTGCCGGACCTCATCGTCAGGAAGAGCGAGGTGACGCCGCCCTCCTTCCGCCAGCGGCGGAAGAGGCGCTCGACCAGCACGACCGCCTGCACCGGAGGCGGCACGTGGTCCGAGCCCTTCGTCCGGAGTCCTGCGACCCACCTCGCCTCGATCCACTCGCTCGTGGTCTTGAACAGGCGGCCCTTGATGTAGAACACGTCGAAGAGGCCGGACGAGGAGGATTCGACCTCGACGCAGGAGGGGAACGGGCCGTCGTGGTCCGGGTCGGCGTCGAGGCCGCAGACCTCGCTGATGCGCATGCCGACCATGGCCTGGACCATGATGATGCCCGCCATGTTCAGGGCCGCCACGAGCTTCCGTATCCTGTCGGGCGCGCTGTCGAACTCCGTCAGCGACGGATGCCACGGTCGGCCGGTCTCCGGGTCCACGGAGAACTCGAAGTCCGCCAACTCGGGGCGGAGGAAATATTGGCCTTGGGAGTCGAGCCTCTTCATCCACGTGTTGTAGCCGTGCCGCTCCCTCAGCCGCAGGACGAGGTGCATGAGACGGACGATGTCGTCCCCCTTGAAGGCGATCCACTTGGAGAGCTCGTTCGCCGTGGCGATGAACACGTCGTCGTCCACGGTAGGGATCTCGCCGTCGGTGAACTCGGCGATCTCCTCGGCCAGGGCGGTCGCCGCCTTGCCGCGGAAGGGCGCGTCCGGCAGCGTCTCGACCCCGGCCTCGCGCAGGATGTCCGACTGCTGCCACATGTGGCTGAGGGGCATGAGGTACTTGACGATCGTCTGACCGCTCAGGATGTCGTCGTCGTCGTCGCCCGTGGCCTTCTCCGCCTTCAGGTACTCCACGTACTCGTCGACGGCCTCGGGGTCGAGTTCGGTCATGTCCCTGTAGTCCTCCAGGGACATCCAGTCGGCGATGAACCAGAACCCCGTCGTCCAGCGTTCGATGCTTCCGGGCTTCATGGGCCTGCCCACCGCGGGTTCCGTAATCAGGGACCAGAACAGGCGCTTGGAGGCGTCGAGGAACGTCGCCCACTCCTCGTCCAGGAGGGACGAGCCGTTGGCGAGCGTGCGGCCCCAGTCCACCGACTTCCTGTCGGCCCCCGCGGTCGGGTCGTCGAAGGTCCAGGTCGTGCTTCCCCACGTGCTGTGCTTGGAGACCGGCCGTTCCTGGACCTCGTCGAACGCAAGGCGGTGAAGAAGTTCCATGGGCCTACTCCAGTTCGGGCAGCGGCTTGAGGTGGGTGACGGCCACGGCCGCCGCGCGCGCCGTGTCGCTGAACTTCCCGAGCCATCCGGAGAGCTTCGCCAGCAGGGGCACGTACGCGGTTTGATACCGCTCGGCCGCGATCGTGCGGCGCGCGTCCAGGATGTGCTTCTCCAACTGGATCAGGCGCGCCAGGCCGTAGCCGTCGTCGGCGTGGACCGTGGCCAGTGCGCAGAAGGCGCAGGCCAGCCACGCCGAGCACATCTTGCCCGCGACCTGTCCGGGCACCGGGGAGTCGTACGGGTCGAGGCAGTGGAACCCCGGCGTCGCCGCCATGAGGGTGTCGCCGACGCCGGGTTCGCGGGCATCGCGCTTCCCGCCGGTTTCCACCCACCGCTGGCGCATGCCCTGGACCGTGCCGACGGCCTCCGCGGCGCGGCGGCGGGCGCCAGCCGACAGGTAGTGCTGGAAGGTGACGTCGGTGCCGCTGTGGCCGAGCAGGAGTTGCACGGCCCGGATGTCGCCGGTCAGTTGCTCGGCGGCGTCCGCCATGGTGGCCCGAAGCGACGCGAGCGAGAAGTCCGGCAGGTCGTTGTCGGCGATGAACCTCTTGAGAAAATACTGCCACAGCCGGTCGGCCGCGATGGTCTCCTTGTCGTTTCCGAAGGAGCGCACGCCGATGTCGGTCTGGGTCTGATGGAAGATGAACAGCCGGTCCCGGTCGACCGGGGCGGCGTGCGGACGGAGGCGCTCCGTCATCGCCTTGACGTTCTGTATCAGCAGGTAGCTGCCGAAGAGGTCGTCGGGGTCGGCGCGGAACGAGCGGTTCTGCGGCCTCCCCCTGGCCCGTCCCTTTCTTCCCTTCGTGCGGATGCGCGTGGCCGTTTCGTCGGCCTCGTCGGCCTGCTCTCCGGCGCTCGCGCCCCGGCTGTTGTGCCGCTTGGGCAGGGCGAAGCCGAACTGGTCGGGGAACACGTCGTTCATCTCGATCTGGTTCAGCCGCAGGCCGAGGATCGTGTCGGGGTTGTAGGCCGTGTGGACCGTCAGGAGGATGATGAACGGGACGAGCTCCCGTCCACCGGGATAAAGGCGGCGGAAGACGTTCGTGGCGCCGTGGACGTACTGGATGGAGTTGCCGAGCGCCGAGTGCTTCGCCTTGGCCTCCTCGATGTTCTGGAGATAGCCGCCATGCCATTCCACGACGGCGGCGAGTGCCACGGCGAGGTCGTCGAAATCCGAACGTCGGTTCATCTCGTCGGGCGCGCGCAGGCGCGGTTGTCCGGCGGCGACCAGCTCGGCCCCCTCGTCGAGGAGCCTGATCGTCCGCTCGACCTCGGCCGCGGCCGCCTTGAGGATCGCGTGCAGCCCGTCCCTGGGGACGATGTCGCGCGGTTCCGTGCGCTTGCCGGTCCCCTTCCAGACGCCTTCCGGAAAGCGCAGCTTCGGCGCCAGCTTCGGCTTCCACCTGTTCGGAGACTTCTTCTGCATCCAGGTGAAGACCGTGCGAACCTCACCCAGCCGTTTGCGCTTGCTGTTGTCCGCGAGGGGGCGCCCGTTGTCGTCCTTCGAGGCGTCGAGATGGGAGCGGAAGCGGAGCAGTCGTTCGGTGGTCAGGTCCGAGAGCCGGGTCGGCGGTCCGCCGGGGAATTCCGATGGCAGCCACCCGAAGAAGACGCGGAGGTCGCGGATCTTCGAGTCCAGGGAAGAGGGCTTGAGCCCCATCCCGTACAGGGCCTCCGCGAAGGCCAGGCCGATGTCGCCGTAGCGGAGCCAGTCGTCCAGGATGAACGGGGCGAGCAGCTTCCCGTTCTCGTCGCGGGCCACGATGTGGAGGAACGGCTTGCCCGTGAGCGGGTCGGTTCCCGTGCGCACTCCCGTCATCGTGACGACCGGCGCCGACGGCGGCTCCGGGGCGGCGGCGGGGTGCCGCCCGACGCCGTCGCCTGCCGATGTGGGGACGTCTGCCTTCGGAGGTTTCGCCGTCTTCCCGGCCGGGAGCACCGTCGACACGTCCAGCAGGAAGCTGCGGTCCATCTTCCCCCGGCGCGGGGATGTGCCAACGCCTCCGTTGGGGGGCTTCTTACTTGAGGTCATCTGCCGATCCGTCGAGGGAGAGAATGCTGTGGAAGTAGGCCGTCATGACATCGCTGAGTTCGGCTTCGCTGATCGAGACCGAGGTCAGGTAATAGTCCATGGTGGTCTTCCAGCTTTTGTGGCCGAGGAGCGCCGCAATGGCCTTCCACGGTTCCGCGTCGCCTTTCGCCTTCCGGCCCAGATACTGCTGGACGGCGAACGTGTGCCGGAGGTCGTGGAACGAATGCTGGGCCAGCAGCCGCTGAGGAAGGCCGTTCTCCACGTCCTCCTCGATGACCGTGTAGAGCTCCGTTGAGAGCACCGCGTTGCGGAAGTCGCGGGACAGCGAGCGCCTCGTCAGGGCCTTCCCGACGTCCCGCTTGTTGGCGCCGATGCCGTTGATGAAGAGGTTCGGCGCGGGCCTTCGGCCAAGCGCCTGCGCCTTCGCCACCGCTTCGGCCCGTTCGCCGTCCACGTAGAGGAGCAGTTCGTCGAGGAGCCACACCGGGACCAGGATCTTCCTGGGGCGCCTCCGCTTGGTCTTCCGCAGCCACATGACGACGCTCGCCGTCGGCGCGGCGTCGGGCGGACGCTTCAGCCCGAGGATGTCCGCGAGCGTGAGGCTCAGCGTCTCGCTGATGCGCGTTCCGGTGGCCAAGGCGAACATGGCCGCCAGCCGGTTCCGCGCCGGGCGGGCGTCGCGGCCGCGCTCCGACGGCTTGGGGCCGAGTGCCGTGAGGACGGCTTGCAGATCTCTGGTGTTGTTGAAGGGGTTGGGCACGGTCTCCTCCTCGTCGGGGAGGAGGTCCGAGGCTTCCGTCAGGCCGAGGCTCGTGCCGACATGGGCGAGCACGTTCTCGTCGTCGCTCCTCGGGACGTGCTTGAGTTGCTTACGGTCGACGACCTCGTCCGTGTACTTCTGGGCGAGCGCCCACTTGTGGAAGGACAGAATGGTGCCGAGGCGGCGCCGGATGGTGTTCGGCTTGTACCTCTGGCGCGTCTTCGGGCTGACCGCGTTCTCGAGGGCCGTCCGATACCCCTGGACGTCCTCGGTTGTGACGTCGCGCCAATGCAGATCGACCAATTCCAGGTACGACCACCACTCGTAGAGGTCGTCGCAAGCCGCAGACTGGCTGAGCGCGACCTTCTCCCATCCCTTCTTGGTCTTGGCGTAGCGGTCGGAGAGGAAGAGCAGTACGGGTTCGACGATCTCCATCTCCGCCGTCGCGAGGAAGCGGAAGCCAACCGGAAGGCGGCACTTCGGGAGTTCGGCGGGGGTGAGTTCCGGATGGCGGTCGTACGCGACCGCGGTGATGATGCGTAGGCCAGCCACTGTTCACCTCGCCTGATCGTTGAGCGAACCGAACGTGAACAACCATTACGCCAAGCAATCTTGCCTGTCAATGAGTTGAAACAAAATTGTGGACAATTTTGGACGACCTCGTATCGCAAGCCTCGGGCTGTCGAGTGGCGTCGCCGGGAGGACGCGGGCGAGGGAGGTGTCGCGCGCTGAAGTCGGCGCCAGCACAGGGAAGTCAGGAGGCCGGATCGGCGTTCCGCCGCTCCGGCGGCATGCGCCGGGTGAACAGTTTAAGGACGACCCAGAACGTGCATGCCGTTCGACAGGTCGAAGGCAAGCGCGATCACGATGATCGCCACAAGAAGCGGCAGCCCGATCGTCATTGGTTCCATTGATATTCCCAGAACGCTTGATGGCCGGAGAGCACCGTCTCAGACATGCTCGATGACCACACCGTCGATGACGTTCGCAACGTCGTCGCAGTGGTCGATGATCTGTTCCAGAAGCTCGTAGATTTCCTTCAGCACGACGAAGCGCTTGGGGTCCGCCTCTTCGGCGTGCAGGCGGCGCAGGCAGTGGCGCAGCAGTTCGTCCGTCTCGTCCTCGATGCGGGATATCTCCACGCTGGCGCGGTTGAGGTGGTTGACGTGGCGGTTGATGGCGCCCAGCAGCGGCATCGCCTCGCGCAGAAGCGCGGCGCAGCGGCAGGCGGCGTCGGCCATCTGCCGCATCTCCGGCGTGAAGTCGGTGACGCCGTAGATGACGATTCGCTGCGCCGTCTCCTCGATCAGGTCGACGGTGTCGTCCATGGCGGTGATCAGCGCGTGGATGTCCGAACGGTCGAAGGGCGTGATGAAGGTACGGTGGATGGCCTGCAGCGTGCGCTTGGTGACGGCGTCGGCCGCCCGTTCGGCCAGGACGATCCGCTCCAGCGCCGCCGCCGGGTCGCCTTCATGGTCGAACAGGTCGTGCAGGGCGGTCGCGGCCTCGACGATCCGCTCGGAATGGTCGCAGAAGTGGCCGATGAACGACTCTTCCCTGGGCATCATCGCGCGGACCAGCCGCAGGAACATGAACGGACTCCCCCTCCCGTGCCACGACGCGCCGGCCGCCGGTCGCGGGGAGCCATGGTACGAATTGTCACGAATGTGTAACATTCGACGGGCGTGCCCGCCAGCGGCATGACGCGCCGGGTCCGGCACCGGGACGCAGGGTCGCACCGCATGCCCCTTGCGCCTCTGTACTTGCCTGGAAAGCATGCTAGAACCAGCGCCTTCGGCGCCAGCACACACCGCCGCAGGGCTTCGCATGGTTCACTACATCGGCATAGACGTTCTCCGCTCGCTCTACGAGGCGATCCTCGAACGCCGGGACGGCGACGTGAAGACGTCGCGCACCGCCAAGCTGTTCGCGCAAGGGCGCAAGCGCGTCGCCAGCAAGGTCGGCGAGGAGGCGGTCGAGGTGGTGATCGAGGCCATGCAGGACCACGAGCAGGGCGTGGTGCTGGAAAGCGCCGACCTGCTCTACCACCTCGTCGCGCTGTGGGCCGACATGGGCATCAAGCCGGACGTCGTCCTGGCCGAGATGCGGCGCCGCGAGATGACCTACGGCATCGCCGAGAAACTGCCGAAGGGCGAGGAGTCCGCCCGCGTGCCGCACATCAACCCGGCCCCCGCCAAACGCCGCAAGCCCAAATAACGGGAAACGGTGCCGCGCCGTTTCGCCGCGCCCCGGCGGGCTACCCCTTCCGGTTTACGATGGGCGCACCGCCTGTTAGGCTGACGCACACGCGTTTCAACCGCAAGGCGCAGCCATGGACATCACGGGCACCAGCGGCAACGATTCCCTGACGGGCACCGACAACTCGGACACCATAATCGGTCTGGCCGGCGACGATACGCTGACCGACGCTTCGGGCGACGACCTGCTGATCGGCAACGAGGGGGCCGACCGGCTGATCGGCGGCTTCGGCCGCGACGTGCTGTACGGCAACCAGCAGGACGACACCCTCTTCGGCGGCGACCAGGAGGATGTGCTGTTCGGCGGCCAGGGCAACGACCTCGTCGAAGGCGGGGACACGGGCGACGTCCTGTACGGCAACATGCAGAACGACACCCTGAGCGGTGATGCCGGCGAGGACACGCTGTTCGGCGGCCAGGGCAGCGACTCCGTGGCCGGCGGCGAAGGCAACGACGTCCTGTACGGCAACATGGGCGCCGACACGCTGTCCGGCGGGGCGGGAAACGACATGCTGTACGCCGGCGACTGGCGCGAGGCGGCGGACGCGCTGTACGGCGGACCGGGCAGCGACACCTTCCTGTTCTTCGACACCGGCACGCGCGATCAGGCGAACTCCGCGATGCACACCATCGGCGACCTGGAACGCGGCAGCGACAAGATCTGGCTCTACCATTTCGAACTGTCCGCCGGGGTCAAGACCCAGGTCGTCGTTTCGGCCGGCGACACTTTTTCCGACCGCAACGCGTCGATCGTCTACAAGGCGAACACGGACGAAGGCAGCGTTACCCTGTTCTGCCACACGGCGGCCGGCGAATATTTGAAGATCAAGGTGGTGGGCGCGACGACGGTGGCCGATACGGACTTCTATTTCGTGTAGGTCAGCGGATCTCGACGGCGGCGCTGTCGCTGCGGCCGTCGGCGTCGACCACGGTGATCCGCACGAAGCCCGGCCCGTCCGGCTGCCAGACGGCGTCGCGCCGCACCGTGGAGGTGGCGACGCGCTTCCCGTCCACCAGCCACGACAGCGGCCGGCGCCCGCCCGACGCCGACAGCGTCACCGGTGCCGGCGGCTCCTCGCCGCCAGCCTCCACCACCATGGCCTCCGTCGGGAAGACGAGGCGCAGCCGGTCCCCCGCCGCCCCTGCCGCCAGCCCCGCCGCCTCGCCCGCGGTGACGCGCTGCAACAGCTCCGGCGCGCGGGCGGTCGCGCGCGGCGTCACCGCCGCTTCCTCCGGCAGCAGGTCGAGCACGCGGTGCAGCAGCGGGGCGGCGGTGTTGCGCCCGAACCGGTCGGGGCTGGGCGTCCCGTCCGGCCGGCCGACCCAGACGCCCACCGTGTAGCGCCCCGTCACGCCGAACGCCCAGGCGTCGCGGAAGCCATAGCTGGTGCCGGTCTTCAACGCCACCGGGGCGGCGCGCCGCACGTCGGCTGCCTGCACCAGCCCGGAGGGCGGCGGCGTGCCTTCCAGGATGTCCAGCACCTGCCGCGCCGACGCGGCCGACAGCATCGCCGACTCCGGCCCGCCGCCATCGTCGCGCAACACCCGCAGCGGCGCCGCCGTGCCTTCGCGCGCCAGCGCGGTGTACAGCGTCGCCATGTCCCACAGGCTGACCGACGCGCCGCCCAGCGCCACGGGCAGCCCGGGCGCCCCGGCGCCCGCCGGCAGGACGAGGCGCGCGCCGGCCCGTTTCAGCGCGTCGGCGAAGCGCACCGGCCCGACCTTGTCCAGCACCAGCACCGCCGGCACGTTGAGCGAGCGTTGCAGCGCCTCGCGGATGGTCAGCTCGCCGCTGAAGGTGCGGTGGAAGTTGCGCGGCGCGTAGTCGCCGAAGCGGGTGGAGACGTCGGCAACCCGCGTCGCTGGGTGGATCAGCCCATCATCGAAGCCGAAGCCGTAGACGAACGGCTTCAGCGCCGACCCCGGCGAGCGCACGGCGCGCACCATGTCCACCCACCCCTCGCGCCGGCCGTCCAGATAGTCCGGCCCGCCCAGGTAGGCCAGCACCGACCGGCTGCGGTTGTCCACCACCAGCACCGCCATGCCGGCGCGCTCGTGCAGGGTGGGCAACTCGCGCCGCGCCAGCCCCTCCACCGCCGCCTGCAGGCCACCGTCCAGCGTGGTTTCCAGCACCGCCCGGCCGGGGTGGCGCGTCTTGAGGTGATCGCCCAGGTGGGCGGCCAGCATCGGCATGGGCTGCTTGGCCGCCGGCACCGGCTCGCCCTTCGCCTCCGCTGCGGCCTTGGGGGACAGGGCGCCGGCCAGGGCGGCGCGGTCCAGCACCTTGTCGCGCGCCGTCCGCGCCCGCTCCGCCGCGCGGTCGGGCCGCAGGCGGGTGGGGGATTGCGGCAGCGCCACCAGCAGCGCCGCTTCCGCCGCGCTCAGCTCCGCCGGGCCCTTGCCGAACAGCGCCATCGCCGCCGCCCGGATGCCCTCCACGTTGCCGCCGTAGGGAGCCAGCGTCAGGTACATGCCGAGGATCTCGGCCTTGGAAAAGCGCCACTCCAGTTGCACCGCGCGCGCCATCTCCACCATCTTTGCGCCCAGCGTGCGCGGCCGGGGTTCCAGCAGGCGGGCGACTTGCATGGTGATGGTGGAGGCGCCCGACACCACCCGCCCGCCGGTCAGGTTCTGTGCGGCCGCCCGCAGCACGGCCAGCGGATCGACGCCGGGATGGGTGAAGAAGCGCCGGTCCTCGTAGGCCAGCAGCAGGTCGGTGAACACCGGCGCCACGTCCTCCACCGTGGCCGGCAGCCGCCACGCGCCGGACGCGTTGGTGAATACGCGCAAGGGGCGGCTGCCGGCGTCGGCGACGGTGACCGACACGTCGCGCAACCGCGACAGGTCCGGCGGGAGAACGGCGTCGAGAGCGAGAAGAACGAGGAGGAGGAGGACTAAAACCCCTCCCCCGGCCCTGCCGGGGGAGGGAGGGACCCACGCGCAGCGTGGGAGGGTGGGGGCAACGCCTGCCCGAGAATCCTCGCCCCCACCCTTCCCGCCTTCGGCGGGCCCCTTCCCTCCCCCGCCGGAGGCGAGGGAGGGAGAATCAGCCTCCCGTCCCATCACTCCACCGGGTGCACGGTGATCCGTCCCGCCGCCTGACGGGCGAAGAAGCGCGGCTTGTACATGTCCTCCACCACCGCGCCAGGCAGTTCGTACACCCCCGGCGTGACCGCGCGCACGAGGAAGGCGAGCTTGAACTTCGGCTCCTCCTCCGTCAGGTCCATGGCGGCGACGAAGCGGTCGTCGCGCGCCTCCACGGCGCGGGCGTAGGTGAGGTCGGTCAGCCAGGGCAGCTCGCCGGCCTCCGACGCGCCCAGGCGCGGGTTCTCGATCTCCCAGCCGGCCGGCAGCGGGTGGGTGATGGCCGCCTGATGGTACAGTTTGGTGTTCGCCTCCCCCTCCAGCACCACGACGAACACGTCGTTCTGGCGGATGGCGTCGAGGTTCAGCGGCTCGCCGGCGCGGGTGAAGAAGTTGCGCTTGACGCGCAGCCCCTCGCGCGCCGCCGGCTGCGGCTGCGCCGGGATGCCGGACACCGACACCGCCTGCCACACCGCGGCCGTGCCGGCGTTCGCCACCGCCACTCCTTCGGCCAGTTGCGCGGCGCTGGGCAGCAGGTTGAACGGGTCGCCCTTCGGCCGCGCCCCGCCGGACAGCGTCAGGTCCAGCGGCGCCGCCCCGCGCATCAGCGTGTCGGCGGCAAGCACGATCCACGCCTGCTCCTGCGTGCTGGTCAGCTTGGCGGCGGTGGCCGAGGCCGGCAGGCGGTCGACCAGCGCGGTCAGCCGCTTGCCCATCATCCCCGTCTCGGTCATCAGCGTCACCAGCGCCGCCGCGTCGCGCACGGTGGAGCCGTAATCGACGTGCCAGGGCTCGCGCGCCAGATGCGCGACGGCCGCCGTAAAGGCGCTCTCCGCCCGCTCCTTGTCGCCCAAACGCGCCAGCGCCGCCCCCAACTGGCCCTTGGACAGCGGCGTCGGCATCGCGTCGATGAAGGCGTCGTGCAGATAGCGGGTGGAGCCCGGCACGGCGACGCCGGACAGCGCCAGCACGTGCAGCGCGTAGGCGCGGCTGGCCAGCGCTTCCTTCGACCGGCCGCCGTCGATGGCGTGCTGGCGCAGCCACGCCAGCCCGTCGGCGAAGGGCTTGTCCGGCACCAGCCGCCCCTTGGCCTTGGCCCGCGCCAGG
Organism: Azospirillum sp.; assembly: GCA_036401175.1. Lineage (GTDB taxonomy): Bacteria > Pseudomonadota > Alphaproteobacteria > Azospirillales > Azospirillaceae > Azospirillum. The sequence goes on along the minus strand of DASWVP010000356.1, from coordinate 6,082 downwards.
AACTCCATGGCGTAGGCGGTGATCCACGCGTCCGCCTCGTCGCGCCCGCTCCACAGCCCGAAAGCGCCGTCGTAGCGCTGCTTGTCCAGCGTGCGGGCAATCGCGTTGTCCAGCCGGCCGTCCAGCGTATCGTCCGGCTTCGCCGCTCCGCCCAGCGCCAGTTCCACGTCGCGCACCACCAGCAGCGGCAGCGCCCGGCTGATCGTCTGCTCGGTGCACCCGTACGGGTAGCGGTCGAGCGAGCGCAGGATGCCGGCCACGTCGAACGGCGGGCCGGAGCTGAAGGTCGACGACAGCCGCGCCGTGCCCGGCAGGTAGGCGGCGACGTCCGCCGCCGACAGCCGCGCGCTGGCGCCCGGCGCGATCTGCCGGGTGACGAACTGCGTGTCCACCGGGCGCGACGGGCGCACCGTGATGCCATAGCCGCGCGACAGCGCCAGCCCGCCCGGCCCCTGCACGTCCAGCGACACGCGCGCCACGCCGGCCGTGATGCCCTTGAGCGGCAGCGGAATGCTGCGCCGCTCGCCGGCCGGCAGGTCCACCGACAGCGCGCCGTTTTCAACGGCGACCCCGTCGCTGCCCGTGACGGTGACGCGGTAGGTACCCGCCGCCGCCTCCACGTTGTGCAGCGCCAGCGTCAGGCGGCTGTCGTCGCCCGGCGCCAGGAAGCGCGGCATGACCGCTTCGGCCACCAGCGGGTCACGCACGGTGAGCTTGCCCGACGCCGCGCCGACGCGGCCCTTGGAGAAGGCCACCGCCATCAGCCGCAGCTCGCCGTTGAAGTCGGGGATGTCCAGGCGCACGCGCACCCGGCCGTCCGCCCCCACCTTCAATGGCCCCTGGAACAGCGACACCACGGTGAACGGCACCACCGGCATGGCGGCGCCGCTGCCGTCGCCGCCCTCCCGCAGCTTGCCGAACGGCCCGTCCAGCGCGTCGATCAGCCGCCCATAGTCGTCGCGGATGTCGAGGCCCAGCAGGCGCTTGCCGAAGAACTGCCTGCCCGGATCGGGCGAAGCATAGTCGGTCAGCCGCAGAATACCCTCGTCCACCGCCGCCAGCGTGACGTACGCGTCCTCGGCATTGCCGCCGGCCACGGCCGGCGCCACCGCCACGGATACCTCCACGGGGCCGCGCGGCCGCGCCACCTCCGGCGCTTCCAGCGCCACGTCCAGGCGCCGCACCGCCGAATCGATGCCCAGCCACGCCACGCCCACGGCGCGCACCGGCTGGCGCTCCTTGCCCTTGACCGGCGGGCGGTAGGCGGTGGCGGTGACATAGGCGCCCGGCCCCCAGGCGGCGTCCACCGGCAGTTCCACCGTGGCGCCCCCGGCCGGCACGCTCAGCGTCCGCACCTCGAACAGGCGGTCGGTGGCGACGGTCAGCAGCACTTCGCCGGCGAACGGCGGGGTGATGCGCACGCGCGCCGCCTCGCCCGGCCGGTAGGCCGGCTTGTCGGCGACCACCTCCAGCGTGTCCGGCGTGTCGGCGGCGTTCTCCGCCATCTGCCAGCCGACGGCGAAGCGCACCGAACTCGCCACCCCCGACGCCTTGTCCATCACCTCCAGCCGATAACGGCCGAACGGCTGCGCGCCCAGCGCCAGCGCGGCGGGCGTATCGGCCCTGGCGTCCACGGTGCCGGCCTTGCGCGGGATGTCGCGGGTGTGGGCGCGGTAGGTGTAGCGCCCGCCCTGCAAGTACCACTGGAAGGTCGCGTGCTCCTCGATCAGCTCCCAGGCGAGATCCGGCTTGGCGATCGGCGCGCCGTCCGGCGCCACGGCGATCACGTCGAACGCCGCCTCCTGCCCCTCGCCCAGGCGCGGCCCCTCGAAGCGCGGCCGGATGCCCACGGCGTAGGCCTTGCTGCGCACCGGCAACGACACGGCGGCGCGCGTCGGCCGCCCGCCCGGCTCCGACACGGTGACGCGGATGTCGGCACGCAGCGGGCGCGTCACGTCCGGCAGCGCCGGCAGCTTGACCGGGAGGCGCGTTTCGCCCTGCGCGTCGGTGACCGGGAACTCCAGCTCCTCCATCTTCGGCGTCACCGTCTCCGTCACCAGCCCGAAGCGGAAGCCCTTGTGCTGCGGGTACGGCGCGGGGTCGGCCTTCAGCGACACCTCCGCCGTGCCCGGCAGGCCGGCGGCCGGCGGGCCGTAGAGGAAGCGGCCCTTGACCAGCAGGTCGTACGGCTTGCCCACCTCGATGAAGGGGGCCGGCGGCGTCAGGTCGACGGCGAGACGCTCAGGCACGAAATCCTCGACCTGGAAGCTCGCGTGGCCGACCGGCTGGCCCTTGGGATCGGCGAAGACCTGCACCGTCCAGCCGCCCAGCGGCGCCGTGCGCGACAACGCCAGCGGCAGCGTGAAGCCGCCGGCCGGCCCGGCGTTCAGCGGCCCCGCGTGATACTCGGTGCCACTCGGCCGCAGCACCTTCACCGTCAGGGGGAAGTCCTCGATGGCGTCGGTCTTGTCGTCGCGCAGCAGGGCCGCGATGTGCACCGTCTCGCCCTGGCGGTAGACGCCGCGCTCGGTGTAGACGAAGGCGTCCATCGGCCCCGGCGCCGGCCGCCCGCCGACGCCGCGGTCGGACAGGTCGAAGGCCGCATTGGTCATGTTCAGCAGCGCGTAGTCGGCCCCCGCGTAGGCCATCACCGCCAGCGGCGCGTTGCCGCCGGTGCCGCGCGCCAGCCCTGGCGCGAAGCGGGCGCGGCCCTGCTCGTCGGTGGTGACGCGGGCCAGCTCGGCGTTGTTGCGGGCGACCAGCGCCACCGACACGCCGGGCATCGGCTTCGCCGTGGCGTAGGAGCGCGCGAAGACGTTGATGCCGTCCGCCCCCTCGAAAGCCGTCAGGCCGACGTCGGTGACCAGCACCCACTGCGTCGCGCGCTCGTACGGCAGGTCGCCCTCCGGCACATCCACCGGGTCGGCGGTGACGATGTAGAGGCCGGGCTTGGGATCGGGCACCATGGTGCGGAAGGGCAGCGCGGTGGTCACCTCGCGGTTGCGCTCGTTCCCCACGTCCATGCGGCCCTGCCAGACCAGCTCGCCCTCGCCGTCGGCGATCTCGTCGCGGCCATAGGGGTTCAGCGGCTCCAGCAGCCGGCCGGAGCGCATGTTGGGCGTCAGGTTGCGGTCGTTGATGCGCAGCACCTTCACCGCCACGCCCTGCAGGTTGACGGTGGTCAGCGGAATGCCCTCCCCGCCCGCGCGCGGCAGGATGAAGGCGTTGCCGCGGAAGGCCACCAGCGGCCGGCGGTCGGCGACGCGCAGGCGCTGCACCTCGTCGGCCTTCAGCGCCAGCCCGTCCACCCCCGGCAGCCCCTGGCGCAGCGTGATGGCGTAGGCACTGCCGTGGCTGAGGCCGCCGACGCACAGCGTGTCGCCGCGCGCGCTCACCGGCGCCTTCGGCAGCGCCGGCTCAAGGACGACGAAGTCGGCGAAGCGGATGCCCTTTTTGTCGCTGAGCTGGTCGGAGAAGCGGATGCAGGCGCGCGGCACCGCCTGATCCGAATCGATGCGCACCGACTTCACCGTCAGCCCGACGCGCTGGCGCAGCGCCTGGATGCGCGCGTCCAGCCCCGGCGCGCGGACGTCCAGCGCCACGCCCGAGTCCTTGGGCTGCGCCACCGTCACGATCTCCCGCGCCGCCTGCAGCGCCGCCTCCGGCCGGTCGAACACCTCGTCCAGCAGGGTCATCAGGCGCCACAGCGCGGTCACCGACTCGTCGGCGTTCCCGGCGCTCTGATAGGCGGTGAAGGCCGCATGCAGCGCGCGCTCCCGGTTCGGCTTGGGCAATGCCAGCCACGCCTCGCCCAGCGACAGCCACGTCGCCGTGGTGTCGTTGCCCAGCGCCACCGCCGCCTCCAGCCCGCTCACCGCCTTCGGCCAGTCGCGCTTGGCGACCGCCGCCTGGGCGTCGCGCAGCGCCTTGTCGCGCTGCTGCGGGGTGACCTGCGGCGGCGCCTTCAGGCGAACGGATGAGGCATAGTTGCCCGCGTCGTTGCCCAATCCCGGTGGATCGAAGTTCGCCAGGGCCGGATGCGCGGGAAGCAGGAGCAACAGGCAGAGCCAGAGCAGGACGAGCACGCGGGCCATGGCGGCGCCTTCCGGGAAGAGTGCGGGTGCGCCGAGCTTAGCAGCATCCGCCGTCCGCCACGAGGGGGGAGCCGGACGCCGCCTCCGTCCGTTATCACTTTTGGCAGTGGGAGGAGACGCGGCCATGCCCGAACCATTCGACACATCGCTCGACACGCGGCAAAGCCTGTTCGCCGCCTTGCTCACCGCCCGCCGCCGACGCGGCGCGGCATGGCCGATCGTCGAGGACGCGGAGCGCACGCCGATGACCTACGGCCGCCTGATCCTCGCCAGCGTGGCGCTGGGGCGCCGGCTGGCCCGCGTCACCCGGCGCGGCGAAACGGTGGGCGTGCTGGTGCCCAACGTGGCGGCGGTGGCGGTGGTGTTCTTCGCGCTCCAGGCGTTCGGCCGCGTGCCCGCCATGCTGAACTTCACCATGGGGGAAGAGGCGCTGCGCTCCGCCTGCGCCACGGCGCGCATCCGCACGGTGCTGACCTCGCGCCGCTTCGTGGCGGCGGCGAAGCTGGAGCCGGTCGTCGCGGCGCTGGGCACGGTGACCGAGGTCCGCCACCTGGAGGACCTGCGGCGCGAGGTCGGCCTTGCCGACACGCTGCCGGGCGTGCTGGTCAGCCGCCTTCCCGCCCTGCCCGTGCTGGCGCAGCCGCAGCCGGACGAAACGGCCGTGGTGCTGTTCACCTCGGGCTCGGAAGGGATGCCGAAGGGGGTGGCGCTCAGCCACGCCAACATCCTGTCGAACATCGCGCAAATCACGGACGTGGTGGAGTTCCTGCCCACCGACCGCGTGGTCAACCCGCTGCCGGTGTTCCACAGCTTCGGCCTGACCGACGGACTGCTGCTGCCGCTGGTGCTGGGCATCCCCACCGTTCTGCACCCCAACCCGCTGCAATACCGCGCCGTCGCCGAGTTGGTGGCGGCCGTGCGGGGCACCATCCTGTTCGGCACCGACACCTTTCTGTCCGGCTACGCCCGCGCCAGCCGCGACCGTGAGCTGGCCTCCGTCCGCTTCGCCGTCGCCGGGGCCGAGCCGGTGCGCGACGCCACCCGCACGGCCTATCGGGAGCGCTTCGGCGTCACCATCCTGGAGGGCTACGGCACGACGGAGACGGCGCCGGTGCTGGCGCTCAACACCCCCACGCACAGCCGTCCGGGCACCGTCGGCCGGCTGCTGCCGGGGATCGAACACCGGCTGGAGCCGGTGCAGGGCGTGCCGGAAGGCGGCCGGCTGCTGGTGCGCGGGCCCAACGTCATGCGCGGCTACCTGACGGCGGAACGGCCGGGCGCCCTGCTGGCGCCGCCCGACGGCTGGCACGACACTGGCGACATCGTGTGCATGGACGCCGACGGCTACGTCCGCATCCTCGGCCGCGCCAAGCGCTTCGCCAAGGTCGGCGGCGAGATGATCTCGCTGGCCACCGTCGAGGCGCTCGCCGCCCGCCTGTGGCCGGAGAACAGCCACGCCGCGCTCACCCTGCCCGATTCGCGCAAGGGCGAGCGCATCGTGCTGGTCACCGATTGCCCACACGCCACCCGCGAGGCGCTGGTCGCCCACGCCCGCGCCCACGGCATCGCCGAGATCGAGGTGCCCAAGGCGGTCCTGGTGGTAGAGGACATCCCCACGCTGGGCTCCGGCAAGGCCGACCGCCCCGCCATCCGCCGCCTCGCCGAGGGGCGCCTGGGGGCGTAGCGGCCCCGCCCGGCCCGCCCGTCCGCCGGAAAAATCCGACCAATGGGGGAGGTTTGCCGGCGTATGTCCGACCAATAGGGGACTGTGCGCTTACTCCGTCCGGCTGATAATTTTCACAAAATCACGAACACGCCGACGCCGGACCGGCCGGCGCGCTGGAGGATTGTTCCCATGGTCGCGGCAGAGGAAGAGGGCTTGCGGGCCAACGCCTACGCGCTGCTCGCCGCGCTGCTGACGGCGCCGCCGCCGGCCGACCTGCTGCATGCCCTCGCCGCGCCCGGCGTCGATGCCGACGACGCGCCGC
>DASWVP010000355.1:0-6654 GCA_036401175.1 Azospirillum sp. | reverse complement strand
GCGAGAGCCTGCGCGCCGTGCTGCGCGAGACGGACGCCGCCGCCGGGGCGATCCGCGACCGTCTGGCCGGGCTGGACGCCGCGGTGGGCGAACTGGCCGGTCTCGTGCGCGAGAGCGACCGCACGGCGGCGGAGGCCGACCGCGGCGCCCACCGCATGGCGGAAAGCGGCGGCGTGCTCCGGGGCCTGGAGGAGCATCTGGAGCAGCGCCGGCGCGAGGCCGCCGCCGATCGCGGCCGGTTCGAACAGATCGTCACCGAATCCCGCGCGCTGGAGGAATCGATCCAAGGCGTGACGCGCATCATGTCGGCGACCAACATGCTGGCGCTCAACGCCGCCATCGAGGCGACGCGGGCCGGCGAGTACGGGCACGGCTTCCGCGTCGTCGCCAACGAGGTGCGCGACCTCGCCCGCCAGTCCAACGACGCGGTGCAGGTCATCCGCCAGGGCATCGCCCGCATGCAGCAGGTCATCGACGCGACGATGGCCGACCACACCGCGACGCAGAAGGTGGAGGCGGAGACGCAACTGCTGACCGACCTCGCCGACCGGCTGAAGGCGCTGGGCGCCGAGCGGCACGAGGCGGCGGACCGCCAGCGCCGCCTGCTGGCCGAGCTGGAGCGCCTGGGTGACGTGCTGGCCGGCGCCGCCGAGGGCGCGCTGGGCGCCGCCGGGTTCCAGGAGACGGTGCGCCGGCAGCTCGAAGCGGTGATCGCCGGGCTGGGTCGGCTGGCCGAGGCGAACGCCGAGCTGAAACGCTTCCTGGAGGATCCGCGCGCCCCGGCGCGCGGCGCCGACATCGCCCGCGCCCTGGATGGCGTGCTGGACGGCGTGCTGCGCGCCTGACGCCGTTCCGCCGCGATCATTCGTCCGGTCCCCTGTTGAGCGAAGGTGGAGCGCTGCAATACGGCGCCGGGAAACGCCCTTTTGCCGTTTCCCAGGCGGCAGGCTCCGGCCGTGACGGGGGTCACGGGCCATCGCCGTCAACATTGGAGTGAGAGAATGCGCAACCTGTTGATCGGGGCCGTGTCGGCCGTGGCGCTCATCGCCGGTTCGGCTCTCGCGGCCGACTACCAGTCGGGCGGTGCCATCCAGCAGCCAGGCGCCAGCGGCGGCGCCGTCATCGTGGCGCCGGGCACCAGCGGCGCGACGAACTGGTCGGGCACCAACACCGTGCCGTCGGGCAGCGCCGGCATGTCGGACACGACTGGCGGCATGTCCGGCGGCACCATGTCGGGCACGACGGAGCCGCAGCGGCGAACGCGCGCCATCAATCCGGGGGCCGGCACCAACCCCAACTCGGCCCTGGAAAGCCAGCGCGCCACCGGCACGCACTGCCCGCCGGGCACACCGAACTGCCGTCCGGGCAGCCTGAGCGGCCAGTAAGCCGCGGACCGGGTGAGGGGGGCCTTGGGAAACCGGGGCGAACGCGTCGCCGCCCCCTCTCACCCGGAGCTTTGTGCGGGTGTACAGATATTTGAGGCGGCGGCGAATGGAAGGGCAGATAAATCATCATTCCTTATCTGTGTCAATCTGTGTAAAAAATCTGTCTTCCCTTGGCCAGCGATCGGCGCGAAGGTTTTTTACACAGATGAACACAGATTAGAAAATTGATCTTATTCTTCCGTGTTCGTTTGTGTCGAAAAATTGTCGCCCCCTCACTGGATCGCACGGCGTCCGGAGCGGCCGAGGGTGTGAGGCCATATACCTCTTTCGGCGCAGATTCCCGCAATACTCCGAAAAATTAGATAAGATGCTGCATAAGGACGACCTTTCATGGTACCGCGACGGCGCAAGTACTGCTCTGGATAAGCTGAAAGGGCACGAAGATTTGTCGGCGTATTAACTGTGAATTAACCATGGATGCGGCATCGTGACGCGCACGGCGACGCCCCTGGGCATTCCGCCCTTGGAACGCGGCGCGGCAAGCGGTGTTCGGACATGACCCTCGTGGCGCGCCTTTTCCTGCTGGTGATCATCGCCGTCCTGCCGGCGATCGGCATCCAGGTCCACAACGTGGCGCAACTCCACGAGGAGCGGCTGCGCGACGCCAACCTCCAGGCCCAGTCGCTTCTTCAACTCATCGAGCGGGAACAGGCGCGCCTCGTGGCGGGGGTCCGGCAGGTCGCCGTCACGGTGTCGGAGGGCTCTTTCCTGCGCACCGGCGAGTCCGCGCGCTGCCAGATCTACCTCGATCGCCTCGCCCGCCGGTCGGCCGACCACCAGTTCCTCACCGCCACCGACGCCGACGGCACCGTGCTGTGCAGCGGCACGCCGGAGGCGGTGGGGCGTTCGATCGGCGACCGCCCGTTCTTCCGCCGCGCCATGGAGGGCGGCGGCTTCACCGTGGGCGAATGGATGCGCTGGCCGCCCGGCCCCGACGGCGCGGCGAACGCCGGTGGGGGCGCCGTGCTGCCCTTCGCCGTGCCCTGGATGGACGCCGAGGGCAACCCCGGCGGCGTTGTGGTGACGATGCTCGGCCTGCCGTGGTTCGCCGAGAACCTGGCCGCCAGCCCGCTGCCGGAGAACGCCAGCCTGACCATCGCCGACCGCGACGGCGTCATCCTGGCCAGCCTGCCCGCCGGACCGGCGGACAACGCGGACGAACGCGGCGCGGAGCGGGGCGAACGGCTGCCGCCGCGCTTCCTCGACCTGCTGCGGGGCGGCGAGGGCGGGCTGGCGGAGATTGCCGGCCTGGACGGCGTTGCCCGCGTGGTCGCCTATTCACCGGCGCAGGACGGCGTGCGCGACCTGTTCATCGCCGTCGGCATAGAACGCGAGACGGCCACCCGCGAGCTTGCCGGCGCCATCCGGCAGGGCATCCTCATGACGCTGCTCGGGCTGGTGCTGGCCGGGCTGGCGGCGTGGGTCGGCGGCACGCTGTTCATCCGCCGGCCGGTCGCCGCGCTGATAACGGCGGCCGACCGCTGGCGCGCCGGCGACTGGGGCGTGCGGGCGCGCCTGGGCGACGGCTGGTCGGAGATCGGCCAGCTCGGTCAGGCTTTCGACGGCATGGCCGAGGCGCTGGAGGAGCGGGAGCGGGCGCTGAGCGCCAACGAGCGGCACCTGCGCACCGTGCTCGATTCGCTGCCCGCCGCCGTGGCGGTGCTGACCCCGGCCGGCACGCTTCTGCAGGCCAACCACGCCGCCCTGGCCGGCGCCGGCCTGACGGCGGAGGAGGTGGTCGGCCGGCCGTTCGAGGACGCCGGCTGGTGGTCCTACGACCCGGCGGTGCGGGCGCGCCTGCGCACCGCCATCGAACGGGCGGCGGCCGGCGCCGCCTCGCGCTTCGACATGATGGCGCGCGTCGCCGAGGGGCGCCTCGCCGTCGTCGACTTCACGCTGGCGCCGATGCACGGCGCCGACGGCCGCGTCACTCACCTGCTGGCCGCCGGCATCGACGTGACCGAACGCAAGCGCACGGAGGAGGCGCTGCGCGTCGCCGAGGAACGCTTCCGCACGGCGCTGAAGAACTCCGGCGTCGTGGTGTTCAATCAGGACCGCGACCTGCGCTTCACCTGGATCAACAACTCGCCCCTGTTCCCGCGCGCCGAGGACGTGCTGGGCCGCACCGACCGCGACGTGTTCGAGCGGCCCCGCGACGCCGAGGCGCTGATGGCGCTGAAGCGCCGCGTGCTGGACAGCGGCGAGGGGGAGCGCGACGAGTTCCGCGTGCGCGCGCACGGCCGCGACTATTTCTTCGACATCACGGTGGAGCCGCTGCGCGACGCCACCGGCAGCGTCGCCGGCATCACCTGCGCCGCCGTCGACGTGACCGAGCGCCGCCGCGGCGAGGATGCCGTGCGCCGCGCCCGCGAAGAGGCGGAGCGCGCCAACAGCGCCAAGTCGAAGTTCCTGGCGGTGGCCAGCCACGACCTGCGCCAGCCCGTGCAGTCGCTGTTCCTGTTCACCGCGGCGCTGGCCGACCGGCTGGACGGGCACCCGGCCAAGCCGCTGCTCGACAACCTGCGGCAGTCTCTGGACGCGCTGAAGGATCTGCTGGACGGCCTTCTGGACATGTCGCGGCTGGAATCCGGCAAGATCGTCGCCAAGCCGGCGCGCCTGAAGCTGGACGACCTGTTCGGCCGACTGGCCTCGGAATACGGCCCGCGGGCGCTGCAAAAGGGGCTTGAGCTGACGGTGGTGCGCAGCGGGGCATGGGTGGAGAGCGACCCGGCGCTGCTGGAACGCATCCTGCGCAACCTGCTGGAAAACGCGCTGCGCTACACCCGCCGGGGCCGCATCCTGATGGGCGCGCGGCGGACGGCGGGGCGCCTGCGGGTGGAGGTGTGGGACACCGGCATCGGCATCCCGGCCGACCAGCTCGACGCCATCTTCGAGGAGTTCACGCAGATCGACGACAGCCGGGGCAGCCGCGGCCTCGGCCTTGGGCTGGCGATCGTCAAGCGGCTGGCGCGGCTGCTGGGGCACCCGGTCACCGTGCGCTCGGCACCCGGCCAGGGTTCGGCCTTCGCGGTGGAGATGCCGCGCGTGGCCGCGCCGGAACTGCCGCTGGCGGTCCGCCACGCCGCCAACGACGCGCAGTCGAAGGGCCTCGTGATGGTCATCGACGACGAGGCGATCATCCTGCTGGGCCTGAAGGCGATGCTGGAGGGCTGGGGGTACGAGGTGCTGGCGGCGCGTTCGGGCGATCAGGCGCTGTCGATTCTGCAAAAGGACGGGCGGTCCCCGCGCCTCGTCCTGGCCGACTACCAGCTGCAGAACGGCAAGACCGGACCGGAGGCGATCGTCGCCATCCAGGGCGTGCTGGGCGGCGGGGTGCCCGGCATCATCCTGACCGGCGACACCACGCCCGAACGCCTCGCCGAAGCGGCGCGCAACGGCTTCCGCGTCCTGCACAAACCGGTCTTCCCCAACGAACTCCGTCAGGCGATGGCCGCAGCGGGGGGATGAGCGCGGCCCAACGTGAAGCGCGTCACTTCCGGCCCAGCAGGCGTTTCCAGAGGGAGGCGGCGGCGCGGGCTTCTTCGTCCTTCTGGGCCAGCCATTGGTCGGCCAGCTCGCGGACCTGCCAGTCGCCCAGGAAACGGTCGCAGTCCACCGCCGCGTACAGGCGCACCCGGTCCTTGCCGAGGCGCTCGAAGTACTCGACCTTCCGTTGACGGTCGTCGTCGCTGAGGACGTGCACCGGGCGGTGGAGAGCGGTCACGCGTTGTTGCTCCGACACCAGATTTAGTTTTCTTGAATCCCATATAATGCGGGTTTTGCGCTGCGACGCAATACCACTTTTGCGATGGACGATTGGCGTGCCCCAGGCGGAACGTCGTGCTCCCTTCCAGGCCGGCGGCAAAGCGATCACGATGGGCGGCACAGGGACCGGGCTGCGTCGCCTCGCCGCACCCGCCCCGGCCCGCGGCATGACGCCCGCGTTCGCCGCCCTCAAGGAGCGCCTGACCGAGGAAATCCGCGTCGAGACCATCAAGACGCTGCGGATGGAGGCGTGAGCCTTCCTTACCGGCCGGTGTCCACCACCAGGTCGGACAGCGTCACGCCGGCCCGCGCGGCGGCGGCGGTCAGGTCTTCCCGGCTTTCCCAGCAATTGCGGCCGTCCACCTCGACGAAGCGGCCGCCCAGGCGGATCGCCCACACGCCGGTCGAGGCCAGGTGCAGCACCCGGCCCATCGGCGCGGCCCCGCAGGGCGCGCTGCGCGCCGTCCCGGCGCGGGACAGGCCGGCGGTGTCGGGCCGGTCGAAGGACGGAACGTCGGCATAGCCGGCGAGCGAATGATCCGGGCGGCGGTGCCGGCGCTGGCCGGGCGTGCCGGTGAAGGAGGCGGCAACCGGATTGGCGAAGGTCATGGCGGTCGATTTCCTGGTTTGGTCGCTCGGCCTCGTTCGTGGGCCGTTTGTTACGACACTGAACTACCCCAGACGCACCCGCTCGTAAAGAGCTATTGTTGACGAAGGATCAGAAAGAAACGTTTCGCCACGATGACGATAAAATCGTTTCAAGCCGCAAAATCGTTACAATTTTATAAGAGCATGAAACGAAGCCTGTGCGCCGCCGCGATGGGAAAACCATCTGGACAGGAAACTTCGGCGCGGCCTTTGGGTTGACGTGGTGCACGCAAGCCACCCCAAAGGAGGACAGCATGGCGAGCACGAAGAACGAGGGCGAAGGCAACCGCACGGCCGACCGCCAGTACCGCCAGGGCGTGAAGGACCACGTCGAGCACCACGACGTGCAGGGCGACGCCGACCGCGCCCGCAAGGCCGTCGACAGCCCGGAAGGCAAGGACCTGCGCAAGGCCGAGGAGGAGGGCAAGAGCCACTCCAAGGGCGAGGACCCGAACCTGTACAAGAAGGGTGGCTGAAGCCGTCCATGAGCGCCGGCCGGCCGCCAGCCAGGGCTCCGCGATTACCTCGGAATAGTCACATCCGATTGCGTGTTCGATCCGTAAACATGGTCTGGTTGCGGGCGCGTGGCCCGTGTCGCTTTACGGATGGGTTGGAGCATGCGGAAAAAGATTGCGGTGGTCCTTCTGGGGGCCGGTCTTCTCGCCGGTTGTTCGGGTCTCGACACGCGTGAGCAGCGCGCGCTGTCCGGCGGCGCCATCGGCGCGGCGGGCGGTGCGGCGGTCGGCGCGCTGACTGGCGGCAGCGCCGTGATCGGCGGCCTGATCGGCGGTGCCGG
>DASWVP010000354.1:0-7049 GCA_036401175.1 Azospirillum sp. | reverse complement strand
GGGCGGCGACGGCGGGGGCGGCGGGGGCGGGGGCGGCGGGCCTGCCCAACCTGCGCCCGCCGCTGGCCCTGGACGCCACGGCCGAGTCCTGGCCGATCGAGGGTGCCGACGCGGTGGTGTGCATCAACATGATCCACATCGCCCCGTGGGCGGCGGCGCTGGGCCTGCTGCGCGGCGCGGCGCGCCTGCTCCCCGTGGGCGGGCCGCTGACGCTGTACGGCCCGTTCCTGCGCGACGGCCGTCACACGGCACCAAGCAACGCCGCCTTCGACGCCGACCTGAAGGCCCGCGACCCGGCCTGGGGCGTGCGCGACCTCGCCGCCGTCGAAACGGCGGCCGGCGCGCACGGGCTGCGGCTGGCCGAGGTGGTGGAGATGCCGGCGAACAACCTGAGCGTCGTGCTGCGCAAGGGGTGAGCCGAGAGCGGTTTCCCGACGGGTGTGAAGGGCCTCTGCCGTTGGGTTTTCGCTGACGCTCAACCCCACCGACGCGAGACGCGCCTGTAGGTTGGGTTGCGCGTCAGCGAAAACCCAACGTCCCGCAACTCGCCGTTCAGATGCGTGGAGCATCCGCCCCCTCCCCCCGCCTACCGGCCCAGCAGTCCCCGCAGTCGGTACAGTTCCTCCAGCGCCTGACGCGGCGTCAGCTCGTCGGGGTTGATGCCGCGCAGCGTCTCCTCGACGGCGGACAGCGCCGCCGGTGCCGGTTCGGCCGAAGCCGCCGGGGCCGGGGCCGGGCGCTTCAGCGCGGCACTGAACAGCGGCAGGTCCTCGGCGAGGCGCAGGATGGCGGCGTTCTGCTCGCCGGATTCGAGGATGGTCAGCACCTCCTCGGCGCGGCCGACCACGGCGCCGGGCAGGCCGGCCAGCTTGGCGACGTGGATGCCATAGCTGCGGTCGGCGGACCCCGCCGCCACCTCGTGCAGGAAGACCACGTCGCCCTGCCATTCCTTGATGCGCATGGTGTGGCAGGACAGCGCCGGCAGCTTGGACGCCAGCATCGTCAGCTCGTGGTAATGCGTGGCGAACAGCGCGCGGCAGCGGTTGACGTCGTGCAGGTGCTCGACGCACGCCCAGGCGATCGACAGCCCATCGAAGGTGGCGGTGCCGCGCCCGATCTCGTCCAGGATGACCAGCGCGCGCGGCCCGGACTGGTTCAGGATGGCCGCCGTCTCCACCATCTCCACCATGAAGGTGGAACGGCCGCGCGCCAGATCGTCGGCGGCGCCGACGCGGCTGAACAGCCGATCGACCACGCCGATGTGGGCGCTGTCGGCGGGCACGAAGCCGCCCATCTGCGCCAGCACGGCGATCAGCGCGTTCTGCCGCAGGAAGGTGGATTTGCCGGCCATGTTCGGGCCGGTCAGCAGCCACAGCCGGTTTTCCGGCGCCAGATCGCAGTCGTTGGCGACGAACGGGCCGGTGTTGTTGGCGTCCAGCACCGCTTCCACCACCGGGTGGCGGCCGCCCCTGACGTCGAAGACGAGGCTGTCGTCGACCACCGGGCGGCTGTAGCGCCGCTCCGCCGCCAGCTCGCCCAGCGACAGCGCCACGTCCAGCGCCGCCAGCGCGCGCGCGGCGGACGCGACGCGGTCGGCCTGCTCGGCGACCAGGGCGACCAGCTCCTCGAACAGCTGCATCTCGACGGCCAGCGCCTTGTCGGCGGCCTCGGAAATGCGACGTTCCAGGTCCGACAGCTCGACCGTGCCGAAACGCACCGCGTTCGCCATGGTCTGGCGGTGCATGAACACCTCGCGGTGCTTGCCGGACAGCAGCTTGTCGGCGTGCGTCGCCGTCACCTCGATGTGGTAGCCGAGCACGTTGTTGTGCTTGACCTTCAGCGTGGCCACGCCGGCCAGATCGGCGTATTTGGACTGCAGCCCGGCGATCAGCCGCCGGCTCTCGTCGCGCAGGGTGACCAGTTCGTCCAGCGTGAAGGAATAGCCCGGCGCGATGAAGCCGCCGTCGCGGGCCAGCATCGGCATCTCCGGCGCCAGCGCCTGCCCCAGCCGGTCGACCAGTTCGTGGTGCTCGCCCAGGCCGCGCGCCAGGGCGCCCAGCCCATCGGGCAAGGGCGACAGCATGCCGCCGCCGGTCAGCAGCACGCGCGCCTCCATGGCGCGGGCCAGACCATCGCGCACGGCGGCCAGATCGCGCGGGCCGCCGCGCCCCAGCGTCAGGCGGGACAGCGCGCGTTCCAGGTCCGGACAGCGCTTCAGCACCTCGCGCGCGTCGGCGCGCAGCCGCTCCTCGGTCAGGGCGAATTCCACCATGTCCAGGCGCTTCGCCACCGCCGCCGGGTCGGTCAGCGGGGCCGACAAATGGGCGGCCAGCAGGCGGGCGCCGGGACCGGTCACCGTGCGGTCGATGGTGGCGAGCAGGCTGCCGCGCCGCTCGCCGGTCAGCGTGCGGGTCAGTTCCAGGTTGCGGCGGGTGGCGGCGTCGATCTCCATCACCGCGCCGGGGCCGACGCGGCGGGGGTGGGCGATGCGCGGCAGGCGGCCCTTCTGCGTCAGCTCGACGTACGCCACCAGGGCGCCGGCCGCCGCCACCTCGGCCCGGCCGAAGGCGCCGAAGGCGTCCAGCGTGCCGACGCCGTAGAGGTCGAGCAGGCGCTGCCGGCCGTTTTCCGAATCGAAGCGCGGGTTGGGCTGGACGGTCAGCCGCTCCTTCCACTCGGCCCACAGCTCGAACAGGTCGGGCGCCTGGGTCAGCCGTTCCGGCGCCAGCACCTCCTGCGGGTCGAGGCGGGTGAGCGCGGCGGCCAGCGACGCGCGCTCGACCGGCTGCACCACCAGCTCGCCGGTGGACAGCTCCAGCCACGCAAGGCCCAGCGTGCCGGCCACCTCGGTCACCGCCGCCAGCCAGTTGGAGGAGCGCGCGTCCAGCAGCGAATCCTCGGTCAGCGTGCCCGGCGTGACGATGCGGATGACGCCGCGCTTCACCACCGACTTGGCGCCGCGCTTGCGGGCCTCCGCCGGGTCCTCCATCTGTTCGCAGATGGCGACGCGGAAGCCCTGGCGGATCAGGCGCTGGAGGTAGGCTTCGTGGCTGTGCACCGGCACGCCGCACATCGGGATGTCCTGGCCCGCGTGCTGGCCGCGCTTGGTCAGCGCGATGTCCAGCGCGCGCGCCGCGTTCACCGCGTCGTCGAAGAACATCTCGTAGAAATCGCCCATCCGGTAGAACAGCAGGCAGTCGGGGTGCGCCTGCTTGATCTCCAGGTACTGGGCCATCATCGGCGTGGCGTTTTCGGGCGGGGAAAGGGCGGTGTCGGACACGGGGACTCGAACGGCTATCGGGATATGTCGGGGACGCGACCCTAGCACGGGATGGGCGCTGGCGCACCGGCCCTGCGGTCCGCTAGAATCCTCTTCGTTGAAACTCGGGAGGGACCGACCATGACGCAAGCGCCGGACAGCGGACAGCCGCAGGAAATCAGCGAAGTGGTCGCCGTGTTCGAGACGCGCGACGCGTTCGACCGCGCCGTCTCCGACCTGCTCGCCCAGGGCTTCGCGCGCACCGACCTCAGCGTGCTCGCCAGCCACGCCTCGCTCGACGCGGCCGACGCTCATCCGCCCGCGCCGCGCGACGACGCGCTGACCGGGCTGGTGGGCGAGTTGAAATACGCCTTCCCGCTGACCACCGCCGGCCTGATCGCCATCGTCGGCGGGCCGATCACCGCGCCGCTGGCGGCGCTGGTGGCGGCCGGCATCGGCGGGGCGGCGATCAAGGAATACCTGGACGAGCTGACCAGCCATCCCGAACCGGACGAGTTCGCCAACGCGCTGGAGGCCGGCGGCGTCATCCTGTGGGTGCGCGTCGACGACGCCGCGGCGGAGGCCAAGGCCGCCGCCATCCTGGAGCGCAACGGCGGCCGCACCGTCCACCTCGCGGTCCGCGAGGCGTAGGAAAGGCGCGGCCCAACGTCGAACACCCCGCGAATCGAAAAGGGCGCCTCCTTCCGGTGGCGCCCTTCCCGAAACGTGCGGGGAGACGTGGGCTTAGAAGCCCATGTCGTCCATGCCGCCCATGCCGCCGCCCGGCATGGCCGGCGGGCCCTTCTTCTCGGGCTTCTCGGCGACCATCGCCTCGGTGGTGATCAGCAGGCCGGCGACCGAGGCCGCGTCCTGCAGGGCGGTGCGAACCACCTTCACCGGGTCGATGATGCCGGCCTTCACCAGATCGGTGAACTCGCCCTTCTGGGCGTCGTAGCCGAAGTTGCTGTCGGTCTGGTCCAGCAGCTTGCCGACCACGATCGAGCCGTCGGTGCCCGCGTTGTAGGCGATCTGACGGACCGGGGCCTGCAGGGCGCGGCGGACGATGTCGATGCCGACGCGCTGCTCGTCGTTCACCGGCTTCAGGGCGTCCAGGGCCTTGGTGGCGTACAGCAGGGCCGAGCCACCGCCGGCGACGATGCCCTCTTCCACCGCGGCGCGGGTGGCGTGCATGGCGTCGTCAACGCGGTCCTTGCGCTCCTTCACCTCGATCTCGGTCGCACCGCCGACGCGCAGGACGGCGACGCCGCCGGCCAGCTTCGCCAGACGCTCCTGGAGCTTCTCGCGGTCGTAGTCGGAGGTGGTCTCTTCGATCTGGGCGCGGATCTGGCCGGTGCGGGCCTCGATGTCGGCCTTCTGGCCGGCGCCGTCGATGACCGTGGTGTTCTCCTTGGTGATCTGGACGCGCTTGGCGGTGCCGAGCATGTCGATCGTCACGTTCTCGAGCTTGATGCCGAGATCCTCGGAGATCACCTGACCGCCGGTCAGGATGGCGATGTCTTCCAGCATGGCCTTGCGGCGGTCACCGAAGCCCGGCGCCTTGACGGCGGCGACCTTCAGACCACCACGCAGCTTGTTCACAACCAGGGTCGCCAGGGCCTCGCCCTCGACGTCCTCGGCGATGATCAGCAGCGGGCGCGACGACTGCACGACCGACTCGAGAACCGGCAGCAGAGCCTGGAGGCCCGACAGCTTCTTCTCGTGGAGCAGGATGAACGGGTTCTCCAGCTCGCAGGTCATCTTGTCGGCGTTGGTGATGAAGTACGGCGACAGGTAGCCGCGGTCGAACTGCATGCCCTCGACGACGTCCAGCTCGGTCTCGAGGCTCTTCGACTCTTCGACCGTGATGACGCCCTCGTTGCCGACCTTCTCCATCGCCTCGGCGATCTTCTGGCCGATCTCGACCTCGCCGTTGGCGGAGATGGTGCCGACCTGCGCGATTTCCGCGTTGGTCGTGACCTTCTTCGCACGGCCCTTGATGTCGGTGACGACGGTCTCGACCGCGAGGTCGATGCCGCGCTTCAGGTCCATCGGGTTCAGGCCGGCGGCAACCGCCTTCACGCCCTCGCGGACGATGGCCTGGGCCAGAACGGTCGCGGTGGTGGTGCCGTCGCCGGCCAGGTCGTTCGTCTTCGACGCGACCTCACGCACCATCTGCGCGCCCATGTTCTCGAACTTGTCCGAAAGCTCGATTTCCTTGGCGACGGTGACGCCGTCCTTGGTGATGCGGGGGGCGCCGAACGACTTCTCGATGATGACGTTGCGGCCCTTCGGACCCAGCGTGACCTTCACGGCGTCGGCCAGGATGTCCACGCCGCGCAGCATCTTCTCGCGGGCGGTGGCGCCGAACTTAACTTCCTTAGCAGCCATAGGCTCGATTCCTCTGAATACGGTGGTATTGGGTGAAGACGGGGATGGACGTGAGGCTTAGGCCTCGATAACGCCCATGATGTCGGATTCCTTCATGATCAGGAAATCCTCGCCGTCGATCTTCACCTCGGTGCCCGACCACTTGCCGAACAGGACGCGGTCATTGGCCTTCACGTCGAGTGCCACGACCTTGCCGCTCTCATCGCGAGCGCCCGGGCCCACCGCGATCACCTGACCCTCCTGCGGCTTTTCCTTCGCCGTGTCGGGGATGATGATGCCGCCCTTGGTCTTGGTGTCGGACTCGATGCGCTTGACGACGACGCGGTCGTGCAGCGGACGGAACTTCATGTGGGTGCCTCCTGAGATAAGGCTCATTAAGGAATGAGGTGGCGGGAGCGGCGCTGTTAGCACTCACCCCCGGTGAGTGCCAAACAGCTAATCGAGTGCCGCGCGGGATTCAAGAGGGTCGTTTTGACATTTGTGCGAAATCCGGGCGGAAAGCTCGGAGATTCCTCGCTAAGGCATTGTCATGGAATGGGTTTGCCGGTGTGGACGTGGCGCGCGGCAGACGATGCGAAAAGTGGGGCATCGCACGGGCGCAGAGTTCTTTCGCGGCCTGTGACGGTCGTCACAGCGCAATCGTCCGCATTCATATAAAATTTTAGGCAATTGCAACAACTGCGAATGCGGAGGTTCCCCGTGATGTGCCGAGACGAGTACGACCACGAACCCGACCCCTGGTTCTCCCGCGCCGTGCTGGAGTTCGTCACCATAGCCGGACTGTTCGCCATGCTGTTCGGCCTGTTCTTCCTGCTGAAGGCGATGGAGGACCTGCCGCGCTGAGGCGGGAGGCATCGGCATACACCGGCATGCGTCACATTTTGTCGCACATTTTAAATTTCAGTCCTGCATCCGATCGATTAGGCTCTTGGCGTCATTCCGCGAACCGAGGAGCCAGAACGCCATGCCGACAACCACCGCGACGAAGCCGGTCTGCCAAGCCGCCGTCGACCTGGTCAAGCACTTCGAGGGACTGTACCTGAACGCCTACAAATGCCCGGCGGGCGTGTCGACCATCGGCTACGGCCACACCGCCGGCGTGGAGATGGGCCAGACCATCACCGCCGAACAGGCCGAGGCGTTCCTTCAGCAGGACCTGACCGCCGCCGCCGCGCAGGTGGACAAGCTGGTGAAGGTGCCGCTGAACGACGACCAGCGCGGCGCGCTGGCCAGCTTCGTGTTCAACCTGGGCGCTGGCAGCCTGTCTTCCTCGACGCTGCTGAAGCTGCTGAACGCCAAGGATTACGAGGGCGCGGCCGGCGAGTTCGGCAAGTGGGTGTACGCCACGGTGAACGGCGTGAAGAAGCAGCTCCCCGGCCTCGTCGCCCGCCGCGCCGCCGAA
>DASWVP010000353.1:0-11042 GCA_036401175.1 Azospirillum sp. | reverse complement strand
ACCGTAGGTTGGGTTGAGCGCCAGCGAAAACCCAACGTCGGAGCCGTTACGCCACCCCCGCCGGCTCCTCCCGCCGCCGCACCGTTTCCGCGCCGTCCTCGTCGGTCCAGGCGCCGCGGGCGGGGGAGGCGGGGGTGTTCCAGCGGGACAGGCGCGCCGTGAGATAGCCGGCGGCGGCACCCCACACCACGTGCGCGGCCAGCATCATCGCCACGCGGCGCGCCGGGTGCCCGGTGGCCGGCCGCAGGATGCGCAGCGCCGGAATCCAGCCGAGATAGCTGGCCCCCCACACCGCCAGCCCATAGCCGATGCCGGCCACCACCGGCGGTGCCCCGGTGGCGCGCAGGACCGGCGCGCAGCCGGCCCCCACGGCGGCGCCGTAGGCGTAATGGCCGGCGAGCGCCAGCGCCGCGTGCTGCCGTTCGCTCAGGTCGTCGGCGACGCCAAGCGCGCCGGCGATCCGTTCGGTGATCAGGCGCGGTGGCAGCGGATAGCGCTCGCGCCGCGGCAGGCGGCGGTGCATGCGGTTCATCGCCCAGGTCATCGGCACCGTGGCGATGGCGCCGGCCAGCGCGCCGGCAAGGGTGCGGTTCATGCGATGGCCTTTCGTCAGTGCGGCGCGTGACCCATCGGCACGAAGTGCGCCAGCCGCGCCGCGAACAGGCGGAGCTGGTTGGGCGGCGGCGTCGTCGTCATGCCGGCCAGCGCCTCGCCCACGGCGCCGATGGAGGCCAGCAGGACGTCGGGCGCGAACGGTTTGCGCAGGACGCCGATGGTGGCGCTGCCCGCCTCCTCGGGCGTGTAGTCGTATCCGGTGACGAGCAGGCAGGGCACCTTCATGGCGTCCAGCCGGCGGGCCAGGCTCAGGCCGTTCTCCCCGCCGGGCAGGGCCAGGTCGACCAGGGCGAGGTCGGGCCGGTCGCGCTCGGCGATCCGCAGGGCCTTGGCGGCGTACCGCACCGGACCCAGCACCGTGTGCCGGGCCTGTTCCAGAACGGCGCGCATGGCCGATCCGATGAGCGGGTCATCCTCGACAACGAGCAAACGCAAGGCGGTCTCTCTTTCCGAAATGCCGGCCGGAAGCGCCGGTCCTGTCCATAGAACAGGCGGACCCGGCCGCGGGTTCGCCGGCTGGCCGTGGGTGCACGTTCTTTTGCCAGGGTTGCGCGCCGCCGCTCAATCGGCGGCTTCGGGGGGACGGCGGGTGAGCGGCCGGGCCTGCGGCTCCGCGCGGCGCAGCGCCAGCGGCTCCTTGAAGGTGAGCGTGCGGTAGGGGAAGGGGATCTCGATGCCGGCCTCGTCCAGCGCGCGCTTGACGGCGGCGACCACCTCGTCGCGCGAGCGGCGGATGTCCACCGGCTTCGACCCGGTCCACCACGTTACCTCGAAATCGATGCTGCTCTCGCCGAAGGCCTGGGCGAAGATCTGCACCTCGCGGTCGCGGCGCACGCTGGGCAGGGATTCCACGGCGCCGCGGATCACCGCGCGCGCCGCGTCCACGTCCTCGCCATAGGCGACGCCGCAGGTGATGGTGGTGCGGCGATGGTCCAGGTCGGTCAGCACGTTGACCGGCTCGCGGTACAGCATGGCGTTGGGAACGACGACGCGCACGCCGTCGGTCTGGCGGATGTGGGTGTCGCGGATGGTGATCTCCTCGACCCGGCCCTCGATGCCGTTGCAGTCGATGAAGTCGCCCAGCCGGAACGGCTCGCGGTAGAGGATCAGCACCCCGGCGATGAAGTTCTCGAGAATGTCCTTGAAGGCGAAGCCGATGGCGATGGAGCCCAGGCCCAGCGCCGTCACCACCTGGCCCGGACTGATGCCGGGAAAGGCGATCACCGCGGCGATCAGCAGGCCGCCCAGCCAGATCACCGTGGCGGCCAGCTTTTCCAGCACGTCGGCCAGCGAACGGCGCAGCCGCGTGTGGCCCAGCCCGCGCCGGAACAGCCGCGCGGCGAACCGCGCCAGCGCCCAGGTGACGGCCAGGACGGCCAGCGCCATCCCGTATTGCGGCAGACTCGCCAGGAAGTTGGCGATGATCTGGTAGATGCGGTTCTCGACGATCGCCTCGGCGTCCACGGCGGTTCCCCTGCTGCTGCGTCAGAACGCACAACAGCCGGAACCGCCGGGACGTGCTGCGGCTCAGCGCTTCTGGAGGTAGGCGATCATCGTCTCGGGCGAGGATTCGCCGTACGGGTCGCCGTTCTGGCCCTCGTCGTTGATGCCCGGCTCCTCGAACCACTTCTCGACGACGCCGTCGTTCACCACCATGGCGTAGCGCCAGCTGCGGTAGCCGAAGCCGACGTGGCGCTTGTCGATCAGCATGCCCATGCGGCGGGTGAAGTCGCCGTTGCCGTCGGGGATCAGCTTGACCTTGCTCAGGCCCAGGCCCTTGCCCCACTGGAACATCACGAAGGCGTCGTTGACGCTGATGCAATAGACCTCGTCCACGCCCAGGCTGCGGATCTCGTCGTACAGGCGCTCGAAAGCCGGGCACTGCTCGTTCGAGCAGGTCGGCGTGAAGGCGCCCGGCAGCGAGAAGACGACGGCGCGCTTGCCGGCGAACATCTCGTCGCTGCGCACGTCCTGCCAGCGGAACGGGTTTGGCCCGCCGACGCTTTCGTCGCGCACGCGGGTCTTGAAGACGACGGAGGGGATACGGCGGCCTTCCATGGGGGGCTCCTTGTCGATGGATCTGGATCGATGGGTCTGGATCCGGCGTGTCTCAGCCGCGCCCGATCAGGCTGCGGTCGATATGGCGTAGCAGGTCTTCCGGGTTGGCGTACAGATCCTCGCAGCCGGCGGCGCGCAGATCGGATGCGGCAAAACCGCCGCACAGCAGCCCGATGCAGCGCAGCCCGGCGTTGACCGCCGCCTGGGCGTCCCAGGGCGAATCGCCGACCACCACGACCTCGTCCTTCGGCAGGCCCAGCCGGCCCAGCGCGGCCTGGAAGATGTCGGGGTGCGGCTTCGAGCGTTCGGCGTCGTCCGACGACGTCTCGGTATCGACCAGATCGTCGATGTCCGCCGCGCGCTTGTAGTGCGCCAGCTCGTCCCCCTTGGCCGAGGACGCCAGCGCGATCCGCCGGCCGTCGGCGCGCAGGCGCTGGAACAGGGCGCGCACGCGGTGGAAGCCCCGCACCTGGGGCATGTACTTGCGCGCGAACAGGTCGTGGCGGAAGGCGTCGATGGCGTCGCCGCGGTGCTCCAGCTCCTCGGACGGCACGAAGACCGGCATGATCTGGTCGCCGCCCTTGCCGATCTGCGCGCGCACCGCGTCGAAGTCGGCGGCGTGGCCGAAATGGATGAAGGTCTCCCGCCACGCCGCCGCGTGCAGGTCCACCGAGTCGACCAGCGTCCCGTCGACGTCGAAGATCACGCCCTTGATCATGCTCTCTCCCCCTCGTGTCGCGTCGAACGCTCAACACGGGGGAAGTGGCATCCTCACCAAAGGCGTTTGAAAACGCCTTTGATCTCACACGTCGTAGATCGGACCCGGCGTCTTCTTGTTGGTGCCGCCGGCCTTGTCCTCTTCCTGTTCGGTCAGGGTCTTGTCGCGCTCCCGGTCTTGATCCTGGTCGCCGCCGGGGTTGGCGGGACGGTCGGCGGCGGGCTTGCGGTTCGGGTCCTCGGCCATGGCGTGCCTCGTGCGGTGGAGGGGATCAGCCCATCAACCGCCGGCACCGGTGAACGTTTCGGCCTTCGGCTCACCACCACTTGGGCGGCGGGCCGTCGAAGCGCGGCGGCATGATCTCTTCCACCGGCATATCGTCGGCGCGGCCGTCGCCCGCCGTGCGGCCAAGGTCGGCCAGCAGCCGGTCGCGCACGGCGCTGCGCCCGTTCACCGCCGGGGCGGCGGGGCGGCCGGCGCCGTGGTTGAGCGCGCCGAGGAACCCGGTGCCGCCGGATGGGCGGCGGGTTGGGCGCGCGACCCGCGACGGCGCCGCTTTCGGCGGCACCGGAACCGGCAGGCGGCCGCGTTCGGTGCGGGCGATGGTCTGCGCCCGTTCGACGATGCGCGCGCGGAACTCGCGGTCCAGCGAATCGAAGGCCGTGACGGCGTATTCCAGATCCTCCGGCGAGCGCGAGGCATAGGCCCGCGACAGCGCGTCCGCCGTCTGGTGGAACTCGACGATGCCGGGCACGCGCTCGCGCTCGACCGCGGCGGCCAGGACCTGGATGGCCTGCAAGGTGCCGTCGTCGAGAAGCCCGGCGGAGGAGAATACGGTCGACATGGTGGATCGGGGGCTTAAGTCAGCGGGTGAGGGAAGTCAGGCAAGCATCTGATTTCACTGCCGCGTCGGTCAACGCCAGCGATGCCGCACCGCGCACTTTCCCGGCCGCTGTTGCAGGAACGACTCACCCGCCAACGGGCGCCCCCCTACAGCCGGCGCCGCACGATCGCGGCGATCTCGGCGTCGGTCAGCGCCAGCGGGTTGGTCTTCATGCTGGAGCCGCGGCTGTTGGCGACGATGCGGTCCACGTCGTCCTCGCCGACGCCGAAGGCGGCGAGCCGGGGCAGGGCCAGCCGCTCCTGCCACGCGCGCAGCAGGCCGACCAGCGTGTCCAGCGCCTCGCCGTCGCGGGCGTGGCCGCTCAGGGTTCCCAGCAGGCGGCCGACGCGGGCGTACTTGGGCAGGGCCGGCGAATCGGGGGCGCGGGCCTTCAGGGCCGTGATGTTGACGTCGGTGGCGTCGGCCACCAGCGTGCCGCACGCCACGCCGTGCGGGATCGGGAAGAAGGCGCCGAGCGGCGAGGCCAGCCCGTGCACCGAGCCCAGCCCCGTCTGCGCCAGACAGACGCCGGACAGCAGCGCGGCGTAGGCGAGCTGGCTGCGCCCGGCGGCGGCGTCCGCGTCGTTGCGCCACGCGGCGAAGAAGCCGGCCGCGAAGGCCGCCAGCCCCGACCACGCCAGCGCGTCCGTCATCGGGTTGGCGCGCGTCGAAACGTAGGATTCCAGAAGCTGGGTGAAGGCGTCCATGCCGTTGGCGGCGATCAGGCCGGGCGGGCAGGTGTCCAGCAGCTCCGGATCGACGAGCGCCAGCCGCGCCACCAGATCGTCGTGGCGGAAGGACTTCTTGAAGCCTTGCGGGCCGGACCGGCTGAGCACCGCGTTCTTCGTCGCTTCGCTGCCGGTGCCGGCGGTGGTGGGCACGGCGATGAAGGGCAGCGCCGGCCCCCGGTACGGCAGCTCCGGCCCCACCCCCTCCAGATGGTCCATCACCGAATTGCCCGGCATCAGCAGCCCGGCCACCGCCTTGGCGAAGTCCAGCGCGGCGCCGCCGCCGACGCCGACCACCACGTCGAAGCCGCCGTTCCGGTGTTCGGCGACCGCCGAGTCCACCTGTTCGGGCGTCGGCTCCCCCGACACGCCCGCCGTGGCCCAGGAGACGCCGGCGGCGTCCAGGCCGCGCGTCAGCGCCGCCCAGCGCGGCGTGGCGCGGAACGAGGCGCCGCCGGTCACCAGCAGCGCCCGCCGGCCCAGCGCCGCCACCTCGGTCGGCAGCGCGGCGACGGTGCCGGCGCCGAAGACGATGCGCGGCAGGCGGGCGATGCCGAAGGGGGCGAGGAGGGCGGGGGCGGACACGGTCGGGATGCTCCGGTCGGGCAGGGGGTGGAAGGGTGGGGGCGAAAGGTAACCCGCCGGCCGGCGGCGCGGAAGCGGAACCCTGCGCCGGGCGCCGGGTTGACTCCCAGCGTGACCGAAGCAACGGGAGAGGACGCCGTCCCATGGACATCTACGACCGGATCGAGCAGGACCACGACACGCTGCGCACGCTGCTCACCCGCATCGCCGACGCGCCGGAGGACGACAGGACGGGGCGCCGCATCCTGTTCGAACAGCTCCAGCGCGAGCTGTGGGCGCACCACAAGGTGGAGGAGACGGTGTTCTACGCGACCATCGTCAACGCCCGCGCCACCCGCGACGAGGCGGCCGAGGGGCTGAACGAGCACCACATGATCGACACCCTGATGGGCGAGCTGAACCTCATGCCCGTCGACGGCACGGCGTGGAAGGCCAAGGTGCACGTGCTCGACGAACTCGTCCGCCACCATCTGGAGGAGGAGGAGGACGAGCTGTTCAAGGAGGCGCGCGACACGCTGCCCGACGAACGGGCGCGGGAACTGGCCCGTCTGTTCGACGAACGCAAGGCGCACGCCGTCGCCGCGCTGGCCCCGCTGACCAGCGCCCAAAGCGCCCTGTAGGGGGGCGCCCCGCAGGCTGGGCGGGGCTCCCCCAAATTTCAGACGCGTGGCCGGTGAACCGGCCGGAACAGGCCGGTGGTGCGGATGTTGCTGTTCCATCGAGCCACAGTCGGGGGAGGCCACGGTCATGGGCGAGGCGGCAGGGGGCTTGGGCGCGCCGCGCCGTGACGGTGCGGAGATCCTGGCCCGGCACAACGTCACCACCAGCGGCTGCGGCGCGATGGCGGTGGTGCTCGGCCATGGCTTCGCCACCGACCAGCGCATCTGGCGACTCATCCGTCCCTGGCTCGACCGGCGCTTCCGCACCGTCGCCTTCGACATGGCCGGCAGCGGCGCCGCCGCGGCGGACAGCCACGACGCGCTCCGCCACGCCACGCTGGGCGGCTACGCCGACGACCTGCTCGCCATTCTCGACGCGCTGGGCATCGGGCGCTGCGTCTACCTGGGCCACGAGGCCGGGGCGATGGCCGGGGCGCTGGCCGCCGTCGAGGCGCCGCAGCGGTTCGAGCGGATGGTGCTGCTGGCGCCGTCGCCCTGTCTGGTGACCCGGCCCGGCTACCGCGCCGGGCTGTCGCCGCGGGCGGCGCAGGCCATCGTCGGCGCCATGGCCGCCAACTACGCCGGCTGGGCGCGCGAGTACGCGGCGCTGGTGGTGGGCGGCGCGCCGGGGTGCGCGGCGGCGGCGGAGGTGGCGGGATGCCTGTCGGCGCTGCGGCCCGACATCGCCTTCCAGCAGGCGGTGACGGTGTTCCAGTCCGACCTGCGCGGCTGGATCGACGGCCTCGCCGTGCCGACGGCGATCGTCCACGCGCAGGGCGACCCGCTGGTGCCGCTGGAGGCCGTCCGCCATCTGCAGCGGGTCTGGCCGGCGTCGGCGCTGGAGGTCCTGCCGGTGGGCGGACACCTGCCGCACCTGACGGCGCCGGACCGGGTGATCAGCGTGCTCGTCCGCCACCTGAAGGGCGTGGCCGCGGCGTAGCGGCGCGGGTTGGACCCGAAGGAAATCGCTTGCGGTCGGCGGGGCGGGTCCTAATCTGCCGGCTCCGCAGCCCCGATCCCGGTCCCCATGCCCGACATCCTTTCCGCCGCGACGCTCGCCCAGATCGTCGGCTTCGCCGGCACGCTGGCGGGGGTGGCGTGGGCGCTGTTCCGCGGGCGGGTGGCGATGCTGACGGTGCAACTGGCGGCGTCGACGCTGTTCGCCCTGCATTTCGCCCTGCTGGGGGCGCCGACCGGCAGCCTGATGAACGTGCTGGCGACGGTGCAGGCCGCCGCCGCCATCCCGCTCGGCACGCGGCCGGGGTTCCGGTACGTCTATCTGGCGGTGCTGCCGCTCATCGCCGCCGGGCTGGCCGCGACGTGGCACGGGCTGCCCTCGGCCTTCGCGGCGGCCGGGCTGGCCTTCGTCAGCCTGGGGCGCTACCAGACCGACGTGCGGCTGTTCCGCCTGTTCATGGCCTTGGCGCTGCCGTGCTGGTTCGGCCACAACCTGCTGGTGATGTCCGTGCCCGGCATGCTGTCCGACGCCGCCGCCATGACGGTCAACGCGGTCATGCTGGCGCGGCTGGTCCGGCCGGGGCGGGCGGCCGTCGGCGCGTCGGGGCGGGCTTGACCGCCGTCAAGGACTCCCGGCTACAATGGTTCTCAACCGGGGCCGTCAACCACGCGAGCATGCCCGGACAAGGGGGAGAGACGATGAAGACCGACATTCCGGGCTTGCGGCCGACCGACGCCGCGACGTTGCGCGCCATCCCGCTGTTCCAGCGCCTGCCCGACCGCGCCCTGTCGGCGCTGGTGGGCAGCGCCCAGGTGCGCCAGGTGCAGCGCGGCACCACCCTGTTCGTGCAGGACGAGAAGGCCGACCGCTTCTTCGTGCTGCTGGAGGGCTGGGTCAAGCTGTACCGGCTGACGCGCGACGGGGCGGAGGCGGTGGTGAACGTCGTTGCCCCCGGCGAGACCTTCGCCGAGGCCGCCATGTTCGCCAGCGGCAAGTTCCCGGTGTGCGCCGAGGCGGTGGCCGACGCCCGCGTGCTGACGCTGACCGCCGACGGCTTCGCCCGCTGCCTGCGCGAGGACGACCAGATCGCCTTCGCCATGCTGGGCTCGCTGTCGCTGCGGCTGCGCCATCTGGTGCAGGCGATCGAGCAATTGCAGGTGCAGCCGACGCCGCAGCGCGTCGGCACCTTCCTGCTGCGCTTCTGCCCGGAGGGGCCGGGGTCGGCCATGTTCGCGCTGCCCTTCGACAAGGCGCTGATCGCGCGGCGCCTGGGCATGCAGCCGGAAACGTTCTCCCGCGCGCTGGCCAAGCTGCGCCCGGTGGGCGTCGAGACGCACGGCGGCACCATCTCCGTCGCCGACCTGGACGCGCTGCGCCGCTTCTGCCGCGCCGAGGGCGACGAGGACGACGACGCGGATTGAGCGTCCGGCAAGCGTTTCCCATATGGGGCGAAATTTTTTCAGCCACAGATGGACACAGATAAGCACAGATCATCTGCGCTCTTCCGGCCAGCGTTGCCGTTGGCGGGCATCTTAAAAATCTGTGTTCATCTGTGTCCATCTGTGGCCTAAACCCGCCGGCCGATATGTGGCGTGACGGACGGGCGGAGGCACGCCAACACCCCTTCGCGTTTCGCGTGTGGCGGTGGCGCCTCTCCTGTTCACAGCGGTAGGGCCTATGATATCGTCCCGTCTTCGAGCCCGGCCGATGGAGCGGTTCCGGCAGGGGGTGGCTCGGATGAGGGTGGGATGAGCGACGAGTTTCTGTTCGCCGACGAGGAGCCGGGCGCGGACGCCGAGGCGGCCTCGGCGAAGGACTCCCCGGCGGAGGTCGCGGAGCCCTGGCTCATCCTCATCGTCGACGACGACCCGGCCATCCACGCCACCACCAAGATGGTGCTGCGCGGCTTCGCCTTCGAAGGGCGGCCGGCGCAGTTCCTGTCGGCGGCCACGGCGGCCGAGGCGCGCGCGGTGATCGGGGCGAACCCGGACATCGCCGTCGTCCTGCTGGACGTGGTGATGGAATCGGACGACGCCGGCCTGAAGCTGGTCCGCCACATCCGCAGCGACCTCAACAACCGCCGGGTGCGCATCATCCTGCGCACCGGCCAGCCCGGACAGGCGCCCGAGCGCGACGTCATCCTCAACTACGACATCAATGATTACAAGTCGAAGACCGAGCTGACGGCGCAGAAGCTGTTCACCTCCGTCGTCGCGGCGCTGCGCGGCTATCAGGACATCACCGCCATCGAACAGCACCGCCAGGGGCTGGAACGCATCCTGCACGCTTCCTCCTCGCTGCTCGACAAGCGCACCATCGCCGGCTACGTGGCCGACGCCGTGCGCCGCATCGACGAGGTGCTGCCGGCCTGCGAGGGCGCCCTGCTGTGCAGCCGCTGGACGGCCGGCGGCGAGGCGATCGTCATCGGCGGCGGCGGTGCGTTCACCGGGCTGGACAACCGGCCGGTGGCCGAGGTGCTGCCGGAGGAGATCGCCGGCGCCATCGACGGCGCGCTGGGCGCCATGCACAACGTGTTCGAGCGCGACCACGGCATCCTGGTCTTCCGCTCCACCTCGCGCCAGCACGACACGCTGTTCTACCTGCGCCACCGCCACCCGCTGACCGAGGACGAGCGGCGGCTGCTGGAGGTCTTCTGCTCCAAGGTCGCGGTCGGCTTCGACAACGTGCACCTGTACGAGGAGCTGTCGCAGCTCAACCGCAACCTGGAAAACCAGGTGACGGAGCGCACACGCGAACTGGTCGCCGCCACCCGCGCGGCCGAAGCCTCGCGCGCCGAGGCCGAGGCGGCCAACCAGGCGAAGTCGCTGTTCCTGGCGACCATGAGCCACGAGATCCGCACGCCGATGAACGGCGTGCAGGGCATGCTGGAGCTGCTGGAATACACGCCGCTGTCGGCCGAACAGCGCGAGCTGGTGGCGGTGGTGCGCGATTCCGCCGGCTCGCTGCTGACCATCATCAACGACATCCTGGACTTCTCCAAGATCGAGGCCGGCCGGCTGGACCTGGAGCGGGTGCCGGTGTCGCTGGCCCAGGTGGTGGAGGGGGTGGCCGACACGCTGGCGCCGGGGGCGCGCAAAAAGGACAT
Organism: Azospirillum sp.; assembly: GCA_036401175.1. Taxonomy (GTDB): domain Bacteria; phylum Pseudomonadota; class Alphaproteobacteria; order Azospirillales; family Azospirillaceae; genus Azospirillum. The sequence goes on along the minus strand of DASWVP010000353.1, from coordinate 732 downwards.
CCTGCTCATCCCCTACGTCGATCCGGAACTGCCGGCCTGCGTGCTGGGCGATCCGGTGCGCATCCGGCAGGTGCTGTTCAACATTGCCGGCAACGCGGTGAAGTTCACCCCGTCCGGCTCGGTGACGCTGCGTGCCGAGCTGATCTCGCTGCTGGGCGGCAAGGCCACGGTGGGCATCACGGTGATCGACACCGGCATCGGCATCGCCCGCGACGTGCAGGCGCGCCTGTTCCGCCCGTTCACCCAGGCCGAGGCATCGACCACCCGGCGTTTCGGCGGCACCGGTCTGGGGCTGTCGATCTGCCGGCGCATCGCCGAGCTGATGGGCGGCGAGATCGGCGTGGAGAGCGAGCCCGGACGGGGCGCCACCTTCTGGTTCACCTTCACCGCCGACGTCGCCGAAACCGACGCGCCGCCGCCGCCGCTGGCCGGCCTGTCGGTGCTGGTGGCGGCGGCGGCGCCGGAGGAGCGCCGGTATCTGGCGCGCTACCTCGCCGCCGACGGCGCCACCGTGGCCGAGGCCGCCGACGCCCACGCGGCGCAAGGCGCGCTGGCGGAGGGTGCCCGCTTCGACGCGCTGGTGCTGGCCGAGGAGGCTGCGGCCGCCGGTCTGCTTGGTGATGATCTGCACGGCGATGATCTGCGCGGGCTGGTGGTGCTGACGCGGCAGGTGCAGCCGGACGTGTCGGGCGGCGTCGTGCCGGTGGCGCGGCCGGTGCGCCGCGCGCATCT
>DASWVP010000352.1:0-26147 GCA_036401175.1 Azospirillum sp. | reverse complement strand
ACCGCCGCCGCCGCCGCCGCGCCCGCCTGCGTCAGCACCCGCACGGTGCCGGTGGCGCGCTGGTGGCCGATCTGCAGCGCGCGGAGATCCGCCATGCGGCCGGCGAAGGCCGCCCGGCGCGCCGCCTCCAGCCCGAAACTCTTGATCACGCGCATGCCGGACAGATCGTCGGCGGCGTCGCCGTGCAGCGCGCGCATCCGCCCCGACATGGCCTGACTGAGCGCGTAGGTGCGCCGGTTGAGCGGGCGCAGCATCAGCGCCGCCACCGCCGCCAGCATCAGCGCGCCGGTCGTCATCAGCGGCGAGAGGTGCATCGCCACGCCGAGCAGAAGCGGCACCTCCACCGCCATCACGGCCACGCGCAGCAGGAACTCCACGCCGAAGGCCGCCTGATTGCACTCCGCCAGCAGCGCGTGGGTGAGGTCGGCGGCGCGCAGCCGGCCGAACGCCTGCCACTCCATGGCCAGCACGGCGTCGTGCAGGCGCCGGCGCAGATCGTCCATATAGGACAGGCGGAACCGCATCACCGCGATGCCGCGCGCCCGCGCCACCAGCGCGACCGCCGTCACCAGAACCACGTAGAGCGCCAGAACCCCTTCCAGGCCAAGCGGGGCGATCCAGCCGGCCAGCCGGCCGCCCGAATTGGGCGATCCGGCGATGCCCAGCAGGTGAAGCATCGGCACCAGCAGCAGCAGGCCCACCCCCTGCGCCAGCGCCGCCACGACGGCCAGCGCCGCGACCAGCGCCAGACGCCGGCCGCCGAAGGCGATGATGCCGCGCACCAGCGCCAGCACGTCGCGCATCGGATGGCGCGGCGTCATCGCGGGGCGCGCCCGGCCAGACGCCGGTCGAGATCGGCGGCGGCCTCAGGATAGGCGGCCAGCGCCCGGCGGGCGACGTCCGCCATGGCGAATCGGTCCACCAGATCGGCGAGCCCGCCCGCGTTCCAGCGCCAGTGTGTTTCGAGCTGCCGGCTGAACGCGTCGCGCGCGGCCGTATCCATGTAGGGCCACAGCACGAATCCGGTTTCGATCCGGCGGGCCATCAGCTCGGGATCGAACGGCCCGGTCACGCTGGCCATCCGCCACACCGCCGCCGCCTCGCGCAGCCGGCCGCGGGCGTATTCCGCATAGATCAGGCGGTTCCAGACGTAGGGCGCGGCCGGCGCGTGCGCCAGCCCGTTGCGCAGGACGGCCGCCGCCGCCGTCAGCTCCGCCTGCCCCTGCGGCGTCGCCGGCCCGGCGTAGAGCGCCAGCATGATCCGCGCCCGTCCGGCGTCGTCGTGCGCCGTCACGGACAGCCCCCGCCCGGCCGCGTCCTCCAGCCGCCGGGCGGAATTCGCGAGGAGGTCCGGCGCCACCGGCGTGCCGGCCTCGGCGGCGAGGACCGGCTGGCGGGCGAGCAGCACCGAGAACTCGGCCTCCAGGCGCGGCAGGGCCAGCGCGAGCAGGGCCACCCCCAGCACGGCCGACAGCACCGACGCGACGCGCCACGACGACGACGCGTCGTTCCGCCGCCGCTTGCGCCGCGACCGGGTGCCGGACGCGTCCCGCGGGGCGCTATTCGGCGTAGTAGCTTCTGTAGCGTCCATAATAATGGCCCAGGTCGCCGTAACCGTAGCGGGCGTGCTTGCGCACATTGACACGGGTCAGCAGCGTGCCCGCGATGTTGGCGTTGACGTCCATCAGCATGCGCAGCGCCGAAACCACGCTTTCGCGCGGCGTCTTGTCCCAGCGGACGCAGAACACCGTCCGGTCGGCAAGCTGGACCAGCATCTGCACGTCGGCCACCGGCAGGGTCGGCGGGCTGTCGATCACCACGAGGTCGTACCGCTCGCGCAGGTCCGCCACGAGGCCGGCGAAGCTGTTCGACGCCACGAGATCGAGCTGCCGCGGCTTGATCGGCCGCCCGGACAGCACATCCACGTTCGAGCGGGGGTCCTTGACGACGACGTCGTCGACGGTGGCCTGCCCGGACAGCACGTCGGCGATGCCGCGATCGAGCTGCAGGTTCAGCATTTCCGCGATCGAGGAGCGCCTGAGGTCGGCATCCACCAGGACGACGCGCAAGGACAGGTTCGCCGCGGTCCGCGCCAGCGACAGGGCGGTCAGGCTCTTGCCCTCCTCGGGAACCGAGGACGTGACGACCACCACCTTGGATTCGTCATCCGGCAGCGAATGCTTGAGCGCGAACCAAGTGATGCGGAATGCCTCGGCGAAAGAGGATGCCGGGTTGTCGGACAGGTAGGATTCGACGCGCCGTCGGCCGGTCGCCGACTGGATCGCCGGAATGAGACCCAAGGCCGGCAGGCCGGTCGCCTCCTCCAGCTGGTCGCGGTTGCGGAACGTGTTGTCGAGCTGTTCGAGCACGAGGACCAGCACCGTGCCGGCGACCAGCCCCAACATCGCCGCGGCGGAAATCAGCAGTCTGGTGCGGGGATAGCTGGGCGCGCCCGGCACCTCGGCCTGCGAGATGATGCGGACGTCGGCCTGCTGGATGTGCTCCTGCTCGCCGGTTTCCTTGAACCGCGACAGGAACGCCTCGTAGATGGCGCGGTTCGCCTGCGCCTCGCGTTCCAGCTCGCGCAGGCGGACCTCGGCCCGGTTCTGTTCGAGGACGCGGGACTCGACCTCGCGGATCTGTCCCGCCAATCCGCTTTCGCGGCTGCGCAGCACCACCAGCTCGCCGCGCAGCCCCTGGACCAGCCGGTCCACTTCCGAGGCAATCCGGCTGCGGACCTGGGCCAGTTCGGCGCGCACCTTCAGCATCTGCGGGTGCCGCTCGGCGTAGCGCGACAGGAGGTCGGAGGCTTCGCGCGCAAGCTGCGCCTCCTGCTCCTTCAGGTGCTGGACAAGCGGCGAGTCCAGCACCTCGTCCAATGCGTCGCTGCCGCGGCTGGTCTTGAGCAGCGTCTCGATGCGGCTGATCCGCGCCTCGGTTTCCGCCCGCTTGGACTGGGCGACGACGAGCTGGGAGTTGAGTTCGCCCAGTTTCTGCTGGGCGCCGAGCTGGCCGCGGCTTTCGATCAGCCCCGTCGTCGTCCGATAGGCGACAACCTGGCGTTCGGAATCGACGACGGCCTCGCGCAGCGATTCGAGCCGCGAGTTGAGCCACGTGGTGGCCCGCCGCACCGCCTCGAACTTCGTTTCCAGCTGCTCGACCACATAGGCGTCGGCGAAGGCGTTGGCGATGCGCGCCGCCTTGTGCGGGTCGGTCGAATTGAAACTGATGCGGATGACCAGCGATTGCGGAACCGCGGCCACCGACATCCGGCCGAGCAGGCCGCCGACGACGCCGGCCCGCAGGGCCTGCCGGCGCGTCTCCTCGTCGACCTGGGGCTCCGGCTTTTCACCGACGATCGCGGTCTTCACCTCGTTCCACAGCGCCGTCACCGAGCGCACCAGATCGGATTCCTCCGGCTTGGCGCGCAGCGAGGGATTGAATTCCGGATCGTCGTAGAGGTTGAGGGCGGTCGCCACGCGCTCCGCGACCGTGCGCGACCGCAGCACCTCCACCTCGCTGTTGACCGTGACAAGTTGCGGCTGGAGCTGGCTGAGCACGTCCTTGAGGTCGATGACGCGCGGACGCCGGGTGTCGAGCATCACCTGCGTGGTCGCGGTGTACACCGGGGTGATGCCAGACACGTACGCCCAGGCCGCGCTGGCCCCCAGCAGCAGGCACACGGCCAGCAGCACGCGGCGGCGCCACAAGGTGCGCAGCATGTGCCGGAGGTCGGCCTCGCGCCCAAGCTTCGCCCGAAGCGGGCCAGCGCCCCGGGTGGCGTCGGGCAATACCATTTGATGCATCAACTTCTCCACGGCGGTTCCGTGCCTCGCCCTCAGAAGGATTTCCAAGCCGCTGCAAGGAGCCGCAAGCCGTCGCGACGCCACTCGGCGTTCATGTCGCCACTCACCACGCGCCCTTGCCCTTCAAGACCTCGACGACCGTGCGGGCCAGAATGTGCAGATCGAGCCATAACGACCAGTTCCGCACGTAATAGGCATCGAGGCGCTGCTGTTCGTCCAGCGGACGCGAACTGCGCCCGGAGACCTGCCAGAGCCCGGTGATACCCGGACGCACCCGCCGCCGCAATGCGTACACGGTGGGGTCCAGTGCCGCCAAGTGATAATCCGGTAACGGACGAGGCCCGACGACGCTCATGTCGCCGCGGATCACGTTCCAGAGTTGCGGAAGCTCGTCGATGCTGAAACGGCGCATCAGCCGCCCGATGGCGGGGATCACGCGCGGGTCGGTGCGCAGCTTCATGTGCTGGCTCCATTCGCGGTTGGCCTCCGCCGACGTGCTGAGCAGGACATCCAGGTGCTGGTCGGCGTCGGGCACCATGGTGCGCAGCTTCCACATGCGGAACGACCGGCCGCCGCACCCTTCCCTGGCCTGTATGAAAAAGGCGGGTCCGGGCGAAACGATCTTCACCAGAAGGGCGAACAGCGCGATCACCGGCAGGGCGAACACCAGACCCGTCGTCGCCAGCGCCAGATCCAGCAGCCGTTTGACCTTTCGATTGAACGGAATCAGCAGGTTCCGCTGCATCTCCAGACCGACGTACATGCCCATGTCGCGGACGGCCACCCACGAACTCTGCACGTCGTCGACCGCGGGAACCAGCACCACGCGCCGATAAGGCAGGTCGTCGGGCAGAACCGCGGGGCCCGACAGGGGAAGGACGACGATGGCGACCGTGGCACCGGGAACCATCGGCTCGCCCGGCCTGGGCAGCGGCCCCTCGACCACCGGGATCCAGCCGAGTTCCGCATGGCTGGTCAAGGACTGGACCACGGCGCCCCGGCGCTCCGACGGCCCCAGAACCACCACCGGCGTGCCCCACAACCCGCGGCGGACCATCACGCTCCGCGCGACTCCGTCCCACACTGGCAGGACCAGCAGGGTGAGCACCGCCGATGCGAGTGTGATGCCACGCGACCATTGCCCGTTCTGTGCCAGATAGTCGAAGATGAGCAACGCGCCGAAGCACACGGCCGTGGCCGTCACGCGCAGGCGCAACCGCTCGACGTCGGTGCGGCCGTAGCCCGGATAGAGACCCGCCATGGCGAAGCCCAGCGGCAGCAGGACCACGAGGATGTGCAGCCCCAGGAAGACGCGGGCGTCGATGCCGATGGGAAACCAGTCGGTCAGCAGGCCGCGCAGCAGCGTCGCCAGACTGATCGCGGCGCCGATGAGCAGCATGTCGCCGACCATCAGCACCAGACCGGCGGCCGCGAACTCCCGGAACGCGCGGCGCAGGACCCGCACGCCTTCGGGCCGCGCCCCGGTGGGGCACGCGCTCCGATCAGCGAAGGCGGTTTCGGCATCCATTGGTCACACTCGAATGGGCGACATAGTCCGAAAGAGTGTGTATGTTGGCAACAGTTCCATGACAATGGAAAACGACCGGTCTTCCGGCAGGTAGTTTGGATATCACACAAATGTTTTCGATGTGGCCCTGCCGATGGCCGTCCGCCGTCGCCGGGGGCGCGGCATGAGGGATGGTTCCGGGACCGCCGGGGCCCTCGAAGCACTGGCGCCGGAGTTCCGTCTGCTGTGCCTTGCCGCGCGCCAACCGCAACGTCCGGCGGATGCCGCGGTTCTGCGGGCCATGGTGGCGGCGGGTGTCGATTGGCAGGCGGTGGCGAAGGGCGCGCGGCAGCACCGGGTCGAGCCCCTCGTCCTCGCCGGGCTCCAGGCGTGCCGCGCGCCGGAAACGCCGCCCGACGTGCTTGCCGCCCTGCGGCACGGTTCCATCGCCGCCACGCGCCAGAGCCTGGCCCAGGCGGCCGAGGTGGCGCGCCTGTCCCGCCTGTTCGCGGCGGCGGGCGTGCGGATGATGGTGCTGAAGGGCGTCGTCCTGTCGCAGCAGCTGTACGGCAACCTGTCCACGCGCGGCGCTGGCGACATCGACCTGCTGGTCGATCCCGCCGATTTCTGGACGGCCGACGGCGTGCTGGCCGGCGCCGGCTACCGCCCGGCGGGGGCGCCTGTGTCCGCGGCCCGGCGCACGGCCAGCCAGCGGATGTTCAAGGACCTGATGTACCGGCACGAGGCGGACGGGCACCTCGTCGAACTGCACCAGCGGCTGACGGACAACCCCCATCGCCTGCGGACGGATTTCGCGTCCCTGTGGCGGGACCGGGAGGAGGTCGCGCTGGGCGGCGCCACCATCGCCACGCTGCCGCGTTCGATGCTGCCGTTGTATCTGTGCGTGCACGGCGCCAGCCACTGTTGGGAGCGTCTGCGCTGGCTGGCCGACCTGACCGTCCTCTTGAAGGATGCCGACGGTGTCGCGGCGGCTCTCGCACTGGCCGACGCGGCGGGGGTTGGGGCGGCCATGCGCCGCGCGGCGATTCTTGGACACGATTGGCTGGACCTGCCGGTGCCCGGGCCGCTGCTTTCGATGTCCCCCGACCGGCGGCGCGCGGCGCGTTTCGCGGCGCATCTCTTTGCTGGCCCCGGTTGGCTGGATGGCCCGCCCCATGGCAGCGTGGCGTGGTTCGTCCGCGAGATGCGGCGGCGCGGCCACCGCTACACGCTGAAGGGCGGATGGCGCCACGCCTTGAGGGAATTCAGGGTCGACCTGGAGTACCCGATCGACTGGAGCCTCCTGCCCCTGCCCGACCGGCTGCTGTGGCTGTATCCGGTGCTGCGCCCCTTCGGTTGGGTGGTGCGCAACGCGCGGCGCTGGCGGTCGCGCCGCTGATCGGCCCGCCCGCTCAGCGGCGCGCCTGAAGCACCCGCACCCCGTCCGCTTCGAGCACCGCCGCCGTCAGCACGCCCGACGCATAGACGCCGGTGTCGATGGCGATCCGGTTCGGCAGGATCTGCGGGGCCGGCACCACCGTGTGCCCATGGACGATGACCTTTTCATGGTGCGCCGGCCAGCCCAGGAACGGCTCGCGGATCCACAGCAGATCCTCCAGGCGCTGCTGCGCCAGCGGACCTCCCGGACGGATCCCGGCGTGCACGAAGGCGTAGTCGCCGTAGACGGCATAGGGCTCCAGGGACCGGAGCAGGCGCTGGTGGGCATCCGGCAGGCGGGCGGCCAACTCCTGGCGCAGGGCGTTCAGCCGCGCCCCATCCGGCGCACCGACCAGACCACGCACGCCATAGCTGTCGAGCGTGGCCACGCCGCCGAACTCCAGCCATTCCGTGCCGCCGTCCGGCGTGTCGAGGAAATCCAGCATCGCCTGTTCGTGGTTGCCCAGCAGGCGGCGGACCGTGAAGCCGGGCAACGGGTCGGCGCACAGCAGGTCGAGCACGCCGCGGCTGTCGGCCCCGCGGTCGATGTAGTCGCCGACGAAGACGGCGACCGGCGCGGCCTGCCGGCGCGCCGCATCGTCGCGAATGCGGTCGAGCAGGCGCTCCAGCGCCGTCCGTTCGCCGTGGACGTCGCCGATGGCGTAGACGACCATGCCTTCCGGCACGCGGGGTGCCGGCCGTGGCGCTCTGGGGCGGCCGACACCCAGGGTGTTCAACAGGCCACGCAGCCGTGCCCTCATGGCCGCTTCCATGTCGGCGCCGCCATGGCCCCGGCCGCCGAGCCGAACCGGCCGGCGGGAGCCCGTCGCGCGTGCGTGCACTGCGCCGCAAGCCCGGCGATCACCCCGACGAGCAGCCCCTGCTCGCCGCTCGGCGAATAGGGAACGCTGTAGACGATCAGGGCGACCAGCAGGAGGATGGCGGAGACACGGTCGAAATGCCGGCCCTCCTCGACGATCCCCGTCCACAGCCGCCACAGGGAAAGGCCGTAACCGGCGATCAGCAGGCCGACGCCGAGCAACCCGGCGTTCACGAAGACCTCGACATAGGCGTTGTGCGGATTGGCGAGCAGCGTACCGCTGGACGACACGAAGCCGTAGCCATACCCCGAGCCCAGCAGGAGCGTGATCGGCCCGCTGGACAGCATCTGCGGCACCATCACCTGCCAGCCGTCCGTTCGCCATGCCCAGGTGCTGGTCTCCTCGAACGGCTCGCTGACGGCGGATGTCACGGCCGCCGTCAGGAGCTCGCCGTCCATGGCCCCGATGAAAAGCAGAGGCAGCACGGCGAGAGAAACGGGCAGAGCCAGACGATTCAGGGCCGACGGGCGCAGGGCGAGCAGCGTGGCCAGCGCGACGGCCACGGTGACCCAGACGCTTCGGTGATAGAGCAGGATGACGGTGAACATGAGCGGAATGGCCAGCAACTGCCGACCCGGCGCCGCGCCGGGACGGATCCACAGGGCGGCGCCGAACAGCGCCGCCTCGGCGATCAGCAGGGTGCTCGACGCCGGCAGCACCCGCCAGTCGAGAAAGGCGAGGCGGCCGGTCGGATCCGTAAGCATCCACGACCACACCGCGACCGACGGATCGATCCAACAGGCGACCGCGTACAGCGCCAGCCCCACGCCGGCCGCGAACCACGGGGTCGTGAAGCGATCGAGGTTCTGCGGTGTCCAGGTGAAGGACATCATGTAGAGCACGGTGACGATGAAGTAGAGGTTGGGCCGGAAGCTCACGACGGCGGTGGCGACGCCATAGGACGCCGCGCCGCGCAGCAGACCGAACAGCATGGTCGCGGCGAGCGCCAGGAAGCAGCCGGTGATCAGGTCCGGCCGGCCGCGCATCATCAGGCGCAGCAAGGTTGCGACGGACAGGACGACGGCAAGCACGTCGAGCGGCAGGATGTTGAAGGACGCCACGACGACGTACAGGTCGAAGCCGAAATGAATCTGCAGGATGCTGGCGACGACGACCAGCGGCGCCGTCAGCCGCCATGACGCGACGGCGATCAGCACGCCGAGGTAGATCACGGCGGCCAGACCGAGGCCGATGAGGTCCTCGGATGCCGCCCACGTCGCGTCGTCCATCATGCCTTCCATAACAGCGCGGCGCCGGGGCGATCCGAGGCATCCCGCACGTCAAGCGCGCGGAATAATGGTTTGTCCGGTCGGCCGACGCAACAGCCACGATCCCCGCGCCGGCCACGGCCCAATTCGTTCACGGATTCGATTCCGCGAACCTCCACTTGAAGTTACGCGGGGAAAGCGTATCAATTGGCTGTTGATGGGTCGGTTCCAGATCCTGGGGAAGAAGGGGAGCTCACGATGAACGTCCGAAAGCGCGCACTGGCAGCCGCCATCGCGGCAGCCACCATGGGTTCCTCCCTTGGCGTCGCCGTTCCGGCGTGGGCTCAGCAGAATCAGGGCCAAGGCAATCAGGGCCGGGGCCAGGGGAACGCGGCGGCCCAGGCGGGCGACGTGAACACCCTTCCCCCCGCCCTTCGCGCGGCCGTCCTGGCCGGCAACCCCCAGCAGGTCACGCAGGCGATCAACACGCTGTCCGGCGGAAACCCGCAGCGCGCCGCCGCCCTGGCGTCGTCCGTCGTGTCGGCCGCCGAAAAGCTCGTCACGACCAATCCGCAGGCGGCGATCCAGGCGGCCGGCGCTGCGGTGGAGACGGTGCGCGCCACGCCCGTTCAATCGTCGTCGCCGCAGCAGACCGAAAGCGTCCTGACGACCGCCGCGCGCATCTTCGTGGCGCCGGCGGTGCAGCGGGTCGCACCGCTCGCCGCCGCCGGTGTCGCATCGGCGGTGGTGTCGGCCTCGGGCACGATCAACAACCCCACGATGACGGCCGCGTTGTGCGCGCAGGCGGTCACCGTGGCCGAGAGTGTCCTCGCGATCGCCCCCGCGGTCGCCGTGCAGATCGCTGGCGCGGCCGTGCAGACCGTGCAGGCGCAGACGGTCATGCAGCAGGCGCCGAGCGACACGATGAACGTCGTGACCGCGGCGGCCCGTGTCGCGGTGGCGCCGGAGGCCCAGCGGGTTGCTCCCCAAGGGGTGGCGGCGATCGCCACCGGCGTGACGCAGGTCGTCAGCAACCCGGCGGTCTATCAGACGTCGCCGCAAGGCGCGATCACGGCGATGGCCAACGCGTACGCCGCGGCGACGTCGCCGACGGTGGTCGCCGCCGTTCCTTCCGTCACCGCTGATGTGAGAGGGAATATCAGCCAGGCTGGCGCGGCGCCGGCCCTCAATCAGGCCAATCCGGCCAACGCCGGAGAGACGGACGCAATTCTTGCCGGCAAGGGCGCACCGACACAGACGGCGAAGGAAGGCGGAACGCCGACGCAGACGGCCAACAACAACAACAACAACAACAACAACAACAACAACCAAAACAACCAAAACAATAACAATAACAATAACAATAACAACAATCCCAACGTGAATCCGATCAACAACGATAGGCCGGTCTTCACCGCCAGCCCGAGCTGATGCCGGGGAGTCCTCTGGAGCTTGTCGGATAGCAAAATTCAGGCGGACGGTTGGCGCGCTTTGCAGGCTGCCGAAGCTGTTCAAACCTGATCGCCCTGAAACCGCAATGACCCGATCGTCCGGCCGGACGATCGGGTCATTGCGGTTTCAGGTATGGCGCGCTGCGCAGCCGTTCGCCGGCTGCGCACGGGCCGGATAAGAAGATGCCTCGTCCTTCGCGCCGCATGGCGCCTGACGCGTGCGTGGGTTCAACAGCAGGCTGGATCGAAGTTCGGGTCCCGGCGACGCCGCCGGGAACCCGACGATCAGGATCAGAACCGCCGTTCCAGGACCTTCACGATGTCGCCCGGCAGGAGCGGGGTGCGTTCGTTGGCCCGGTATTCCTTCTGGCCGTCGGTGACCGGACGGACCAGCACCACCTCCCCCTGGCGGGCACGGTAGTCATAGCCGCCGGCGCGCGCGATCGCGCTGAGCACCGTCATGCCGGTGGTGTAGGGGAATTCCCCCGGCTGCCGGACTTCACCAAGAACATAATAGGGGCGGAACGTCTGGACCTCGACGGCGACGCTGGGATTCTGCATGTAGGCGTCGCGCTTGAGCGTGTCCTCGATCCGCTTCGCCAGCGCCTTGGCGGTGACGCCGCTGGCCGGGATGTTGCCGACCAGCGGCAGCGCGATGTTGCCGACCGGATCGACGGTGAAGTCGCCGGACAGGTTGGTTTCATTGAACACGATCACGCGCACGCGGTTGCCCGGTTCGAGAAGGTAGCCTTCGGCCGGGTTCATGATCGCGGTGGGGGCAGCCTCGCTCGGGTAGTCGCCGACCGTCGTGCTGCAGGCGGCGAGCAGGAGGGCGCCGATCAGCAGCAAAGCGCCGGCCCGCAATGGACGCGTGTTCATTCGAAAGCTCATTGTATGGCCCGGAAGTCTCGACGTTTCTGGTGCAACCAAAGGCGTGTAGATCGCCATGCGATTGCCGCGCCAGATTATGCGTTTTCGTCTCGGTCATGCAACGGCGAATCGGAATTCAAGTTTAGCGCGGGGATCGGCAATCCCGGGAAATTGCGTCGGTATGCAACAGGTTGTGACCGTTTGTGACATCGCGCCACGTCCCTTGCGCGATGTTCCGCCGTCGGTCTGATTACCGCTGGAACGCATAGCCAAAAGATGGTAATCGGGCGTTGCAACCTTCCCAATTTGGATCACCGACTGCAAGATGACCCAGCCCCTCCAAGTCATCCCGGTTGACCGTGCCACGTCCGCGACTCAAATCCGGATGTCACGCGTCTCGAAGATCCTCCGCCCGGCGTTGGCCGTCGTGACGGTGATGCTGCTGGCGACTTGGTCGCAATCGGTCCTGGCGCAGCGCGCCGACACCCGGCAGGGCGCCGACCCCCGGCGTGCCGCCACCGGCGCGGCCAAGGTGACGACGGACACGAACGCCGACGACGACAGCCAGGGGCGGGGCGACGAGAAGCAGATCAGCGACTCCTACCAGCCCAAGGGGATGGAGATCGGCAGCTTCCTTCTGCTGCCGCAGCTCGAAACGGAGGTGCTGTACAACAGCAACGTCTTCGCCCGGGCGACCGACAAGAAGGCGGACATTATCACCCGGATCGCGCCGGAGATGCAGCTGCGGTCGCGCTTTACCAACCACGCCCTGAACCTGACCGCGCGGGCCGAGCAGTACCTGTTCCGCACCTACACCAACGACAACCACCTCGACGCGGCCGCGACGGTGGACGGGCGGTACGACTTCAGCCGGACCTGGGAAGGCACCGGTTTCCTGGACGTCTTCCAGCGTTACGAGGACCGCGGCAGCCCGGACGATGTTGGCGGCAAGCATCCGACGCGCACCTACGGCGCCACCGGGCGCGCCGGAACGAAGGTGCAGTCCGGCCGCTTCACCTTCGCGAGCGATTTCACCGCGAACCGGCGCCTGTTCGACAACGTCGAAACCTCGACCGGGTCGATCATCCGCAACTCCGATCGCAACCGTTGGGAAGCCATCCTCTCGGGCCGCGGCTCGTATGAGATGTTCCCCGGCTATGCCGCCGTGGTGGAGGTGCAGGGCAACCGCCGCCAATACGACGACGAGTTCGACCGCGCCGGCTACCAGCGGTCGAGCAACGGCTGGCGGGCCGAAACGGGCGTGGGCGTCGACATCTCGCAGCTGATCCGCGGCGACTTCCTGGTCGGCTATCTCAAGCAGAACTACGAGGATTCGCGGTTCAGCGATCCGGCCGGATTCTCGCTCAAGTCGGTGTTCAACTGGACACCCACGCGCATGACGGTGGTCGTCCTCTCGCTCGAGCGCAGCGTCCTGGAGACGACCACGGTCCGGGCTTCGGGCATGGTGCGCACCGGCGGCGGCATCATTGCCCGGCACGAGCTTCAGCGCAACGTCGTCCTGACCGGCACCCTCAACATCTCCCAGGATGCATTCGAAGGCATCGATCAGACGAACTGGACCTACGACACGCGCGCGCGCGCCGTGTGGGCCCTGATGCCCGAAGCCTACGTCGGCGGCGAGGTCGGCTATCGCAAGCGGACGTCCAACGTGGCGGGTTCGGAATTCAGCCAGGCGGTGTTCGCGCTGCGGTTCGGCCTGCGCATCTAAGCGACGCATGCTTCGGCGCGTTCACTTCTGGTGCTTCGTTCTGGTCGTCGCGCTGGCCCCCTTGCCGCTGGGCGCGAACAGGCCGTGGAGCTGGACGCTGCTGGCCGTGCTTGTCGGCCTGCTGTGTGCGAGCTGGCCGCTGGCCACGGCGCGGGACGAGGACGCGCCGGCCGTCGCGCCGACCCGCATCGCCGTCCCCCTCGCCCTGTTCGGCGGCGTCATCCTGTGGGCGTTGGCTCAGACGTCGTCCCTGCCGCCCGAATCCTGGGCCGCACCCCTGTGGGCGGATGCGCTGGCGGCGCTGAGCACCGATGAAGGGCAGCCGGGTGCCGCGCGGGTCGCCCTCGACTCGCCCGCCGCCCTGGTTGGTGTGATGCGGCTCCTGTGTTACGCGGGGGTTTTCTGGCTGGCGCTTCAGCACGCGCGTTCCGGCCGGCGCGCCCACCGGCTGGTCGAAGCGCTGGCCGTCGCGGCGGCGGTGTACGCGGCCTACGGGTTGGCCGTCTTCCTGTCGGGCAACGAAACCATCCTGTGGATGGAGAAGTGGGCCTACGCGAACTCGCTGACCAGCACGTTCGTCAACCGCAACACCTACGCGACCTACGCCGGCCTCGGCTTCCTGTGTGCGGTGACGGCCGTCGCGCACCGTCTGGAAGGGGTGCGCATGGGGCGTGCGCTGCTGTTTCATTTCCGCCGGCCGACGGCGCTCTTCGCCTTGTCCGGGCTGGTCATCGCCCTGTCGCTGCCGGAAACCGGATCGCGCGCCGGAACAGCCTCGGCGATCCTGGGGCTGGCGGCACTTTCGGGCGGACTGTGGGCGACCGCCCGGCCGCCCGGCCGGGCGCGGACGATGGCGCTCCTGATCGTCGCGGCCGTCGTGGCCGCCCTGTTCCTGCTCGCCATCGGCGTGATCACGGAAACGGGGGCCGTGGTCGGCGACTTCTCCGACCGGGCACGCACGTACGAATTGACGCTCGAACTCCTGGGCCGGAATCCGTGGACGGGCCTGGGTCTCGGCAGCTTCGCGGCGGCGTTCGCGATGATCAGGCCCGTCGATGTCGCCCTGATCTGGTCGGAGGCGCACAACACCTATCTGGAACTGGCCGTGGAGTTGGGCATTCCCGCCACGGCGGCGCTGGTGTCGGCCGTGCTGTGGCTGATCGCCCGCTGTTTGCGGGGCGCCGTGGCGCGGCGGCGCGATGCCGCCTACCCGATCCTGGGCGTCGCCGCGACGGTCCTGGTGGGCGCCCATGCGCTCTTCGACTTCAGCCTTCAGATCCCGGCGGTGACCGTCACCTGGGCGGCCATCCTCGGCGCCGCCGTCGCCCAATCCTGGAGCACCGACGCGGGACACCGGCCTTAAGTCTACGCCCGTGGCGACACCAGCCCGAAGGAGGCGTCAGGAGAGGTTTTCGAGAATGGTCCAGGACGGCGGAAACAGCTCCGGATAATGGGTGTCCGGCGTCATCATCCAGTATTTCGGCGCGACGACGATCCTGTCCGCCGGCGGGGCAAGCCAGGGGGCCCACCATGAAAAGCTGCTGTTGGCGATGATGTGATGCCGGCACGCGGCCATCAACCGCAGATCCTCGACCGCCGCATCCTCGCCGTTGCCGTCGACGATGACCGTGGGGTGATCCAGAGGCAGCGCCTCCCGCGCCCAGGCCGGCGTGTCGGAGAAGACGAAGAACCGCGGGTTCGCAACCCTGGCGGCGATCGCACGCACGGCGTCGCGGTAATAGGCGGGATCGAGCACCGGGCTGCCGCTGAGCTGCAGGTAATCGCCTCGCCGGATGTGCACCGACACGGCCGCCGGCTCGCCCCGGATGCGGTCGAGCATGGACGTGTTCGCGCCGTCCGGCGGGTGGCGGAACGTCAGCTCCTGGCGCAGCACGTCCTCGCACGCGGCGGCGTAGGCGGCGCACTGCCGGTACCCGACCATGGACACCACGCCGCGCGGCGGCGGACCGTCCAGCCGACGGTCGGCGCTGTGGACCCGAAGCTCGTCGAAATGCGTGACCGACCGGTCGGCGCGGGCGAGCGAAACCAGACGGCGCAGGCGCGGGGCGCGGCTGGTCCGCAGCTTCCAGAGCAGGCGCTCCATCCCGTCCGGGGCGTAGTGCGGCGCGGCGATGCCGAACGCGTCGAGCATGAAGCGGCGCGGGTGGCGGGCGCTGCCGCGGTCGCCCGACGTCAGGTCCAGCGCGAGTTCGGCGCCCCACCGCCGCGCGGCGGCAAGCCCGGCCGCGTACTGGAACAGCTGGTTGCCCAGGCCGCCGAGCATGCGCACGTGCAGGATGGTGCGCGCGTGCCCCGCACCGGGCGGCATGCGCCGGCCGCCCTCCCCCTGTTCCGCCATCCATCCTGGACTCACCCCGACGTCGTGGTGTGGTCGATCCCAGGCGTATCGGCGGCCTTTGGTGGGGTGTCAAGGCACGAAGCGGACGGCGCTCCATCGAAGCCATCAAGCGCCGCCGGCATGAATGCCGAACCGGCGTTGCGCCCCTGCCCCCGCTTCGGGCACACTCCCGCCATCGCCGCCGCCTTTCTCGGCGATGGCGGGGCACCGCGCTCCAGGACACATCGATGCGCCTTCTTTTCTTGATGCAGGGACGGGCGGTCGCCGACCATCCGGGTTACGACGACGCCTGCCTGCGCCTGCAAGCGGAAGGGGTGCTCACGGCTTATCGGGCGCTGCCCTACTACGGGTTGGCGGACAGCGCGGGGTGGGACGGCGTGTGGCGCGAAGCCGTCCGCGCCGCGCGCGACATGGAGGCGGACGCCGTCTTCCTGCAGTACTTCCATGGCCCGGTTCCCGACCCCGCCGGCTTCATCGGCGCCTTGCGGCAACTGCCGTCCCGGCCGCTGGTCGCGGTCAGTTCGGGTGATCCCTTCGGGCGGTTCACCGGGCGGCTGCCGGCGTCGTTCCGCACCGCCGCGCGTCTGGCCGATGTCACCTTCCTCACCGAAATGGGCGGCCTCGCCCGCGATCTGGCCCGGCGGGGGGCGCCCCGCGTGACCCTGATGCCGAACGGCTACTGCCAGGCGCGGTTCGACGAGCCGTTCGACACGGCCGACTACCGGCCCGAATACGACGTGGTCTTCATCGGCAACCGGATTCACGTCCGCAACCCCACGCGCTATCTGTTCCTGTCCGCGTGGCAGCGGAAGCGGCAGGTCGCCGCCCTGCAGCGACGCTATGGGCGCCGATTCGCCCTGTTCGGGGCGGGGTGGGAGGGGTGGCCGTCGGCGCGCGGGCCGATCCCGTACGCGCAGCAGCACGCGGTCTACCGCAAGGCGCGGGTGATCGTCGGGGCCTTTCCCGGCGGCCACATGGACTATTACATGTCAGACCGCAGCGTCACGGCGATCCGCTCGGGCATCCCTTTCATCGACGTTCGCGTTCCGCGCGTCGATCGCATCTTCGGGGAGGGCCGGCACTGGTTCCTGCACCGCGGGATGGGGGACCTGCTCGCCACCTGCGACCGGTTGCTGGAGTGGAGCGACCAGGAGCGCCTGGACTTCGGCCAGCGGGCCGCGGGCGAGATCGCCGCCCGGCACACCCAGTACCACCGGATGCGCGCGATGGCCGCGATCCTGCGCGACCTGCGCGAGGCCCGGCTGGCGGGCCGGGCGCCCCCGCCCCCGCACCTCGACTATTTCCTGCCCGAGGTGAACCTGCGGGAGGAAATGGGTTACGCGACGGCCGGGTGGTCATGAGCAACGAAGGGCGCACGATTCGCGCCATCCGCATCACCCTCGTCGCCAACGGCGTGTCGGCCGTTGCCCAGATCGGCATCATGGTCGTGTTGGCGCGCCTCGTCGCGTCCGAGGACTACGGGCTGGTCGCCGGGGCGCTGGCCTTGGTCCGCCCGGTCCAGTACCTGCTGACCGGCGGGGCGGAGCGGGCGATCCTGCTGCTGCCCGGCCTGTCGCAGGAGGGCATCGACTCGGCGTTCTGGGCCGTCATGACCGCCGCCGCGGTGGCGTCCCTCGTCCTGGCCGCGCTGGTCCCGCCGTCCGTCCGGCTTGGCGTGCCGGAGGATTTCGCGGCCGTGGTGCTCGCCCTGGTGCCGTTGCTCGCGATCGGCGCGGCGGGGACCGTGTTCCGCGGCGTGCTGCGCCGCCGCTTCGCCTTCGGCGGGCTGGTGATCGCCGACCTCGCCGGGCAGATCCTGGGCACCGGCGCGGTGGCGATCCTGGCCGCCGCCGCGGGCTGGGGGGCATCCGCCCTGGTGGCCGGCCTGCTGGCGCAGGCGCTGCTGCAGACGGGAATCGCCGCCGCCATCGCCATCCATTCCGCCGGATTGCGCATCCGGCCGCGCATCGACCGCGCGGCGCTGCGGCCCATCGTCGCCGCCAGCGTCTCGATGTCCAAGACGTCGATGCTCGAGGTGCTGAACGGGCAGCTTCCCCCGGCCATCATCGGCCCCCTGCTCGGCGCGCATGCGCTTGGCCTGTACAACCGCGCCGCCTCGCTGGTGCAGGTTCCCGTCGAGATGATCGTCACCTCGCTGACCCGCGTGCAGATCAGCGACATCGGCGCGCTGCGCGACAGTCCGGCGGAGCTTCGCCGCACCTGCGGCACGCTGACCGAAACCGTCGGAGCGGTGGTGCTGCCGCTGTGCGGCGGCATGATGTTGGCCGCGCCGGAACTGGTGGCGGTCGTCCTCGGTGCCGGCTGGGCCGACGCGGCGGAAGCGGTGTCCTGGACATGTCTGGCGGTCGCGGCCTTCATGGTTGGCCACGTCTTCGCCGTGGTGAACGAGGGGACGTTGCGTCTCGACGAACGGTTCCGCATCCAGGTGATCACCATGCTCCTGGCCGGTGCCGGTCTTGCGCTCGGCGCCGGGGTCGGCTTCGACGCGGCGCTCGCCGGCTGGGCGTTCAGCGCCATCGCCTTCATGGCCCTGCACATGCGCCTGATGGCCCGCGTCCTGCAGGTGCCCGTCGGCGACGTGCTGGCCCGGCTGGTTCCGGGAACGGTGGCGGCCGTGGCGTGCATGGCCGGCGTCGCCGGGCTATCCCTGGCCCTGCCCTCCGACACCGGGCCGGCGTTGCGGCTGTGCCTCGACATCGCGGTGTGCGGATCGTGCGTGGTGCTGATCTACGCGACGCTCTTTCCGTCCGTGTTCGCGACGCTCCTGCGCTATGGCGGGTTGCGGCGGCTGCCGGCATCCGCGCCCGTCGCAAAGGAAGGGTGAGATGAGCGATCCGACCATCGGGATCCTCGGCCCGATTTCCCTGGAGGACTACCGCGATCATCTGCCGGAGCGCTGTTTCGCGGCGGGCTATCCGCGCGGCCTGGGGGGCACACCGGTCAATTTGATGGTGCGCGAGTTGCTCGGGCGCGGACGGCGTGTCGTGGTGTTTTCCCTGGACCCCTCGGTCACCGAGGAGCGCGTCTTCGAAGGAGACCGGCTGAGGATCTGCGTGGGCCCATATACGACGCGGCGGGCCCAGACCTATTTCAAACGGGAGCGGCGCTATCTTCTGGACGCCATCCGGCGGGAGCGTCCGGACCTCCTCAGCGCCCATTGGACCTACGAGTTCGCACTGCCGGCCATCGCCAGCGGCATCCCGCACGTGGTGACGGCCCGCGACGCGCCCTGGCGGATCCTGCGCCGGAACTTCATCCCCTACCGCATGGTCCGAACGGTCATGGCCTACCATGCCATGCGGCTGGCCCGGCGCATGGTCGCCGTCTCGCCCTACATCGCCGACCATCTCCACCGCTTCGGTTTCCATTCCGGGCCGATCGACGTCATTCCCAACGGCCTGCCCGAGGCGTTCTTTGAACGGCCGGCCGGGCGGCCGGCCGGGCGCGCGGCCGAAGGCGCCCCGACGTTCGCCAGCATCTTCAGCGGTGGCTGGGAGGGATTGAAGAACGGCGCGAAGGCGATGGAAGCCTTCGCCACCGTCCGCCGCAGCCTGCCGGCGGCGCGCCTGCTGATGATCGGCGACCAATGCGGCCCCGACGGTCCCGCCGCCGCCTGGGCGCGCGGGCGGGGTTTCGACGCCGGCATCGACTTCCTCGGCCGCCTGCCCTACGCGGCCGTCAAGGACACGCTGGCGCGCGCGGCGGACGTCCTTGTCCACCCGTCGCTCGAAGAGTCCTTTGGCATGACCCTGATCGAGGCGGCCGCCGTCGGCGTGCCGGCCATTGCCGGGCGGGCGAGCGGCGCGGTGTCCTGGGTGCTCGGGGATTGTGGTGTTCTCGTCGACGTGCGCTCGTCCGACGACATCGCGCAGGCGATGCTGCACCTCGGCACTGATGCGGGCGCGCGGCGGCGTCTGGGGGAAGCCGCGCGGACGTCCGTGCGGGAGCGGTTCAGCATCGGGAAGACCATGGATCGGTACGAAGAGATCTTCGAGCAGCTCGCCCGGTCCGGACCAGTCGGGTCCGGGGCCATGACGGCGGATTGAAGCCCGGCCATGTGCGGCATCGTCGGACTCCACGGCCGTCAGGAGGATGGCTGGATCGAGGACATGAACGCGGTCCAGCACCACCGCGGGCCGGACGGTGGCGGCGTGTTCCGCGACCGCGACGCCGGTCTGGCGCTGGCCATGCGCCGGCTGGCCATCATCGACCTGGCCGACGGCGACCAGCCCATGATCAGCCCGGACGGCCGTTACGTCCTGGTCTACAACGGCGAGATCTTCAACGCCGTCGAGCTGCGCCGTGAGATGGAGGCGGCGGGCGAGGTCTTCGTCACCGACCATTCCGACACCGAGGTGCTGCTGCGCCTGCTGATGCGCCGGGGCAAGGCGGCGTTGCCGCGGCTCAACGGCATGTTCGCCTTCGCCTTCTACGACCGGGCCGAGCGCGTTCTTCTGTGCGCCCGCGACCGGATGGGCATAAAGCCGTTCCACTACGTCCGCCAGGGCGGCCGGTTCGCCTTCGCCTCCGAGATCAAGAGCCTGCTGCGGCTGCCGATCCTGGAGCGCCGCGTCGACCGGCAGAGCCTGTTCGACTACCTCAGCCTGATGTACACGCCGGGCGAGCGCACCATGCTGGACGGCGTGTCGCGCCTGTTGCCCGGCCACAGCCTGACCTACCGGCTGGTCGATGGGGTGCAGAGCGTGGAGCGCTGGTGGACGCCGGCTTTCCGGCCCGACCACCGGGTTCCGGCGCGGGAATGGCCCGAACGCATCCGGACGGCGTTGTCGGCCGCGGTCGGGCGCTGGTCCCGATCCGACGTGCCGGTTGCCTGTTCGCTGTCCGGCGGGCTGGATTCCGCGGCGGTGGTCGGATTTCTGGCGCAGAGCGGCGCCAAGGTGCGGACGGTGTCGCTGGGCTTCGCCGGTGCCGGCGAGGAAGACTGGGACGAGCTGTCGCTGGCGCGACTCGTCGCCCGCAAATGGGACACCGATCACCAGGAGGTGCGGCTGGACCCGCAGGGCCTGCTCGATGATCTGGGCGCCATGGTCCGGCACCTGGACGAGCCCTATGGCGGCGGCCTGCCGTCCTGGTCGGTGTTCAAGGTGATGGGCGCGCAGGTCCGGGTGGGGTTCACCGGCCTGGGCGGCGACGAGCTGTTCGGCAACTACGGCAAGTGGATACGGCTGGAGGGCCGGCTGCTGCCCCGCCTGTATCCCGGCCTGGGGCGCCGGCACGTCGGCTTCGACACGTTCCGCCGCGAATTCTTCGATCGCTGCTACTATCTTCCGGACGAGGACAAGAGGGGCCTGTCGACGGACGGCGGCGCCGGCCTGCGCGACACCGCGGCGCTTTTGTACGAACGCTATGCCGCCGCCACCGGCGAAGGGCCGCGCGATCGCATGGCGGCCACGGACATGCACACGCAGTTGCCGGACGAATTCCTGCTGATGACCGACCGCTTCTCCATGGCCCATTCCCTGGAAGCGCGCACGCCGTTCCTCGACAACGAGTTGGTGGACCTCGTGCTCACCATCCCCGCCGCCCTGCGCACCCGGCGGGGCGACCTGAAGGGACTGCTGCGCCGCGCCGTCGCCCCGGTGCTGCCGCCGGAACTGCTGACGGCGCCGAAACGGGGGTTCGGCGTCCCCATGCGCCTGTGGCTGCGCGGGCGGCTGCGGCCATTCGTGGAGCGGCTGCTGGCCCCGTCCGCCCTGGCCGCCGGCGGCCTGCTGAAGCCGGACGTTTACGACGCCTGTGTGCGGCCCCATCTCGACGGCCGCACCGACCGCCCCAACCTGGTCTGGGGCCTGCTGATGTTCCAGCTCTGGCACCACGCCGTCATCGAAGGGGCCGGACCTGGCGATATGGACGGCGCCTGATCGCTTCCATCGAGCGCCGCCGATATGACGTCCCCACCTGAGCGACGTTCCGCCGGCCGATTTCAAGAACCTTCGTCGCCTCGAAACGGCGCTTATGGAAGAATGCGTCATGATGACACAGACAAACGTGCATCCGCTTCGAAGCGCCGTACTGCTCCGCCAGCCGTTCCAGTTCACTGCGCGCAGTCATGGGAGCGATCCCAGGCAGAATTCCCGTAAGTCCACACGGCGCGCGTGCGCGGCACATGGCGCGTGCCCTCCGCTGTCCAATGTCGATGGTCGGCCAGCCAGGCACCTACGTTGCGCTTGCCACGGCGCTTGCCGGTCCAATAGACAGGTACCGCCAAGTGACCAATCGAACATGCTTGCTGAGCCGGTGAGCTGGCGGAACCTAAGCATTGCCATGACCACACCAGCGGAACGGGAACGCCACGCCTTGCCGCCATTTCGGGCCGGGCGGGGGACCGCATGACGGACCGGCCGGCTCTCCTGCACGTTCTGGGAACCCTCAACCCGTCGGGCGCCGAACGCATGCTCGAGGTGATCGGGCCGATGTCGGCCGCGGACGGATGGAGACCGGCGGTGCTGTCGACGGGCGAGGACGCGCCGGGTCCCTTCGCGCCCCGCCTCGCCGCCGCGGGCTATGCCATCCACCATCTGCCCTTCGCCCGCGACCTGTCCTTCGTCCGCCATCTGCTGGCCTTCTTTCGCCGCCACCGCTTCGATGTGGTGCACGTCCATTGCGAAAGGGCGGCCTTCTGGATCGAACTGGCCGCCCGCGCCGGTCGGGTGCCTCGGATCGTGCGCACGGTGCACGGCGTGTTCGCCTTCACCGGTGCGCTGCGCGCCCGCCGCTGGGCGCAGCGCACCATCGCGCGTCGCCTCCTCGGCGTCGCCAGCGCCGGCCATTCCCCGTCCGTCATGGACAACGAGCGACAGCGTTTCGCCAACCCCGTCCGTTACATTCCGGCGTGGGTCGATCCGGCCTTCCGGCCTCCCACGGCGGACGAGCGCGCGCAGGCGCGCGACCGCCTGGGGCTCGCCGACGGGACTTTGGCGGTGGTGGCCGTGGGCAACTGTCTGGCGGTGAAGAACCACACGGCTCTGCTGCGCGCGGTCGCCCGGTTGGCGGCGGACGGGCGGAACATCCACCTGCTGCATGCGGGCCATGGACCGCTGGAATCCGAGGAGCGGGCTTTGGCCGCCGCCGAAGGCATCGCCGGCCGCGTCCGCTTCCTGGGGGCCGTCGACGACGTGCGTTCGCTGCTGCACGCGGGCGACGCCTATGCGATGCCGTCCCTTTGGGAAGGGCTGGGTGTCGCCGCCCTGGAGGCGTTCGCCTGCGGTTTGCCCGCCGTTCTCGCCGATTCCTCCGGGCTGCGCGACCTCCGTCACTTCGGGCCGGCCATCCGGTGGTGCGGCACCGACCCGGACTCGATCGCCGCCGCGCTGGCCGACCTGGACGCGCTGACTCCCGCCGAGCGGCGCGAGCGTGCCGCGGAGGCTTCGGCGATCGCACGGCGCGACCACGGTGCGGCCGCCGGTTGGGCCGCCTCGCGTGACTTGTACGCTGGGCCCTCGCGACCGGGAACGGACCGATGAGCGGCGGCGCGCGGCGGGTGACGGCCGTGCTGGCCTGTCATGGGCGCGTCGCCGTCACGCTGGAGGCGCTTGCCGGCCTGTTCGCGCAGGCGCTGCCGGCGGGCCTGTCGCTGGACGTGGTCGTGGTCGACGACGCCAGCCCCGACGGCACGGCCGAGGCGGTGGCGGAGCGCTTCCCGCAGGTGCGCCTGCTGCACGGCGACGGCGGGTTGTGGTGGGCCGGCGCCATGGCACTGGGCCTGGGCGAGGCGGCGCGGAGCGCGCCGGACTTCCTCCTCTGGCTCAACGACGACGTGCGGCTGGACGGCGGGGCCGTCGCCGCGCTGGTCGCGTGTCACGACGCCTGGCGGACGAACGGAGGCGGTGCTCCGGTGGTGGTGGGCGCCACCCGCGATCCGGAAACCGGGCGACTCAGCTACGGCGGGCAGCGCCGCCATCCGCGCCGGCCGTTTCGCTTCCTTCCCGTCGAGCCGGCGGATTTCGCGCAGCCCTGCGACACCTTCCAGGGCAACATCGTCCTGGTGCCCCGCGCGGTGCACGAGCGGCTCGGCGGCATCAGCCGGGCCTTCGTCGGGGTGCAGGGCACGGCCGACACCGATTTCGGGCTGCGCGCCGGGCAGTCCGGCGTGCCGGTGGTGCAGGCGCCGGGCACCCTCGGCACCTGCGCGCCCAACCGGGCCATGCCGCCGTGGAGCGACGGGGCGCGTCCGTTGCGTGACCGGCTGGCCGCCCTGGTCGGCCCCCGCGGATTTCCGCCGCGCGGCTGGCTGACCTTCGCCCGGCGCCACGGCGGGCCGCTGTGGCCGGTGTGGGCCGCCTCGCCCTACCTGTCCAGGGCCTGGACCGCGTTGACCGCCGGTTCGGCCGCCAGCCGTTTCCCGCCGGCCCGCCCGCGGGTGGCGCTGATGGACGGGGTCATCGCGCACTATCGCCTGCCGTTCCTCCACCAGCTCGCCCGCGCCGAGGGCTGGGCGATCAGCGTGTTTCACGGACCGGGACCCGCCAACTTCGGTGCCGTGATGACCACGGAACCGCTGCCCCTGCCGACGGTTCCGGTGCGCCATCGAAGCTGGCCCGGCGGCCGGCGGATCGCCTGGACCGGCGGCGTGATGGAGGCGTTGAGCGGACGCTACGACGCGGTGATCGCCGCCTTCCACGTCCACGACCTGGGTGTCTGGACGCTGTGGCTGGCGCGGCGCCTGACGGGGCGCCCGCGTCTGGTCCTGTCCGGCCATTTTCGCCTCGACGGCGCGGAGACGGGCTTGGTCGCGGCGCTGCGGCGCCGGCTGCGCGTGGTGATGGCGCGCGGCGCCGACGCGGTGCTGCCCTACACGCCGCGTTTCGCCGCGCAGTGCGTCGCGCACGGCGTCGCCGCCGACCGGGTGTTCGTCACCCACAACACCATCGACGTCGCCGCGGTCCGCGCCGCGGGCGCGGCGGTGAGCGGGGACGAAGTGGCGGCGGCGCGGCGGCGGCACGGCCTGCCGGACGGCCCGGTCTTCCTCTTCATCGGGCGCCTGTACGCCGCCAAGCGGGTGGACCTTGCCATCCGCGCCGTCGCGGCGCTGCGCCGGCGCGGCCGCGCCTGTTCCCTGCTGGTGGTCGGCGACGGGCCGCACCGGCCGCGGATCGAGTCGCTGGCGGCCGGCGAGGACGGCGTGCGCCTTGCCCCCGCCCTGTTCGATGAGGCGCAGCTCGCCCCCCTCTTCCGTCTGGCGACGGCGGTGGTCTGCCCGGATTCGGTCGGTCTCCTGATCGCCCACGCCTTCGCCTACGGCGTGCCGCTGGTCACCTGCCGCGACGCGCCCGGACACGGGGTGGAGATCGATTACCTGCGGCACGGCGAAAACGGCCTCCTGGCCGATTCGCTGGACGCCGACGCGCTGGCCGCGTCGCTGGAAACCCTTCTCGACCGGCCGGATCTGGTGGAGCATCTTCGCGAAGGCGCCCGGCGGACGGCGGACGGGCTGACCATCGAGGCCGTCGTCGCCGCGAACCTCGCCGCGCTGCGCCGCGCTCTGGGGACGGACGCCCACGCATTGGCCCCCGCTTCGACCCCCGCCTCGAAAGGACCGTCGCAATGATGGGCACGCTGGTGTCGGCGTACCGCCGCGCCCAGTCGATCGCCGTTCCGGAGCGGGCGCTGATGCGCCGCTTCATCGCCGCCAGGATTCCGGCGTCCGGATTGCCGCCCGGCCTGTGCCTGGACGTCGGCGCCGGGACGGCGCCCTTCGCGGGGGCGCTGGCCGAGGCGGCGCCCCGCTCGCGGCACCTCGCGATCGACCTGATCCGCGACGACTGCACGGCGGTGTCGGCCGACGCGGCGGCGCTGCCGTTCGCCGACGGCGCAGCCGCCCTCGTCTGCGCCTTTCAGGTGCTGGCGCACCTGCCCGACCCGCGCCGCGCGCTGGCCGAGGCGCACCGCGTCCTGGCGCCGGGCGGATGCCTGCTGGTCAGCTATCCCTTCCTGTGCCCCGAGGGGCGCAGCCGGGACCTGTGGCGCTGGACGCGGCCGGGCATGGAGGCGGAACTGCGGGCCGCCGGCTTCACCCCGCTGGCGCACGAGACGCAGGGCGGATCGCTGACCTACCTCACGGCCCTGCTCGCCCAGGTGCCGGGGCGGCTGCTGATCGCCCACCGGCGCGGCTGGCGGGCCGGACGCGGACCGGTCGACGCGCTGAGCGTCGGCCTCGCCTTCCTGCTCTCCCTGCCCTTCCACCTGCTGGGCTTCGCGGCGCTGGCGCTCGACCGGCTGGCGGGCGCGCCGGCCTTCTACATCGGCGGCATGATCCTGGCCCGCAAGACCGATGGCGGCGGGGCCAATCAGGGCGGGATCGGCGATGGCTGAGCCCATCCTCGCCACGTCCTGGGACGACGGGCACCCGGCCGATCGGCGGCTGGCCGACCGGCTGGCCCGGCACGGCATCGCGGCGACGTTCTTCGTGCCCCTGGCCAACGCCGAGGGGCGGCCGGTGATGAGCCCGGCCGACCTGCGGGCACTGGCCGCCGAGGGCTTCGAGGTGGCCGCCCACACGCTCGACCATCGCCGGCTGTCCTCCCTTCCCCTGGCCGAGGCGCGGCGTCAGGTCGTGGAGGGGCGGAGCCGGCTGGAGGACATCCTGGGCGGGCCGGTCATCGGCTTCGCCTATCCGGGTGGCCGCACCGGGCGGCACGGGCGCCGGCTCGCCGCCGAGGCCGGCTTCGCCTATGCCCGGACGACGCGGATGTTCTGCCTGTCCCCGGGGGACGACCCGCTGATGATGGCGACGACGGCGCAGATCTACCCGCACCGCGCCGGGGCGGTGCTGCGCAATTGGGCGCGGCGCGGCGGCGGGCTGGACCGTCTGCGGCTCGCCGCCCGCTGGCTGGCGGCGGGCGGCCTGGAGGGCGGCGT
>DASWVP010000351.1:0-3648 GCA_036401175.1 Azospirillum sp. | reverse complement strand
CGCAGGCGGCGCACCATCCGGCGCGCGTGCGGCAGCGCCGACGGGTTCAGGTACGACAGCACAACGGCCGCGACGCCGCCCGTGCCCAGGCTGGCGATCACCCGCGGGCCCACCGTCTCGCACGGCACCACGGCGGCGTCGACGCCGTTGCGGCGCAGCAGGTCGGCCAGCAGGCGGGCCGCCGCCTCGTCCTGGTCATTGCGCGCGCCGACGCAGAGGATCGAGCCCCGGGCGGGCGTCGCCTCGCCGGCCGGCTCGCCCAACTCCGACAGCGCGTCCATCAGTTCGGCGAATCCCCCGGCGACGGCCTCCCGCCGCTCGGGCTCCAGGGCGCCGCGCTGGCGGTCCTGCTCGGCCAGCGACAGCGCGGGCAGCAGGACGCCGTCGTACAGATCGGGGATGGTGTGGTCGGTCAGCAGCTCCTCGCACACCCCGGCCGCCTCTTCGGGATCGCGGGCGAGCAGGCGCTGGTAGACCTTGGCCTCGTCGGGCAGCACCGGCCGGTCGCCGAACATGACGTCGAGAAAGCGCAACTGCGGCACGTATCGGCCGAGCACCACCAGACAGACGGTGAGCGGCGTCGACAGCAGCAGCCCGACCGGCCCCCACAGCGCCGTCCAGAACACGGCCGACACGATGATGGCGACCGGCGACAACCCCGTGGCCGAGCCGTACAGCCAGGGCTCCACCACATTGTTGGAGAACAGTTCGACCACCACGAACAGGGCGATGGTGAGCAGCGGCAGCGTCCAGCCGGGATCGACGGCGAAGGACAGCAGGATCGGCATGCTGGCGGCGATCACCGGACCCAGAAAAGGCACGAAGCGCAACACCGTTCCCAGCAGCCCCCACAGCAGCGGGTTCGGCACTCCCAGCAGCGCCAGCCCGACGCCGATCGGCACGCCATACAGCAGGTTCACCACCAGTTGCATGAACAGATAGCGGCTGACGCGACCGGCGGCGTCGTTCATCGCCTCCGTCGTGCGCGACAGGTCGCCCGAGCCGGCCAGCCGGATCATCCGGTCGCGCAGGTCCTCGCGCTGGAGCAGCATGAAGATGGTGAACACCAGCACGATGCCGGTGGTGGCCAGCGGCCCGGCGAGGGGGCCGAGGACGCGCTGCGCCATCTCCAGGGGCTTGGCGTCCGGCTCCTGCACCACGACGGGCACGGGGGGCGGCGGTGCGGTCGCGGCGGTGGTGGGGCCGGCGGGGCCGGCGGCGGGCGGCGGCTGATCGTTCGGCCGGTCCATCTCGGTTCGCAGGTCGCGGAATATCGCGGTGGCGCGGCTGACCACGCCGCCGCCGGTGGCCGCCGCCTGCTCCTGCACGGAACGGACCTTGGCGCGGATGTTGCGCTCGTACAACGGCAGGTTGTCGGCGAGGTCGGCGACCTGGCTGCCGACCACCACCGCGAACCCGCCCAGCGCCGCCAACACCAGCACCGCGGCGAGCAGAACCGACGGCACCCGGCCGACCCGCAGGCGCTGCAGCCGCGACACCATCGGCGTCAGCACGAAGGCGAGCAGCACGGCCAGCGCCAGCGGCACCAGCAGGTCGCGCCCGAAATACAGGGCGGCCACCGCCGCCGTCAGCACCATCAGCGTCGTCTGGGTGGAGGTGGGCGGGACGATCGCCGGAACCGGGATCGGCCGCGCCTGCAACATGGACGCGGTGTCGCCGCGCGGGGTCGGGGGCATGGGGCGGCCTTTTCCAGTGGTGCCCATGCCAGAACACGGCTGCCGGTGCGCGGTTCCGGACCCTAGCCCGCCGTGCGGTCCCGCCGATAGCGCAGCGTGGTCCTGATGCCGCCCTTGCCGTCGATGCTGCCGACCGCGTGCGTCTCGAACTTCGTGTCGCCCGACAGGTGGAGGATGCCCAGGGGCGCGAAGGGCGGCGCCGGTTCGGTGAACGTTCTCGTCGCCGGGTCGTACTTCGGCAGCGCCTTGTTGACCAGCCAGTTCGCCGTCGACGGCAGGAAGGCGTAGCGCGCGGAGCCCCGGTAGATCACGTGGTTCAGCGAAAGCTGGTCGATCGCGAAGTCCGGCGCGCGGTCGATCCCCTCCTGGAACGCCTGCGCCCACAGGCCCCAGGTGGGGGAGTCGCCGCGCAACGCGAAGGCGCCGGCATTGATGGTCGGGTGCGAGCCGTACAGCCGCGCCGCTTCGACCCCGTAGGCGCGTTCGTAGCTGCGATGGCTCCATCGCCGGTGGCTGCCGCGGTCGTAGGTGGAGGTGTAGGAGCGGTCGATCTCCGGCACGATGGCGATGGCGCCGCTGCGCGCCGTGGCGAAGAACACCTCGACGGCTTCCCAGCGCTGCACCCAGGTGTCGGCGTCCAGCCACATGTAAAGGTCGTAGCCGGGAAAGTGCCGGGGCAGGAAGGGGCGGGCGGTCATCGCCTGGAACCCCGTGCGCGGGTTGGGTTTGCGATCGGGCGAAGCGGAGACGATGTCCCACCCGGGAGCCACCACATGGTCGGCCAGCGGCGCGAGTTTGTCGCGCTGTTCGGCCGTCAGCCCGACGTCGAGCAGGCCGATGGCGATGTCCGCCGTCGCCTTGTCGCGCACGGATTGGAGCAGGTCGTAGGCAAGCGGCGCGAAGCGGCCTTCGGCGGCGGTGCAGATGATGCGCTTCATGACGGAGTCGCGCCCTGGCGGATGGCTGAGGGCGTGCGCTTAACACGTCGCGGGCGGCCCTGTCGATGGGCCGGTTTCACACCGTGGCGGTGGCGTATTCGTCGAGCGAGAGGTCGATGAGCGGCAGGAAGCTGGCCGGCTCCTGCGCGCCGGACAGCGCGTAGCGCCGGTCGAAGATGTAGCAGGGGACCGCCTGCAAGCCAAGCTGCCGGGCCAGCTTGTCGGCCGCGTGCACGGTGGCGGACTCGGCGTCGGATGCCAGCAGCGCCTTCATCTCCGCGCCGTCCAGGCCGATCCCGGCGGCGGTGGCGGCCAGCGTGTCGCGGTCGCCGATGTCCAGCCCGTCCTCGAAATAGGTGCGGAACAGCGCCTCCGCCAGGGCATCGCCCAGGCCGTGGCGCGCGGCGAGGCGGATCGCGCGGTGGGCGTCCAGCGTGTTGGGCGTGCGCCGGATGCGGTCGAGGTGGAGCGGCAGCCCGTCGCGCTCCGCCGTCTCCTCCACAACCGCGTAGATCTGCCGCGCCCGCTCCGGCCCGCCGAACTTGGCGGCCAGATAGGCGTCGCGCTCCATGCCGCCGCGCGGCATGTCGGGGTTGAGTTGGAAGGGCTGCCAGCGCATCTCCGGCCGCACGCGCGGCCGCTCGGCCAGGGCACGCGACAGGCGGTGCTTGCCGATGTAGCACCAGGGGCAGATCAGGTCGGCGAAGGTCTCGATCAGCATGCCGCCACTATCGGGCAATCGCACGGACGGGGCAACGGTGCGCAGGCCGGAGGCAGGGTCGGCGGAAGGGGCAGCGTCGGGCAACCGTTTGTTAACCGTTGGGGCCGACAGTCGCGGGTAGTGGTGGAGGTCCGATTCGATGAGCGATTCCTATGTGGACGGCAAGGTGCGCGAGGCCCTGACGGCGGCCAAGGGCAGCCGGACGGTGGCGCAGCAGATGCTGATGGCCTGGGCGGCGCAGGACGAACGGCTGCTGCTCGGCATGGCGCAGCCCTTCCTGAAGGCGATCGCC
>DASWVP010000350.1:0-11269 GCA_036401175.1 Azospirillum sp. | reverse complement strand
CCCGTAGGTTGGGTTGAGGCATCAGCCGAAAACCCAACGTCAGGCGCTCACGGCTCGAACTGTTCCTTGAGGATGCGTTCCTCGAAATTCAGCTCCTGGTCGAACAGCAGGATGATCGACACGTCGCGCGCCTCGCTGATGACGACGCGCTCGACCTCGCGCACCTCGGTGAAGTCGGCCACCGCGCTGACCGGGCGCTTAGCGCTTTCCAGCACGTCGAAGGTGATGCGCGCGGCGTGCGGCAGCAGGGCGCCGCGCCAGCGCCGCGGCCGGAACGCGCTGATCGGCGTCAGCGCCAGGACGCCGGCGCCCAGCGGGATGATCGGCCCGTGGGCGGACAGGTTGTAGGCGGTGCTGCCGGCCGGCGTGGCGACCAGCGCGCCATCGCAGATCAACTCGGGCAGGCGGACCTTGTCGTCCACCGTGATGCGCAGCTTGGCGGCCTGGCGCGTCTCGCGCAGCAGCGACACTTCGTTGATGCCGATGGCCTCGATGACCGAACCGTTGACTCGCGTGGCGAGCATGCGCAGCGGGTGCAGCGTCACCTGCTGGGCGTGCATCACGCGCTCGTGCAGGTCGTCGTCGCGGTAGGCGTTGAGCAGGAACCCGACCGAGCCCCGGTTCATCCCGTAGACCGGCTTGGGCATCGCCCCGCCGCGCCCCAGCGCGCGGTGCAGCGTCTCCAGCAGGAAGCCGTCGCCGCCCAGCGCGACGATGACATCGGCCATGCCGATCGGCACGTTGCCATAGCGGTGCACCAGCCGCGTGCGCGCCCGGCGCGCCTCCTCGGTGTCGGCGCACACGAAGGCGATCTGCGGGGGATTGTTGCGGAAGGGCGAGGCGGTGGGTTCGGTCATCGTGCCCCGACCATAGCGCAGGTCAGGCCGGCGCGACAGTGCCCGCGCGTGGCCGGCGGCTTTGCGAATCGGGCCGGACGCGCTATTTTAAGGAAGGCAAGCACGCAGCCGGGACCGCCGCCATGGACGACCTCGTGATCCGCAACCTCGACGAAGCGGCGCCGGCAAGGCAGCCCCTGTCGGCGCAGGAGAAGCTGGCGCTTGTCGATCGCATCCGGGCAATGACCCTGCCGGGGCCGCAGACGGACAGCGTGGAACTGCTGCGCGAGGATCGCGACCGCTAAAGCTCTCGCCCTGCCGACTCTTGCCCCCACCCCGACCCTCCCCCGCTAAGGCAGGGGAGGGGAAAACGACCGATCAACCCTCCCCGGCCTTAGCGGGGGAGGGGCACGTCGTGGCGGGAACTCACCCCCCCGTCACGCTCATGTGGCGCGACACGGGCGCCGTCTTGTGGCGGCGGTCGATGATGAAGTCGTGGCCCTTGGGCTTGTGGCGGATGGCGTCGCGGATGGCCTGCTCGACCACCGAATCGTCGTCGCTCAGGCGCAGCGGCGTGCGCAGGTCGGCGGCGTCCTCCTGGCCCAGGCACATGAACAGCGTGCCCGTGCAGGTCAGCCGCACGCGGTTGCAGCTTTCGCAGAAATTGTGGGTCAGCGGCGTGATGAAGCCGATCCGCTTGCCGGTCTCCGCCACCCGCACGTAACGCGCCGGGCCGCCGGTGCGATAGTCGCTGTCCTCAAGCGTCCAGCGCGTCTCCAGTTCGGCGCGCACCATGGACAGCGGCAGGTACTGTTCCAGCCGGGTGTCGCCGCCCAGTTCGCCCATTGGCATCACCTCGATGAAGGTGAGGTCGCAGTCGTGCGCGCCGCACCATTCCACCATGCGGTGGAACTCGTCGTCGTTCACGCCCTTCAGCGCCACGGCGTTGATCTTGATCTGCAAACCGGCCGCGCGTGCCGCCTCGATGCCGCCCAGCACCTTGTCGAACTTGCCCCAGCGGGTGATCGCCTGGAACTTGTGCGGGTCGAGCGTGTCGAGCGACACGTTGATGCGCTTCACGCCCGCCTCGACCAGTCCCTCGGCGTATTTGAACAGCATCGAGCCGTTGGTGGTCAGCGTCAGCTCGTCCAGGTCGCCGGACTTCACGTGGCGGCCCAGCGAGTGGATGAGGTCCATGATGCCGCGGCGCACCAGCGGCTCGCCGCCGGTCAGGCGCAGCTTGCGCGTGCCCAGCTTGACGAAGGCGGACGACAGCCGGTCCAGCTCCTCCAGCGTCAGCACCTCGGCCTTGGGCAGGAAGCTCATGTCTTCCGACATGCAGTAGACGCAGCGGAAGTCGCAACGGTCGGTGACCGACACGCGCAGATAGCTCACCGTGCGGCCGAACGGGTCGACGAGCGGTGCGGGGCTGGCGGCGGTGGGCATCACGACTGTTCCTCCCGGATCGGCGGCGCGCGGCTTCTTGCTCAGCCTTCAGTATCGCGCCAGTGGGCACCCAATCATATAGGACATTGGGAGGGGTTTTTCGCCCCCGCGCGCTGTGGGTCCAGCCCAGCACACCCGGCCACGCCGGCCCTTGATCCCGGTCAATCTCACCCCGCCGCGCGCGCCGTGGTGCGCAGTTCGTCGAGGAAGCCGTCGATCTGCCCCTTCAGCGCGTGCGCCTCGCTGTCCAGCGTGCGGCTGGCCTGCGCCACCTCGCCCGCGGTGGTCAGCGTGCCGGCCGCGCTTTGCGACACCTCGGCGATCTCGACGGCGATGCGCCGGGTGCCCATGGCCGCCTCGTGCACGCTGCGGGTGATGTCGCCCATGGCGGCGTTCTGCTGCTCCACGGCCGACGCGATGGCGGTGGCCCCATCGTTGATGCCGCGGATGGTTTCCTCGATGCGGTGGATCGCCGCTTCGGTGGCCTGGGTGCCGGTCTCCACCGAGGTGATGATGCGGGTGATCTCGTCGGTGGCGTTGGCGGTCTGCGTGGCGAGGTTCTTGACCTCCTGCGCCACCACGGCGAAACCTTTGCCGGCCTCGCCCGCCCGCGCCGCCTCGATGGTGGCGTTGAGCGCCAGCAGGTTGGTCTGCGAGGCGATGGAGTTGATGAGGTCGACCACCTCGCCGATGCGCTTGGTCGCTTCCGCCAGATCGCGGACGGCGACGGAGGTGTGCTCCGCCTCCTCCATGGCGCGCCGGGCGACGGTGGCGGACTGCTCGACCTGCCGGCCGATCTCCTTGCTGGAGCAGGACAGCTCCTCGGTGGCCGACGCGACGGTCTGCACGTTGGCGCTGGTCTGGTCGGTGGTGGCGGAGACCGAGGCGCTCGTGCGCTGCGTCACTTCCGCGCTGCCCGACAGGCTGCGCGAGGCGGCGCCCAGCCGTTCCGTCTCCGTCGCCACGCGGCCGATCAGCGACTGCACGCGGTTCTGCACGTCGTCGGCCATGCGCAGCAGCGCCTTGCACTCGTGCTCGCGCGCCTCGCGCTTCAGGTGCTCCTGCTCGGCGATCAGGCGCTGGCGTTCGGCGGTGGCGTCCTTGAACACCTGCAGCGCCTCGGCCATGGTGCCGAACTCGTCGCGCCGCCCGGCGTCGGGGATGGCGACGGCGGTGTCGCCGGCCGCCAGCCGCCGCATGGTGTCGGCGAAGCGGTCGACGGTGCCGCTCACCTGACGGCCGATGACGAAGGCCACGCCCGCCACCATGCCGACGATCAGCAGCGACACGCCCAGCAGATAGCCGGCGTTGCGCCAATAGGCGGCGTCCACGTCGTCGATGTAGATGCCGGTGCCGATCATCCATTGCCAGGGCTCGAACCCCTCGGCGTAGGACAGCTTGGGCAGCGGGTCGGACGTGCCGGCCTTGGGGAAGCGGTAGGCGACATAGCCGCCGCCGCCGCGCCCCGCCTTGATCAGTTCGCGCACGAAGAACACGCCGTCCGCGTCCTTCAGGTCGGCGAGGTCCCGGGTGCCTTCCACCTGCGGGCGCGGCCCCATCACCATGTTGACGCCGTCGTAGGCGTAGACGAAGACGTACTCGTTCCCGGCATAGCGGATGCGGCGGATGGCGGCGCGCGCCTGTTCCTGCGCCTGCACCTCGCTCAGCCGGCCGGCTCTGGCCTCGCCGTGGTAGTGGTCGAGGATCGGCCGCACGCTCTGCACCACGTTGCGCAGCATCAGCCGGTGCCCGTCCATCTGCGAATCATGCAGGTGCATCAGGCCGCTGGCCGCCAGTACGAGGAGGCCGCCGGCGGCGACGGCGGTCAGCAGCAGCAGGCGAAGGCGAAGCGTGAGGGTGGGCATGGCAGGCGTTCCTGGCTGAGCAACTGTCCCGAGGCTTGCATAAAATTGCTACCAAATCGCTCCGCCCGCACGCTTGATCACGGGCAATTCCGCAACAAATCGCCGCGCCCGCCCGTTACGCCCCCCTCATGCCCCGTCGTCGGTGCCTTCCCCGGCCGTCTCGCGTTCGCGCAGGTAATCCTCGGTGGTGCGGGTCACCCGCGGGGCGCCCAGGGTCATGGGGTCCTGGCCACGCTCGACCTGATCGATGACGCGGCAATCCTCGCACATGCGGATGCGGTCGGCGGCCTCCGGCGTGGCGAACATCCAGTGCTTGCCGGCCAGCGCGCCGACGATCTTCTCGATCGAGGATTTGGAGGCGAAGGGTTTGGAACAGCGCACGCAGCAGAACGGCTCCTCCTCCTTGATCACCGTGGCGCCGCGCGCCTCGTCGCGGAAGTCGATCTCGGGCACCAGGGTGATGACCGCCTCCGGGCAGGTGTTCCGGCACAGCCCGCACTGCACGCAGGCGTCCTGCGCGAAACTCAGCATCGGCTTGTCCGGGTTGTCGAGCAGCGCGCCCGTGGGGCAGGCGCCGACGCAGGACAGGCACAGCGTGCAGCCCTCGACGTTCACCGCCACGCGGCCGAACGGCGCGCCCAACGGCAGCGGCAGCACCCCCACCGGCGTCGGCGCCACCTTGTGCAGATGGCGCAACGCCAGCATGACCAGCGTGCGCTTGCCGCCCATCGGCAGGAACAGCCCCGGCGCCGGCGCCGGCTGCACCGGCAGGCCCCACAGCTCGGCCGCCACCGCGTCCGGGTCGCGCGCGTCGATCACCCCGACGCGGCCGGAGCCGTAGCCCAGCCCCGCCATGGCCGTTTCGATCAGCCCGACCTGTCCGGCGAGCCCGGCCGTCTCCCCCTGGTTGGACGGGCCGGTCAGCACCCGCACCTGCGAGGCGCCATAGGCCAGCGCCACCGCGAAGAAGTCCAGCCCGAGCTGGGTCACCTCGTTGACCGCGAAGGGCAGGGCGCGGGCCGGCAGGCCGCGCCCGAAGCGCCCGGTCAGCGCCACCACCTCCTCGCCATACTCGGCGTCGTGCACCAGCAGCACGGCGTCGCGGCCTCCGGCGCCCTGATAGGCGGAGAGCAGCGTGCGCAGCCGCTCGAACAGCGCCTGTTGCGGCGGCAGGGCGTAGGTCGCCGCCCCGGTCGGGCAGACGGACGCGCAGGAGCCGCAGCCGGCGCAGACGTGCGGGTCGATGCTCACCGTGTCGCCGGCCGCCGTGATGGCGCCGGTCGGGCAGACGTCCAGGCAGCGCGTGCAACCCACCTTGCGGCTGCGCGAGTGGGCGCACAGGTCGGCCTTGAAATCGACGTAGCGCGGCTTGTCGAACTCGCCCACCAGATCGGCGGCGGCGAACAGCGCCTTGGCGACCTGCGCCGGGCTGTCCGGGTCGGGGCGCAGGTAGCCGTCGCGCTTCTCGTGCGCCGGGAACAGCGGCGTCCCGCCGGTGAGGTCGAGGATCATGTCGCACGTCGAGGTCGCCCCCCGGTGCGCCCCCTCGAACGCCAGCGCGCCGCGCGAGGACGGCACGGCGGCGCCGTAGCCGTCCACCACCACCTCGAACGCGCCCAGCCAGCCCTTGGCGGCGCGGATGGTGCCGCGGAACACCGGCACGTCCATGACGCGCGGCGGCGCCACGTCCTTCGGGTCCTTCAGCAGCACCGTGACGTCGAGCCGGGATGCGAGCTGGCGCGCCGCCTCGATCGCCCGCTCGTCGGTGCCGTAGACGAGGCACACGCCGCCGGACTTCAGCGTGATCGATCCGGTGGGCGGCACGTCCATCGTCGCTTCGCGCAGCAGCGCCGCGATCTTCGGCAGCGCCCGCGCGCCCTCGTCCGACCAACCCGCGCGCTCGCGGATGTTGGTGAAGCGCAGGTCGGCCTGCGGCGCCTCCTCGCCGGCCACCTCGGCGAACAGCGGGGCCTCCTGCGTGCAGGCGACCAGCAGCGGGCCGTCGGCCTTCTTCGCGGCGGCCACGAAGCTTTCGATCTGGCTGCGGCAGAGCTGCGTGTGCACGGTGGCCAGCGCGTCGGACCCGCAGGCCCTGGCGAGCGCCTTGCCGTCGAGCGCCATGCTGTGCGCGCAGTCGCAGACCAGCACGGTGCGGCCGTTGATCTTCATCCCTTGTGCCTCCCTTGCGGCGCGGATTGCCGTCCCACGCCGTTCGCCTTTCGTTTAATATCCGCCCGTCCGGTCGATTTGCGACCCGAATCTTTTTGGGGCCACTCGTTCTTTTGGGGGATGCACCGGCCTATGCGCGAGATGATGAACACCCGCGAGGTGGCCGAATACCTGCGCATCAAGGAACGCAAGGTCTACGACCTCGTGGCGGCGCGCCGCATCCCGTGTTCGCGCGTCACCGGCAAGTGGCTGTTCCCCAAGGCGCTGATCGACCTGTGGGTGTCGTCGGGCGCCGAGTTCGCCGAGCCCGGCCTGCGCCTGGACCGGCCCGCCCCGCCGCCGGTGGTGGCCGGCAGCCACGACCCGCTGCTCGACTGGGCGGTGCGCGAGTCCGGCAGCGGCTTGGCCCTGCGCGCCGACGGCAGCCTGGACGGGCTGCGCCGGCTGGCCGGCGGCGAGGCGTTGCTGTGCGGCCTGCATGTTCTGGACGGCGACAGCGGCGTCTACAACGTGCCGATGATCGAACAGGGCCTGCCCGGCCTGGACGTGGTGGCGGTGGAATGGGCGGTGCGCACGCAGGCGCTGCTGGCCGCCCCCGGCAACCCGCTGGGCATCCGCACCATCGCCGACCTCGCCGCCAAGCGGCCGCGCGTCGTCCTGCGCCAGCCCGACGCCGGGGCACAGGTGCTTCTGGTGCATCTGCTGGCGCGGGCGGGCCTGAAGCCTTCGGATCTCGCCGCCGTGGACGGCGTCGCCCGCACCGAGCTTGATCTGGGACTGGCGATCCTGGAGGGCCGCGCCGACGCCGGTCTGGGCGCCCTGGCGGTGGCGACGCAGCTCAAGCTGGCGGCCACGCCCGTGCGGGAGGAGCGTTTCGACCTCGTGATGCGCCGCCGCGCCTATTTCGAGCCCCCGGTCCAGGCGCTGCTGTCCTTCACCCGCACCGACGCCTTCCGCAGGCGCGCGGCCGAGCTGGGCGGCTATGACGTGGGCGGGGTGGGGGCGGTGCGGTTCAACGGGCCGTAAAGTAATACAGAAAATCCGGCCAAAGTATAAATTTCGTATCACGTGTACGCCGCCGCAGGCGGGTGCGGCTGCAAGGCATCCGCTTGTTCTTTTGTCGCGGACGTAAACTTTTGTCGCAGACGTAAGTATGACGGATTTGTTGCAAAGCCCTTATTTTTTATGGGATTGTTCCGCCGACCGATCTGCTGCAACTTAAGATTGTCGACCCCCGGGGCCCGCATGCCATGACCATCAGAACACGACTGCTTGCATCCCTGCTCCTGCTCGGCGTCCTGCTGTCGGTCAGCTCGGCATGCGGGTTGTATTTCTTGAATATGGCGGAAAGCGGCTTGGGCAGCGTCTACAATGACCGTGTCGTGCCGCTGCGTGACTTGAAGGTCGTCTCCGACTTGTACGCCGTCGACATCGTGGACACCTCGCACAAGGTGCGCGACGGCGCGCTGCGGTGGGAGGATGGCGCCGCCTCCATCCGCAAGGCGCTGGGGGAGACGAACCGGCGCTGGTCCGCCTACATGGCGACCTACATGGCGTCGGACGAAAAGCGTCTGGCCGGCGAAGCCGCCGCCCTGATGAAGCAGGCCACCGGGGCGGCCGAGGCGCTGGTCGCCCTGATGCAGGTCAAGGACAAGGCCGGGCTGGACGCCTTCGTGGAAAAGCGGATGTACGCCGGCATCGATCCCTTCACCGAGGTCATCGGGCGGCTGGTCGATCTGCAGATCACCGAGGCGCAGGCGGTCTACGAGGAGACGGAGGCCAACTACCGCCGGTCGGTCGGCATCATGGCGGCGATCGTCGGGCTGGGGCTGGCGGCCGTCGCCTTCGCGCTGTACACCACCATCGCCCGCGTGACGCGGCCGCTGAACGGCATCGCCTCGTTGATGGAACGGCTGGCCACGGGCGACCTGGGCATCGAGATCACCGGCGCCGACCGGCGCGACGAGGTCGGCTCGCTGACGCGGTCGTTGCGGGTCTTCAAGGACAACGGCCTGGAGATGCGCCGCCTGCAGGCCGAGCAGGAGCGCCGCAAGCAGGACGCCGAGGAAGAGCGCCGCCGCACCATGCACGCCCTGGCCGGCCAGTTCGAGAGCGAGGTGAAGGGCGTGGTGCAGGCCGTCATGGCCGCCGCCTCCCAGTTGCAGGCCAGCGCGCAGAGCATGTCCGCCGTCGCCGAGGAGACGACCCGGCAGGCCACCACCGTGGCCGCCGCCACCGAACAGGCCTCCGCCAACGTCCGCACCGTGGCCTCCGCGTCGGAGGAGTTGAGCGGCTCCATCGGCGAGATCGGGCAGCACGTCACCCGTTCCGCCGGCATCTCGCGCGACGCCGTGGTCGAGGTCGAGCGGACCAACAGCACGGTCGAGGGGCTGTCCTCGGCGGCGCAGAAGATCGGCGATGTGGTCAGCCTGATCCAAAACATCGCCAGCCAGACCAACCTGCTGGCGCTGAACGCCACCATCGAGGCGGCCCGCGCGGGGGAGGCCGGCAAGGGCTTCGCCGTGGTGGCGAGCGAGGTGAAGCAGCTCGCCAACCAGACCGCCAAGGCCACCGAGGACATCTCGGTCCAGATCGCCGAGATCCAGACGGCCACCACCGGCGCCGTCGAGGCGATCCGCAACATCGGGCGGACGATCGCCCAGGTCAGCGAGATCGCCGGCACCATCGCCGCCGCCGTGGAGGAGCAGATGGCCGCCACGCAGGAGATCGGCCGCAACGTCCGGCAGGCCGCGCAAGGCACGCGGGAGGTGTCGAGCAACATCAGCGGCGTCAGCCGCGCCGCCGAGGAGGCGGGCGCGGCGGCCACCCAGGTGCTGGACGCGGCCGGCGGCCTGTCGCGCGAATCCGGCCGCCTGCACCAGCAGGTCGACGCCTTCATCGCCCGCGTGCGCGCCGGCTGATTCTTTCTCCCTCCCCCGGCCCCGGCGCTACGGCATGCACAGATCTTGCGCTTGCGAAATCGAATACGCGTTTTCGTTGAGAAAAGCCCCTCTCCCCTTGCGGGAGAGGGGTTGGGGAGAGGGGGATAGCGGCCGGCAGGCCGAAAAAAGACTCTTTTCCCACCTTCCGGTGGTAGCGACCCCTCTCCCCAAACCCCTCTCCCGCAAGTGGAGAGGGGCTTTTAACTGCGCCGCAAGATCTGTGCATGCCGTAGCTGATCAAAAACAAGAGATTTGGCGATCGTATGATCGTCGGGCGCTGATGGTTCGCTTTCGCCCTTTCCATTCGTCCTAGCCGGGCCCGGTCCCGGCCATCCACGCACCCCGCGCTTTCCCGGAAGCCCTCGCCCCCCGACGCTCCGCTTGCCGCCGGGCTGCTGCTGAGCGACACTCGTTCGCGACGCGGCCCGGCAAGAGGCCAGCGGGGAGGCACGATGACGCAGAATCCGAGCGATCGCCTGTTGCGGCTGATCGGCGAGCGCACCGACGAGCTGGTCGAACTGACCCGCGACCTCATACGCATTCCCACGATCAACCCGCCCGGCGACGCCTACACCGACTGCGCCGAGCTGATCGGCGAGCGGCTGCGCGGGCGCGGCTTCCAGGTGGAGTACGTGCGCGCCGAAGGCGTGCGCGGCGACAGCGACAAGTACCCGCGCACCAACGTCATCGCCCGCATCGAGGGGCGGGGGCCGGGCCGGTGCGTGCACTTCAACGGCCACACCGACGTGGTGCCGGCCGGCAACAACTGGACCGTCGATCCCTTCGGCGGCGAGGTGCGCGACGGCAAGGTCTATGGGCGCGGCGCCTGCGACATGAAGGGCGGCATCGCCGCCTCCATCATCGCGGTGGAGGCGATTTTGGCGTCGGGCATCCCGTTCGACGGGGCGCTGGAAGTCTCCGGCACGGTGGACGAGGAATCGGGTGGCTACGGCGGCGTCGGCTATCTGGCGCAAAGGGGGTATTTCTCCCAGCCGCGC
Source organism: Azospirillum sp. (assembly GCA_036401175.1). Classification (GTDB taxonomy): domain Bacteria; phylum Pseudomonadota; class Alphaproteobacteria; order Azospirillales; family Azospirillaceae; genus Azospirillum. Next base: position 1,013 of record DASWVP010000350.1, on the reverse strand, counting down.
GTCGACCACGTCATCATCCCCGAGCCGCTGAACGTCGACCGCGTCTGCATCGGCCATCGCGGCGTCTGGTGGGCGGAGATCGAAACCAAGGGGCGCGTCGCGCACGGCTCCATGCCCTTCCTCGGCAACTGCGCGGTGCGCCACATGGGCGCCGTGCTGCACCGCATCGAGCAGGAGCTGATCCCGCGTCTGGCCACCAAGCGCACCAGCATGCCGGTGGTGCCGGAAGGTGCGCGGCAGTCCACCATCAACCTCAACTCCATCCACGGCGGCCAGCGCGAGGAGCGCGACGGCTGGCCCAGCCCGATGGTGCCCGATTCCTGCCGCGTGGTCATCGACCGCCGCTACCTGATCGAGGAGGACCCGGAGGAGGTGAAAGGCGAGATCACCGCCATCCTTGAGGATCTGCGCCGCACCCGCCCCGGCTTCGATTACGAGATGCGCGAGGTGCTGGCCTTCCTGCCCACCATGACCGACGCCGACGCGCCCGTCGTGCGCGCGGTGGAGGCGGCGATCCTGGCCGTGCTGGGCCGCAAGGCGCAGCAGGTGGTGTCGCCCGGCACCTACGACCAGAAGCACATCGTGCGCATCGGCCACCTGAAGGACTGCATCGCCTACGGCCCCGGCATCCTCGATCTGGCGCACCAGCCCGACGAGTACGTGGGCATCGCCGACATGGTGCATTCGGCCCAGGTGATGGCCATGGCGGCGCTGGACCTGCTGGGGGCGACCAAGGGATGAGGGCGGGGCGGCGCAATCTGATCACCGACGTGCCGGGCCTGTCGGTGGGCAACGCCGAGGATCCGGCGGCGCGCACCGGCGTCACCGTCGTGCTGCCGGACGAGCCGGCGGTGGCGGCGGTCGCCGTGCTGGGCGGCGCGCCGGGCACGCGGGAGACGGATGCGCTGGACCCGTCCTGCCTCGTGGACGCGGTGCACGGGCTGGCGCTGTCCGGCGGCTCGGCCTATGGGCTGGCGGCGGCGGACGGGCTGTTGACGTGGTTGGCCGGGCGC
>DASWVP010000349.1:0-19224 GCA_036401175.1 Azospirillum sp. | reverse complement strand
ACCCTCCCCCACTTCGCGGGGGAGGGCTTTTAACCTGCCCCCGCCGAAGGTGGGGGAAGGAGGGACCCACGCGGAGCGTGGGAGGAAGGGGGCCCGATGCGATGCGCCAACCGAAGGCTCAGAGCGCTTCGGCGTTGGTTTCGCCGGTGCGGATGCGCACGGCCTGGGCGATCTCCAGGACGAAGATCTTGCCGTCGCCGATGCGGCCGGTGTTGGCGGCCTTCTGGATCGCCTCGACGACCTGTTCGGACTGGTCGTCGGAGACGGCCACCTCGATCTTCACCTTCGGCAGGAAGCTCACCGAGTATTCGGCGCCGCGGTAGATCTCGGTCTGGCCCTTCTGGCGTCCGAAGCCCTTGACCTCGCTGACGGTCAGGCCCTGGATACCGAGAGACGTCAGCGCCTCGCGCACCTCGTCGAGCTTGAACGGCTTGATGATGGCCATAACGAGTTTCATGTGGCTCCCCTTGAAGCAATTTGTACCGGCCGGCGTCCTCGCCCGCAGCGTGTTCGCACCGGCCGCGAAAATCAATGGTTACAAGAATCGTGCCGGATGGTTTTGGGCGGGGAATCGACGGGGCGGCGTGGGCACCGGCGCCGTGTTGGGCAGCGTATGCCCATATTTTAAGCAGCGGCCACGCGATGCGCACCCAACCTCTGGACAGGAGCGCGGCGGGGGTCGATTGTGGCGGCGCAACGTCGATTTGGGTCAACTCGGGCAAGGACGGGGAGCGGTCATGGCCGACTCGGAAATCATCACCACGGAGGTCGTCGTGCTGGGCGGCGGGCTGGCCGGGCTGACCATGGCGGCGGCGCTGGCGACGGCCGGCGTGCCGGTGGTGTGCATCGACCGCGACAGCCCGGACCTGCACCGGCGCGACGACTTCGACATCCGCACCACCGCCATCGCCTACGCCTCGATGAAGGTGCTGGAAGGGGCGGGGGTGTGGCGGCACATGGCCGAGGACGCCGGGCCGATCCTCGACATCCGCGTCGCCGACCAGTTCTCGCCGCTGTTCGTCCACTACGACCACCGCGAGGTGACGCTGGACGGCCGGAGCGAGCCGTTCGGCTGGATCCTCGACAACAAGGACATGCGGCGCGCCCTGTTCGCCCGCGTGGCCGAACTGCCGGGCCTGCGTCACATTGCCCCGGCCCAGGCCGTGCGCATCGACCGCGACCGGTCCGGCGCGCGGGTCGAACTGGCCGACGGCCGCGTCATCCAGGCGCGACTCGTGGTGGGGGCGGACGGCCGCAAGTCGCTGGCGCGGGAGACGGCGGGCATCCGCCTGCGCACCTGGAAGTACGACCAGACGGCGATCATCTGCACCATCCGCCATTCCGAGCCGCACAACGGCGTGGCGGTCGAACACTTCCTGCCCAACGGCCCCTTCGCCGTCCTGCCGATGACGCGGAACCGCTCGTCCATCGTGTGGAGCGAGAAGTCGTCGCTGGCCGACATGTACATCAAGCTGCCCGAATCCGAGTTCATCGCCGAGCTGCAGCGCCGCTCCGGCGGCTATCTCGGCGACATCGAGCTGCTGACCCGGCGCGAGGGCTGGCCGCTGTCGGTCCTGCTGGCGCAGGAATTCGTGGCGCAGCGCATCGCGCTGGTCGGGGAATCGGCGCACGCCATCCACCCCATCGCCGGGCAGGGACTGAACCTGTCCTTGCGCGACGTGGCGGCGCTGGCCGAGGTGGTGGTGGACGCCTACCGTCTCGGCCTCGACGTGGGATCGCCGGACGTGCTGGCCCGCTACCAGCGCTGGCGCCGCTTCGACACGGTGCTGCTGGCCGTCGTGTGCGACGGGCTGGTGCACCTGTTCTCCAACAACATCGGCCCGGTCAAGCTGGCCCGCGAGGTCGGCATGGCCGTGGTCAACCGCCTGCCGCCGCTGAAGCGCTTTTTCATGCGGCATGCCATGGGCGTGGTCGGAGACCTGCCGAGGATGGTGCGCGGCGTGCCGCTGTAAGGCGGCGCGCGGCAGAATCAAGGAACCCGGTCAACTCTCCAAAGAGCGGTATGCCGGACGTCCGGACTTGGCAAGCGACGGCGCCGCCCCCATTTCCGATTGGTCATTCTGTTTCGGACTACCGGCCTCCTACACCCTTCGGGTGCCTAGACCGCGGACGTTCCTGGGCACAGTCTGATGCGTCCTACCGGTGGTGGGGCGCTCCCTCATGTTTGGAGGACAATCAATGCCGATCGGCACCGTCAAGTGGTTCAACGGTACCAAGGGCTATGGTTTCATTCAGCCCGACAATGGCGGCCCGGACGTCTTCGTCCACATCTCCGCCGTCGAACGCGCGGGCATGCGCGGTCTCAACGAAGGCCAGAAGGTCTCTTACGAGGAGCAGCGCGACCCGAAGCGTGGCAAGACCTCGGCCGAGAACCTGAAGGCGGTCTGATACGCCTTCACGTCGCATCGTCGACATCGGGGGCACCAGATCGCTGGTGCCCCTTCTCTATTTCCGGTATCGGTTCCAGGCCGCTGTCGCCAGCCCCGCTGGTGGCGGCCTTTTTTTGTCAGGAGGCGAGGCCCATGGCCCGCAAGCAGAAGCAGACCAACACCGACAGCACCTTCGTGCTGTTCGACGTGCTCTATCAGGACGGCGCCCGTACCTCCAACCGCAAGGTCCCCCGCGCGGAGATGGAGGGCATGGACGGCGAAGACCAGGCGCGCGCCTTCATCGAGGCGCAGGACCGCAAGATCGCCGAAATGTCCGGCAACCCGCGCGGCCCCATCAAGTCGATGACGCGCTCCCCGAACCAGTAGGCCCCGAATCGGTCCGTCGTAGGTTGGGTTGAGCGCAGCGAAAACCCAACGGCGAACTCACGCCCGCAACGGATACTCCCGCAGCGCCTCGTACACCGCGGCGCCCTTGCCCAGGTGGCTGCGGTAGAGCGTGAAGTGGCCGATCGGGAAGGGGCCGGCGCGGAACAGGCCGCGCTCCTCGATGAAGCGGCCGATGCGCTCCGGCGGGGCGTTCTTCAGGCGTGCCAGCGTGACGTGCGGCGAGAACCGCCGCTCCTCCGCCGGCAGGCCGCAGCGCACGATTGCCGATTCCACCTTGGCCTGCAGGCGCGTCAGCGCGTCGGAACGCTCCACCCCCGCCCACAGGACGCGGGCGTTGCGGCCCTGGCCGAACACGCCCACACCGTCCAGCACGAGGTCGAAGGCCGGCGCCTCCACCTCGGCCAGCGCGGCGTCGATGTCGGCGGCGGTGTCGCCCGGCACGTCGCCGATGAAGCGCAGTGTCAGGTGCAGGTTGTCCGCCTCGGTCCAGCGCGCCCCAGGCACGCCGCCGCCGAGACCGGCGAGCCGGTCGCGGACGTCGGCGGGGAAGTCGAGGGCGACGAACAATCGAAGCATCAGAGCCGGAACATCAGGGGCAGGGGTCGGTGTAGCGGTCGTTGACGGCGTCGATCTCCTTCAACACCTCGTCCGACAGTTCGATGCCGCCCGCCGCGATGTTGGAGACGAGGTGCTCCATGCTGGTGGCGCCGATCAGTGCCGAGGCGACGAAGGGCTTCCGCGCCACGAAGGCGATCGCCATCTGCGTGACCGACAGCCCGTGCTTCTCCGCTATGGCCATATAGGCGCGCACGGCCGCGTCGGCGTTGGGCGTGGTGTAGCGCGACGGCCGGTGGTCCAGCGCCCGGCGGCTGCCCGGCGGGACCTGTCCGTCCAGGTACTTGCCCGACAGCGTGGCGGCCCCCAGCGGCGAATAGGCCAGCAGGCCCACGTCCTCGCGCAGCCCGATCTCCGACAGCCCGTCCTCGTAGGTGCGGTTCAGCAGGTTGTAGGCGTTCTGGATGGTGGCGATGCGCGGCAGGTCCTGCACCTCGGCGTGCTTGAGGAAGGTCATGACGCCCCACGGCGACTCGTTCGACACGCCCACCGCGCGGATCTTGCCGGCCTTGATCAGGTCGGCCAGCACGCCCAGCGTCTCGGCAATCGGCACGCCGTCGTGCTGCGGCCTGTGCGCGTAGCAGCGGGTGCCGAAGCGGTTGGTGACGCGGTCGGGCCAATGGATCTGGTAGAGGTCGACGTAGTCGGTTTGCAGCCGCTTCAGGCTGGCGTCCAGCGCGGCGGTGATGTTGGCGCGGTCCAGGCGCGACGTGCCCTCGCGGATCCAGGTGAAGCCGCCGTTGAGCGCGCCGATGATCTTGGTCGCCAGCACCACCTTGTCGCGCTTGCCCCGGCTCTTGAACCACGTGCCGATGATTGCCTCGGTCTTGCCGTAGGTGTCGGCCGTGGGCGGGACGGCGTACATCTCGGCCGTGTCCCAGAAGGTCACGCCCTGGTCGAGCGCGTAGTCCATCTGGGCGTGGCCCTCAGCCTCGGTGTTCTGGCGGCCCCAGGTCATGGTGCCCAGGCCGATGACGCTTGCCTGCAGGCCGGTGCGGCCGAGCGGACGGTATTCCATGGTCTCGATAACCCTCGCTGATTTTTGGTTTTGTCTCGAAGCCCCTCCCCCCTTGTGGGGGAGGGGATTTACTACACGAACAGCGTCAGGACCCCCGTGTAGCCATAAAGCCGGCTGTGCGAAATCTCGCCGGCGGCGAAGAAGCCGACCAGCGGGAAATCGCCCAGCGCCTTGTGGATCATCGTCAGCTCCTCGCTGTCGCTGCCGAACAGGTTGGGGCCGCGGGCGATGCAGCTGACGTAGACGCCGCCCTTCGGGGGGCCCGGCAGGCGCTTCTTCAGGTTGGCGAGCATGCGGGCCATGTCCGCCTCCGCCGCCTGCTTGTCGCGGCGGGCGAACAGGACGGGCTTGCCGCTCTCCACCCGCTCGCCGATGGCGATCCAGCCGGCGCGCGGGTCGATGGCGACCAGATCGCGCACCAGATAGTCCGCCGTGTCGGAGCCGGGAATCGGCAGGCCAGCGAAGATGGCGCCGGCCACCTGGCGCAGGTCGCGGGCCAGCGCCTCGCCGATGTCCTCCTTGAAGACCTCCAGCGCCGGGCGGCCGTCGATCTCCAGGATGACATTGTCCTCGCACGCGGTGATGGTGCGCATCGGGCCGATGGGCGTGCAGCCCTGCGTGTGCCCGGCGGCCAGCGCCACGTCCGGGGCGAACAGCACGCCGGACAGGCCGCCCTCGCTCACCGGTCCCTCGGTGCCGGTGGCGGTGGAGGCGGGCGGGGCGAACTGCGGGAAATGGTCGCCGCGCGACGAGGTCAGCCCGCCCACCAGGAAGGCGCCCGTCGAGTCGGCGACGCTGTTGACGAGATCGGTGAGGCGCTGGTTGCGCGGGTCGGCGTGCACCAGCCCCAGCGCCGCCCCGTGCCGGTCCAGCCAGCCGCCGGCGGCGCGGCGCATCGGCTCCAGGTCGCCGTCCACGGTGGGGAAGGTGCGGAACGCGCTCTCCGGCAGGCGGGCGGCCATGACGGCGATGGCCGGGCGGTCGAACAGCTCCACCCCACCTCCCAAGACGCCCAGGCCGACGGTGCCGACCCAGTCGCGGATGCCGGTGGTGCCGCGCAGCAGCTTCAGGATGGCGGCGGCGTCGCCCGACAGCGCGTCGGAGACGTAGAGGATGCCCAGGTTGCAGCCCGTCACGTCGCCCAACCGGTCGAGGCAGGTCTTGACCGTGCGGCTCCAGTCGGGGCCCTCGGCGCTGGCGGCGTGGAAGCGCGTGTCGGAATGGGTGTCGGCGGTCATGTGGTCAGCCTCCCGTGCGGAGCCGATTGTCGAGCAGGCGGGTCACGTGCGGCAGGATTCGCTCGACGATGACCTTCACGCCGGCGGCGTTCGGATGGATGCCGTCGCCCTGGTTCAGCGCCGCGTCGGTGGCGACGCCGTCCAGGAAGAACGGGTAGAGCGGCACGCCGTGCCTGGCGGCCAGCTCGGGATAGATGGCGTCGAAACGCTGGGTGTAGGCGCGCCCGTAGCTGGCCGAGGCGTACATGCCGGCCAGCAGGGTGGGGATGTTGCGTTCCTTCAGCCGCGTCAGGATGGCGTCGAGGTTGGCGCGCGCCGCCGCCGGGTCCAGGCCGCGCAGCATGTCGTTGGCGCCGAGCGCGACCAGCGCCGCGTCCGGCTTGTCGCCCAGCGCCCAGTCGAGGCGCGACAGCCCGCCGGCCGTGGTGTCGCCCGACACCCCGGCGTTGATCACCGTCACGTCGTAGCCCTTGGCCCGCAACGCCTTCTCAAGCTGCGGCACGAAGCCCTGCCCCTCGCCCAGGCCATAGCCGGCGGTCAGGCTGTCGCCCAGCGCCAGCAGGCGGATGGGGCCGTTGGCGGCCATCGCCGCGCCGCTCAGCGCCATCGCCGCCGCCCCCAGCAGCGCCGCCACCCCGACGTTGAAATGGCGGCGTGCCGCGCCATATGGCGAAAGTCTTTTCCGCTCTCTGCTGAGACCCATCGCAATGTCCCGACCCGATTCTGCGGCTACTTCGATCGTCGAACTCGACGACGTGCACCTGAGATTGGACAGCGCCGCCGGACCCGTCAACATCCTGCGCGGGATGAATCTCTCGGTCGGGCGCGGCGAACGGGTGGGGGTGGTCGGTCCGTCCGGCTCCGGCAAGTCGACGATGATGATGGTCATGGCGGGTCTGGAGCGGCCCAGCTCGGGGCGCATCCGTGTCGCCGGGCACGATCTCGGCAGCTTGAACGAGGACGGGCTTGCGCGCTTTCGCCGCGACCACGTCGGCATCGTCTTCCAGGCCTTCCACCTCGTGCCGACCATGACGGCGCTGGAGAACGTGGCGATCCCGCTGGAATTCGCCGGGGCGCCCGACGCCTTCGAGCGCGCCCGCGCCGGGCTGGAGGCGGTCGGGCTCAAGCACCGGCTCACCCACTATCCGGGGCAGTTATCGGGCGGCGAGCAGCAGCGCGTCGCCATCGCCCGCGCCTTCGTCGCCGAGCCGTCGCTGCTGCTGGCCGACGAGCCCACGGGAAACCTCGACCTGGAGACGGGCGCGCACATCGTGGAGCTGCTGTTCGGCCTTGCCGAACGGCTCGGCACGACGCTGGTGCTGATCACCCACGACCCGGCGCTGGCCGGGCGTTGCGACCGCACGGTCAAGCTGATGGACGGCCGCATCGCCGACGACGGCCACCACGCCGCCCGCGGCCTGCGGGTCGACGCGTGAGCGGCCGATGACCTCCCTTCTCCTCGCCCTTCGATTCGCCCGCCGGGAGCTGCGCGGCGGGTTGCAGGGGTTTCGCATCTTTCTGGCCTGCCTGACGCTGGGCGTGGCGGCCATCGCCGCCGTGCAGTCGGTGTCCAGCGGCATTCTGGAAGGGCTGAAGGAGGACGGGCGCGCCATTCTCGGCGGCGACGTGGCGATCCGCCAGATCTACCAGCCGCCCGCGCCCGAGGCGATGCGGTTCCTCGAATCGTCCGGCCGCGTCGCCGCCTCGGTCGAGATGCGGGCCATGGCGCGCAGCGCGGACGACGCGCGCTCCTCCCTGGTCGAGTTGAAGGCCGTCGACGGTGCCTATCCGCTGTACGGAAGCGTCGAGCTGCGCGGCGGCGGCGATCTGCACGACGCGCTGAGCCAGCGCGGCGGGCGCTGGGGCGTGGTGGTCGAGGACACGCTGCTCGACCGGCTGGGCGTCAAGCCGGGCGAGGCGATCAAGCTGGGCGACGCGGCGGTCGAAGTGCGCGGTGTGCTGGCGCGCGAGCCGGACCGCGCCTCGTCCAACAACTTCAGCCTGGGGCCGCGCCTGATGGTCGGCCTGGGCGCCATGGAAGAAACCGGGCTGACGCAGCCGGGCAGCCTCGTCTACTGGAACCACAAGGTGGCGCTGGCGCCGGGCGCCGACCTCGCGGCGTGGCAGGCGGAGCTGAAGCGCCGCTTCCCCGACGCCACGTGGCGCGTGCGCGACTATACCAACGCCTCGCCGCAGGTCGCCTCCTTCATCGAGCGGATGACGCTGTTCCTGACGCTGGTCGGGCTGACGGCGCTGCTGGTGGGCGGCGTCGGCGTCGGCAACGCGGTGCGCAGCCACCTGGATTCGCGCGGCGAGACCATCGCCACGCTGAAGTGCGTGGGCGCGCCGGGCGATCTGGTGTTCCGCACTTATCTGGCGCAGATCCTGGCGCTGGCCGGCGTGGGCATCGCGCTGGGTCTGGCGCTGGGCGCCGTGGCGCCGCTGCTGCTGGGTCTGGCGCTGGACGGGCTGCTGCCGGTCAACGTGCGCATCGGCGTCTACCCCGGCGCGCTGGCGACGGCGGCGCTGTTCGGGCTGCTCACCGCGCTGACCTTCTCGCTGTGGCCGCTGGGCCGCGCGCGCGAGGTGCCGGCGGCGGCGCTGTTCCGCGACGTGGTGGCGCCGGCGCAGGGCTGGCCCAAGCCGGTCTACGTGGCGGCCACCGCCGCCTCGGCGCTGGCGCTGGCGGCGCTCGCCATCCTGACGGCGGAGAACAAGGGGTTCGCCGGCTGGTTCGTCGGCGGCGCCATCGCCACCTTCGCCGCCTTCCGGGCGGCGGCGTGGCTGGTCACCTGGGCGGCGGCGCGGGTGGGGCGGCCGAAGCGGCCGGGGCTGCGGCTGGCGCTCGCCAACCTGCACCGGCCCGGCAACCCGACGGGCAGCGTCGTGCTGTCGCTGGGGCTGGGGCTGACGGTGCTGGTCACCATCGCGCTGATCCAGGGCAACTTCACCCGCCGCGTCACCGAGACGATCCCCAAGGACGCGCCCAGCTTCTTCTTCGTCGACGTGCAGCCCGACCAGTTCGAGCCGTTCAAGCAGACGGTGCTGGCGGTGCCCGGCACGCGCGGCTTCGACGCCGTGCCCTCCCTGCGCGGGCGGCTGGAGACGGTGAACGGCACCGAGGCGGAAAAGGCGCTGATCGACCCGGACAAGGGCTGGATCCTGCGCGGCGACCGCGGCATCACCTACGCCGCGAACAAGCCCGCCAATTCGGAGATCGTCGCCGGCAAATGGTGGCCGGCCGACTACCAGGGGCCGCCGCTCATTTCCATCCACAAGGACGTGGCGGAGGCGTTCGGCATCGGCCCCGGCGCCAAGTTGGGCATCAACATCCTGGGCCGGACCATGGAGGCGGAGGTGGCCAACGTGCGCGCCGCCGACTTCTCCAGCATGCGCATCAACTTCGCGCTGGTCTTCGCGCCGGGCGCGCTGGAACGGGCGCCGCTGACCTGGATCGCCACCGTGAACGCCACGCCGGAGGCGGAGGAGGCGGTGCAGCGCGCCGTGCTGGCGCGCTTCCCCAACATCACCATGGTGCGGGTGAAGGACGCGCTGGACACCGTCAACACCATGCTGGGCCACATCGGCACGGCGGTGCGGATCACCGCGTCGATCACGCTGGCGGCGGGCACGCTGGTGCTGGCCGGCGCGGTGGCGGCCGGGCACCGCCGGCGCGTCTACGACGCCGTCGTTCTGAAGGTGCTGGGGGCGACGCGCGGCGACGTGCTGCGCGCCTTCCTGCTGGAATACGGCCTGTTGGGGCTGGTCACCGCCGCCATCGCCGGGGGCATCGGCACGCTGACCGCCTGGGCGGTGCTGACGCGGCTGATGCGGTGGGAGTGGACGTTCCTGCCCTCGGCCGTTCTCTGGACGGCGCTGCTCAGCACCGCGATCACGCTGGCCTTCGGGTTCTTCGGCACGTGGCGGGCGCTTGGGCAGCCGGCGGCGCCGCTGCTGCGCAACGAGTGAGGCGTGTCGGACGTTGGGTTTTCGCTGGCATGCAAAGGAATGTTGGGCCGCGCTGACGCTTGGCACCAACCTGCGCCTGGAATCCCGGTACACCCGAATCGTCTTGAAGGGCGGATCGAAGTCTACAATATGACTCGGTGTTGAGTTTCACCAACACCCCGAGGACCACTATGTCTGACCCGATGTACCGCTCTTACGCGACCGCAGGCCGCGCGATCGATCGGGGATACTTCGACGAAGGCCTGCGCCAGTTCATGCTGCGCATCTACAACTACATGAGCGCGGGCCTGGTGGTGACCGGCCTGGTGGCCTTCTTCGCCTCGACCAGCCCGGCCCTCATGGAGGCGATCTACACCACGCCTTTGAAGTGGGTGGTGATGCTGGCCCCGCTGGCCTTCGTCATGGTGTTGTCGTTCGGCATCCAGCGGCTGTCGTTCGCCACGGCCCAGATCGTCTTCTGGGTCTACTGCGCGGCGATGGGTCTGTCGCTGTCGTCGATCTTCCTGGTGTTCACCGGGTCGTCGATCGCGCTGACCTTCTTCGTCACGGCGGCCACCTTCCTGACGATGAGCCTGTGGGGCTACACGACGAAGCGTGACCTGTCGGGCATGGGCTCGTTCCTGATGATGGGCCTGATCGGCATCATCATCGCCAGCCTCGCCAACCTGTTCTTCGCGTCCAGCGCGCTGCAGTTCGCCATCTCGATCATCGGCGTACTGATCTTCACCGGCCTGACCGCCTACGACACGCAGCGTCTGAAGGAGGTCTACGCCGAGGGTTACGACCGCGAGAACCTGGGCAAGCTGGCGCTGATGGGCGCGCTGACCCTGTACCTGGACTTCGTGAACCTCTTCATGTTCCTGCTCCACTTCATGGGGCAGCGCGACGAGTAAAGGCACGAAGGCCGGACGCCGCCCGGAGGCCCTCGCCTCCGGGCGGTTTTCCTATGCGGATAAGGAGGTGGGGCCGGCCCAGTCGGCGGCATCGTCCGCGTCGTCGGCGGTGGCGGGCGGCGCGCCGCGCTCCAGCGGGACGTCGAACCAGAAGCGGCTGCCCCGTCCGGGCTCGCTCTCCACGCTGATCTCCCCGTCCATCAGCGTCACCAGCCGCTTGCAGATGGCGAGCCCCAGGCCGGTGCCGCCGAAGCGGCGGGTGATGCCGCCGTCGCCCTGCACGAAATCCTGGAACAGCCGGCCGCGCACCTCCTCCGTCATGCCCATGCCCTGGTCCGCGACGCTGAAGCGGTACCAGTCGCCGGACTGGTCGGGGAAACGCAGCCGCGCGACGTCGAGGGTGACGTGCCCGCCCTTGCTGAACTTCATGGCGTTCGACAGCAGGTTCATCAGCACCTGCCGCAGCCGCATGGCGTCGCCCTTCAGGTGGGCGGGCACGCCGTCGCCGACGGTCACCGACAGCGCGATGTTCCTGGACCTCGCCGTTTCCTCGAACGGGCGCGTGCTTTCGGCCAGCAGCTCGGCCAGCGTCAGGTCCCGCACGGTCAGGTGCATGCGCCCGGCGTCGAACTTGGACATGTCCAGGATGTCGTTGAGGATGTCCAGCAGGGCCTGGCCCGAGCTGAGGATCGTCTGCGCCTGCCGCTGCTGTTCCTCGTTCAGGCGCGACAGCATCAGCACCTGCGCCATGCCCATGACGCCGTTCAGCGGCGTGCGGATCTCGTGGCTCATCATGGCGAGGAACTGCGCCTTGGCGCGCTCGCCGGCCTGGGCCCGCGTCTTCTCCGCCTCCAGGTCCACCAGAAGGGCCCTGATCTCGCGGTTGTGGGCGTCCAGCGCCGCGTTGCGCAGCGACAGTTCGTGGTTGGCGCGCAGCGCCTTCGTCCACAGCACCGCGATCACGCACCACAGCGCCAGCATGGCGCCGGCGAACGGCAGGCCGACCAGATCCCACAGCCGTTCGCTCGGCAATTCGGCGTTCCAGACGACGGTGCCGGCCGGCGTGCCGTCCACCGACACCAGCGGGACGCCGCCGTCGTGCGGCCCGTCGACGATCCGCATGTCCGAGAACGAGCCCTCGAACATGTTCCCCAGGTCGGCGACGATGTCGGACAGCGGCCGCAGGATGATCAGCACCGACGACGTCCCGGTGTCCGGCGATTCCGGCGGCTGCTCGAAGGGGGACAGGCGGCTGGCCGCCACGGCGTAGCCGGTCCCGTTCAGGAAGACGATGCCGTCCACGAACTTCGGGTCGGGCGTGGGGACCGCGCGCGCCTGCCGGACGAGCGTCATGAGGGCGGCGTTTTCGTTGACCGCGGCACCGGCCTCCAGCGCGCCGTCCCGGCTGCGGATCCAGCGGACGGCGCCGGTGCCGTCCACCACCATCGAGCCGGCGACGCCGAACGAGGCGAACAGGTACTCGCCCAGATTCTTTTCCGCCCAGGTGGTGTCCCGTGCCTGTTCGTCGTGCAGCTTGACGTACGCCTCGTCCCACCAGGCGTAGTCCGACACCCGCTGGCCCTGTTGCTGGCGGGCGTGCCGGATCTGGGCGCCGACCAGCCGCTGCGCGTTCGCCTTGAACACCCCGTCGTGGAAGGCGGCGGAGTACTGGATCAGGCCGCCGGCCGTGACGGCGAGCGCCACGACGATCAGGGCCGGCCACAGCAGCCCGGAAAGCAGGCGACGGACCCGGACGGCGCGCGTGGCGCCCGGATCCGCGGGTGGGGCGGCCGGGTCCGCATGCGGCGACGGTGCCTGCGCGTTCATGCCAGCGCTCCTGCGGTTTTCCTCCGCAGCCGGCCCGGGCGGCCGGCGGCATTAGAATACACGACTATGAGCGCAGTGCGGGGCGGGCGGCAAGACTGTTGATAGTCGTAACGACCCCGTCATCCGGCGGAGTACGGAGCGTCGGGGGTGGCGCCCGCTCAATCGGCCGGGACGTCTTCCGCCACGCTGCCGGCGACGACGCGGTCCTTGCCCGTCTGCTTGGCGATGTACATGCGGTGGTCGGCCAGCTCGACCAGCTTTTCCCAGTCCTGCGGGCCGTCGGCCGTGTACTCGGCGATGCCGACGCTGGCTGTCTGCGGCGTGCCGTCGGGCCGTTGGACGAAGCCCTGGGCGCGCAGCCGCTCGACGGCCTTCAGGGCGCCCTCGCACGGCGTGTTGGGCATGACCACCAGGAACTCCTCGCCGCCCCAGCGCACCAGCACGTCGCTTTGCCGCAGCATGCCGCGAATCGCCTCGGCGGCGCCGCGCAGCACCTTGTCGCCCTCGTCGTGGCCATGGCGGTCGTTGACCTTCTTGAAGTCGTCGAGGTCGAAGAAGATGAGCGACAGCGGCTGGTCGGAGCGCTGGGCGTGCGCGAACTGAAGGCGCAGCAGCTCCTCGCCGATGCGGCGGCCGAAGGCGCCGGTCAGGCCGTCGTGCGAGGCCTGATGGACCAGCGCCATCATGAAGTGGAGCTGGCTCATCGCCGCCAGCGTCGCCACCACCATGATCAGCACCAGAAGCCACAGCGCGCCGATGTAGGACGGGAACGGGAACACCAGCGAGCCGTAGATGCCGGCCGTCAGGTGCGCCGTCAGCAGCGGCAGGGCGAAGGCGATGCCCTCCACGGCGGTCAGCGGGAAGACGCTGAGGCCCGCGACCATGACGAACGGCAGGAAGGCATAGCCGGCGCCGACCGCGGCGGCGACGCCGACGATCTCGCGATGGTTCAGCAGCGGGTGGGAGAGCAGGAAGAACACCGTGGGCACGGCCAGCAGCAGCGCCAGCCCGCGCCACGCCGAGTGGATGTCGTCGGTGATGCGGTAGCGCAGGGCCAGCACGCCGAAGGCGCCGCTCGCCACGATGCGCAGCGCCGCCAGCCAGCCCCACAGCGGCCATTCGAAGATGAAGATGTCGATGGCGATCCACAGCGGCGTCAGCAGCGCGAAGGCGGCCGCCACCATGCGCACGCGCGAATGGATCAGCACCGCGCGCCGCCGCTGGATGATCGCCGTGTGATCGCTGGGAACGATCAGGTCGCGCATCTGGTCGAGGGAGAGATCACCGCTCACGGCTTGGAACGCCCTCTCCACGAACCGTCTCAGGATGTCAAGGGCCCGTAGATACACGCCTTTTCCCCCACCGGCAACGACCATCACGGCCCCCCGTCCCGACGCCGGAGGTTCCCGTGACGCGCGGCGTTCGTCAAGCGGCCTTCCTGCGGCGCAGCGCCGCGCGGCCGAAACGAAAAGGGCGAGGAGGCCGTCGCCCCCTCGCCCTTTCGCGGCGCTGCGTTCGCGCCTACTCCTTCAGATCCTCCCACAGCTCCTTGACCTTGGCGAAGAAGCCTTCGCTCTGGGGGTTGGAGCCTTCCTTGCCGGCGGTTTCGAACTCGCGCAGCAGCTCCTGCTGCTTCTTGGTCAGGTTCACCGGCGTCTCGATCACCGCCTGGATGTACATGTCGCCGCGGTGCGGGCTGCGCAGCACCGACATGCCCTTGCCCTTCAGGCGGAACTGGTGGCCGGACTGGGTGCCGGGGGGCACCGTGATCTTGGCGCGGCTGCCGTCGATGGCCGGAACGTCGACCGATCCGCCCAGCGCCGCCGTCACCATCGGGATCGGCACCCGGCAATGGATGTTGGCGCCGTCGCGCTGGAACAGCGGGTGCGGGGCCAGCGCCAGGAAGATGTACAGATCGCCCGGCGGCGCCCCGCGCAAGCCCGCCTCGCCCTCGCCGGCCAGACGGATGCGGGTGCCGTCCTCGACGCCCGCGGGGATGTTGACCTGAAGGGTCTTCTCCTTGCGCAGGCGGCCGGCGCCGCCGCAGCTCTTGCAGGCGTCCTTGATGATGCGGCCCTGGCCGTGGCAGGCCGGGCAGGTGCGCTCGATGGTGAAGAAGCCCTGCTGGGCGCGCACCTTGCCGTGGCCCTGGCAGGTCGGGCAGGTCACCGGCTGCGTGCCGGCCGCCGCGCCCGAACCGTTGCAGCCGTCGCACGCCACGGACGTGGGGACGCGCACGGTCGCCTGGGTGCCCTTGAAGGCCTCCTCCAGCGAGATTTCCAGGTTGTAGCGCAGGTCCTGGCCACGGCCCGATCCGCCGCCACCGCCGCGCCGGCCGCCCATGAACTCGCCGAACATCTCGTCGAAGATGTCGGCGAAGCCGCCGCCGCCGAAGTCGAAGCCGCCGAACCCGCCGCCGCCGGCACCGCCGCGCCCGCCGTTCTCGAACGCCTGATGGCCGAAGCGGTCATAGGCGGCGCGCTTCTGCTCGTCCTTCAGGACGTCGTAGGCTTCGCTGATTTCCTTGAACTTGTGCTCGGCCTCGGCGTTCCCCGGATTGCGGTCCGGGTGGTGCTGCATGGCCAGCTTGCGGTAGGCCTTCTTGAGTTCGTCGGCGCTGGCGGTCTTCGACACGCCGAGCAGCTCGTAATAATCCTGTTTCGCCATCGGCCCCAGCACCTCGTCCATCACACCCGATACCGTTCCGGCCCGCAGCATGCGCCGCGGGCCGGAGGGTATAACACGGGTTCAGGTCACGCGCGCATGACCTTAAGCCGACTTCCTTACGCCGACTTCTTCTTGTCGTCGTCGACTTCCTCGAAGTCGGCGTCGACCACGCCCGACTCGTTCGGCCCGGCGCCGGCCC
The DNA here is from genome assembly GCA_036401175.1 of Azospirillum sp. Classification (GTDB taxonomy): domain Bacteria; phylum Pseudomonadota; class Alphaproteobacteria; order Azospirillales; family Azospirillaceae; genus Azospirillum. The sequence continues at coordinate 4,000 of DASWVP010000349.1, read as the reverse complement.
CGGCACCGGCGGCACCCGCCGCCGCGCCCGCCGCGTCGCCCTGGCCGGCCTTGTACATGGCCTCGCCAAGCTTCATCGACGCCTGGGCCAGCGCCTCGGTCTTCGACTTGATGGCGTTCAGGTCGTCGCCGTCCAGCACCGACTTGAGGTCGGCCACGGCGCGCTCCGCCGCGTCCTTGTCGGCTGCGGGCAGCTTGTCGCCGTTCTCCTTGATGGTGCGCTCGGTGGTGTGGACCAGCGCGTCGGCGTGGTTGCGGGCGTCCACCAGCTCACGCCGCTTCTTGTCGTCGCTGGCGTGCGCCTCGGCCTCCTTGACCATCTTCTGGATGTCGGCGTCCGACAGGCCGCCGGAGGCCTGGATGCGGATCTGCTGCTCCTTGTTGGTCGCCTTGTCCTTCGCCGTGACGTTGACGATGCCGTTGGCGTCGATGTCGAAGGTCACCTCGACCTGCGGCACGCCGCGCGGCGCCGGGGGGATGCCGACCAGATCGAACTGGCCCAGCATCTTGTTGTCCGCCGCCATCTCGCGCTCGCCCTGGAAGACGCGGATGGTGACGGCCGTCTGGCTGTCCTCGGCGGTCGAGAAGACCTGGGACTTCTTGGTCGGGATCGTCGTGTTACGGTCGATCAGGCGGGTGAACACGCCGCCCAGCGTCTCGATGCCCAGGCTGAGCGGGGTGACGTCGAGCAGCAGGACGTCCTTCACCTCGCCCTTCAGCACGCCACCCTGGATGGCGGCGCCGATGGCGACCACCTCGTCCGGGTTGACGCCGCGGTGCGGCTCGCGGCCGAAGAACTGCTTCACCGCCTCGATGACCTTGGGCATGCGGGTCATGCCGCCGACCAGGATCACCTCGTCGATCTCGTTGGCCTTGAGGCCGGCGTCCTTCAGGGCCGCCTTGCACGGCTCGATCGTGCGCTGCACCAGATCGTCGACCAGCGCCTCCAGCTTGGCGCGGGTCACCTTGACGTTCAGGTGCTTCGGGCCGGACTGGTCGGCGGTGATGAACGGCAGGTTCACCTCGGTCTGGGTGGTCGACGACAGCTCGATCTTCGCCTTCTCCGCCGCCTCCTTCAGGCGCTGGAGGGCCAGACGGTCCTTGCGCAGGTCGATGCCCTGCTCCTTTTTGAACTCGTCGGCGAGGTAGTCGATGATGCGGGCGTCGAAGTCTTCGCCGCCCAGGAAGGTGTCGCCGTTGGTCGACTTCACCTCGAACACGCCGTCGCCGATCTCCAGCACGGAGACGTCGAAGGTGCCGCCGCCCAGGTCATAGACCGCGACGGTGCCGGTGCCCTTCTTCTCCATGCCGTAGGCGAGCGCCGCCGCCGTCGGCTCGTTGATGATGCGCAGGACCTCCAGGCCGGCGATCTTGCCGGCGTCCTTGGTGGCCTGACGCTGGGCGTCGTTGAAGTAGGCCGGCACGGTGATGACCGCCTGGGTGACCTTCTCGCCCAGGTAGTTCTCGGCCGTCTCCTTCATCTTGCCCAGGATGAAGGCGCTGATCTGGCTGGGGCTGTACTTCTTGTCGAAGGACTCCACCCAGGCGTCGCCGTTGTCGCCGGCGATGATCTTGTAGGGCACCAGGCCCTGGTCCTTGCGGGTCAGCGGATCGTCGAAGCGGCGGCCGATCAGACGCTTGATCGCGAAGAAGGTGTTTTCCGGGTTGGTCACCGCCTGGCGCTTGGCGGGCTGGCCCACCAGCCGCTCACCGTTCTGCGCGAAGGCAACCATGGAGGGCGTGGTCCGCGCGCCCTCGGCGTTCTCGATCACCTTGGCGGTGGAGCCTTCCATCACGGCGACGCACGAGTTGGTGGTGCCGAGGTCGATGCCAATCACTTTGCTCATGTCTAACCTCTGTTGTCCGGCAGATCCCTGGCGGCCCTGCTACCGGCACCGCCCGGACCCCCACTGGTCAGTGGAACGGTTTCGGTGAAATGCGACTGTCCGCGCAGATATAGGCAGGTGCGCCACGGCGTGCAACGCCCCCTGCACACGGTCTTTGCGCGAATCCCTTCCGAAGGGGGTATGCCCCCGCGCCGGACGGGGATTTCACCTCGCCGAACAAGAGAATACGTACGTGATCGAAGTGACGGATTGTATATATCGGGGTATGTGCCGCGTCGCTCCGTTCCTCACACGCCATCAACAGTAGCGGAAACGAAAAACCAAACGGGAGGCCCATCGTTAACGTTCAGTTAACAGTACTCGGTGTGTTTTATGCGTCACCTGCGACCTTTCGTGGCAGCGTTTGCTTGCATGTCCCAAGATTCTAATAGTGAAGGTTACCCCTTCCTATGGTATATGCTTCGCCCGACGGCGCCGGTCTTGGTTCGCTTGGGGGGCCGCCGTTGGGGAACGAGCGAACTGGAACCTGTTTCGTAGGGTGAGCACGATGATCGAAGATCGGCGCGACGTGGCTCTCGCGATCAAATCCTGCCTCGACAGCCTGAAGGATGACGCGGCGAAGAGCGACCTGGACGATCTGGCCCGCTTCATCGGGCTGGCGGCGCTCGCCGCCGAGGAGGCGGCCCTCGCCCTCGATCCCCAGGCCGCCCAGCTCAAGGCCCTGATGGCCGGCAGCGCCGGGCATTGCTGAGGTGCCGCCGACGTTGGGTTTTCGCTGCGCTCAACCCAACCTACGGATCAGCGGTAGGTTGGGTTGAGGCTGAAAGGCCGAAAACCCAACGTCGTCAAAGAAGCTCCGCCGCCCGGATGGCGGCGTCGAGCGCGGCAAGCGTGGAGACGTGCGGTTCCTGCCCGTCCAGGCGTGCCGGCAGCGAATAGCTGAACATCGCCACGCCCACGCGCCCGTCGCGCACCCGGCCGAGCAGCCACAGGTAATGGCTCTCCACCCGGCCGTCCTCCTCCGTCACCATCGCCGCCTGGGCGAGGCGCACGCCGTCGGCGCGGTCCTCCACCGTGCGGTCGCTGGCGCGTGCGTCATCGGGCCGCACGAAGCGCAGGGCCATCTCCTGCAACACGTCCTCGGCCCGGCCGCCGTCCTGGGGCGCGCGCTCGTCCACCAGCACGTTCAGCGTGCCGCCGGCCGAATCGGCCGGGCGGAAGGTGAGGATGTCCATGCCCTCGCGCTCCTCGACGGCCGGGGCCCAGTGCGCGGGCACCCGGAAGCGCACCGCGCCGCCCCATTCCACCGTCCGCCAATCCTCCGCCATCGCACCCTCCGCAGCATTTCCGGGCAGACCATAGGGCGTCCACGGCGGCCGTCCAGTCCTTGATCGTTCCGCATCGGCGCCCCATGGTCCGGGCATGATCGTCTCGGCCAGCTACCGCACCGACATTCCGGCCTTCTACGGGCGCTGGTTCCTCAACCGGCTGGCGGCGGGATACGCGCGGGTGGCCAACCCCTACGGCGGGCCGCCGGGGCGGGTGGAGCTGACGCGCGGGGCGGTGGACGGCTTCGTCTTCTGGACGCGCAACCTCGGTCCGTTCTGGGGGGCGCTCGACGCGGTGGACGGGCAGGGGATCCCCTTTGTGGCGCAGGTCACGCTGACCGGCTATCCGCGTGCGCTGGAGCGCTCGGTCATCGGCTGGGAGGAGGCGGTGGCGCAGGTGCGCCGCGTGCGCGACCGCTGGGGACCGCGGGCGGTGGTGTGGCGCTATGACCCGATCGTGCTGACGACGCTGACGCCGCCGGACTGGCACCGCGAGACCTTCGCCCGGCTGGCCGGGGCCCTGCGCGGGCTGACGGACGAGGTCACCGTTTCCGTCATGCAGCCCTACCGCAAGACGGCCCGCAACCTGGACGCGGCGGCGCGCGCCGGCGGCTTCGGCTGGCGCAGTCCGGAGGACGGGGAGTCGCACGCCCTGCTCGCCGATCTGGCCGGCATCGCGGCGGCGCACGGCATGGCGCTGACGCTGTGCACGCAGCCCGCCCTGTTGGGCGTTCCGGGCGTGGCGGCGGCGCGCTGCGTGGACGCGGTGCGCCTGTCCGACGTCGCCGGCGCGCCTCTGACGGCCCGCACCAAGGGCAACCGCCCC
>DASWVP010000348.1:0-14060 GCA_036401175.1 Azospirillum sp. | reverse complement strand
GCCCCACGGACGCGCCGGCCGGCGCGCCCGGCCCCGGCGACTTCGACCTGGAGTTCCCGGTCGAGCATCCCGGCGGCGAGACCCGCTGGGCCGCGCTGCGCGGCGCGATGCTGGGCGACGGCGGGCCGGAGTCGCGCCGCGCCGTCGGCATCCTGGAAGACATCACCGAACGCCGGCGCGCCCTGGAGATGCAGCTGGTGGAGGCGGAGGAGCGGCACGCCGCCGACCGCCGCCTGTTCGCCGCGATCATCGAAAGCTCGACCGACCTCGTGGCGGCGCTCGACCTGGACATGCGCTTCATCCTGTTCAACAGCGCCTACCAGACCGACTTCAGGGAGATCTTCGGCCGCCGCCCGCAGATCGGCGAACGGCTGGAGGCCACGCTGGCGCACCTGCCGGACGAGTGCCGGCCGGCGCAGGAGATGTGGAGCCGCGCGGTGTCGGGCGAGCGGTTCACGATCGTGCGCGACTTCGGCGATCCCCGTCACGCCCGGCGCACCTACGAACTCACCTTCGACACGATCGTCGACCGGCTGGGCAAGCGCATCGGCGCCTTCCACCTCGCCCGCGACGTGACCGAGCGCGAGCGCGCCCGCGCCACGCTGAGCCAGGCCGAGGACGCGCTGCGTCAGGCGCAGAAGATGGAGGCGATCGGCCACCTGACCGGCGGCATCGCGCACGACTTCAACAACCTGCTGCAGGCGATCGGCGCCAGCCTCTACCTGATCGAGAGCCGCGTCATCGGCGCCGACCTGCTGGAACCGCTGAACATGGCGGTGAAGGCGGTGGAGCGCGGCGCCACGCTGACGCAGCACCTGCTGGCCTTCTCGCGCCGGCAGCGGCTGGAGCCGCGGCCGGTGGACGTCGACGCGCTGGTGCGCAACATGGGCGGCCTGCTGGAGCGCACGCTGGGCGGCACCATCCACATCGTGGCCGAAGCGGACGCCGAGCCGTGGCCGGCGCTGGTCGATCCGAACCAACTCGAAATGGCCATCCTCAACCTCGCGATCAACGCGCGCGACGCCATGCCGTCCGGCGGCACGCTGACGATCCGCACCGCCAACGCCCCACAGGGGGACGGCGACGGCTGGCCGAACGGCGGCCAGCCCAGCGTCCTGCCGCCCGGCGACTACGTCGCCATCTCCGTGCGGGACACCGGCACCGGCATGACGGACGAAGTGGCCTCGCGCGCGTTCGAGCCGTTCTTCACCACCAAGGGCGTCGGGCACGGCACCGGCCTGGGGCTGAGTATGGTGCACGGGCTGGCGGCGCAGTCGGGCGGCGCCGTGCGACTGGACACGCGGCTGGGGGATGGAACCATGGTCACGCTCTACCTGCCGCGCGCGGCCGGCCCCGAAGAGGCCGAGGTGGCACGCGCGCCCGAACCGGACGCGGCGGAGCCGGCGCGGGTCGCCGGCGTGCTGCTGGTCGAGGACGAGGAGCTGGTCCGCATGGCGACCGCCGCGTTCCTCGAACAGGCCGGCTTCCGCGTCGTCGAGGCGGCGAGCGGGGCCGAGGCGCTGGACATCGTGCGCGGCGGCGCGCCGGTCGAACTGGTGCTCACCGACTACGCCATGCCGGGGATGACCGGCCTGGAGCTGGTGCGCGCGTTGCGCGCCGAGCGCCCGGAGCTGCCGGCGCTGATGGTGACCGGCTACACCGAGGTGCCGCAGGCGACTCTGGCGGTGGAGGGGCTGGCCATCATCCAGAAACCCTACCGGCCCGACGATCTGGTCGCGCGCCTGCGCGCCGCGCTCACAGCTTCGTCTTGCCCTTGATGTACCTGGACAGCTCGCCGTCGCAGCTGCGGCTGACGCGCTGGTATTCCTGGATGGTGTCCACCTTGGCCTGACGGCGGTCGCGTTCGCGGGAAAAGTCCTGGAGCAGGTCCTTCAGCGCGGCGTCGAGCGGCCGGCGCAGGGCCTGCACCGCCTGCTGGTTGCTGCGCGCCCGCACCGTGCCCTGACGCGCCGCCACCGTCTCCAGCCGGCTCCGGATGATCGGCTCGAACTCCTTGAGCAGCGCCTCGTCGGTGGCGACGTGCTTCATCTCGTGGGCCAGCACCTCGGCGTGGATGCAGGAGCCGCGCGGCAGCTCGCGCGCGACGTAGACCACGCGTTCGATGAAGCCGAAGGTCACCTTGACCGAGGAGAGCGCGGCGCACACCGCGCCGTCGCGCTGCGCCTGGAACAGCGCGCCGAGTTGCGACTGCTCGCCGTACTTGGCGTGCGCGAGGCCGAGGATGTTGCCGCCCGACGCCCCGGCCGGTCCCGGCGCGCGGCCCGGCAGGCCGGCGAGCTGCGTCACCGAGCGCGTGTCGTCACGCCCCAGCGGCGCCACCTGGAAACTGATCTGGACGGTGGGCCGGTCGAACGCCGGGCAGCCGTTCGACTGCGCGGCGGCCGGGCGGGAGCCGGACAGGACGACGGCCGCCACGAGGGCGGCCGCCATGGAGAAACTGACGTGGGCGTGGCGCATCATCCCGGAAATGTCGGCACGCGCCCCGCCCCGCGCAAGACCCTTGGCCCAACTCCCCTCAACGACGCCCGGGGTAGAGGAAGCGCGTCTTCAGGGTGCCGTCGATCGCCTTCAGGTCGTTCAGCACCTCGCCCTCGTCCACGTCGCCGTCGGCGTCGATGACGACGTAGCCCAGCTCCGGATCGGTCTGCAGGTACTGCGCGGCGATGTTCAGGTTGCGGTTCGAGAACACGTCGTTGATCTTGCGCAGCACGCCCGGCACGTTGCGGTGCAGGTGCAGGAAGCGCGTTGCCCCGTCGTGGATCGGCAGCGCCACCTGCGGGAAGTTCACTGCGCCGACGGTCGATCCGTTGTCGGAGTACTCGATCAGCTTCTGCGCCACCTCGGTGCCGATGTTGGCCTGCGCCTCCATGGTCGAGCCGCCGATGTGCGGCGTCAGGATCACGTTCTGGTGGCCGCGCAGCGGGCTGACGAACTCGTCGCCCTCGCCCGACGGCTCCTTGGGGAAGACGTCGATGGCGGCGCCCAGGATGTGCCGGCTTTCCAGCGCGCCGACCAGCGCGTCGATGTCCACCACCTTGCCGCGCGCGAGGTTGATGAGCAGGGAGCCCTTCTTCATCGCCCGGATCTGCTCGGGGCCCATCATGTCGCGGGTCTGCGGCGTGTCGGGAACGTGCAGCGTCACCACGTCGGACATGCCCAGCAGCTCGTCCAGCGAATCGACCGGCTGCGCGTTGCCCAGCGCCAGCTTGCGCACGACGTCGTAGAAGACGACCTTCATGCCCATCGCCTCGGCCAGGATCGACACCTGCGTGCCGATGTGGCCGTAGCCGACGATGCCCAGCGTCTTGCCGCGGATTTCGTAGGAATCCTTGGCCGACTTCATCCAGCCGCCGCCGTGGACGAGGTTGGACTTCTCGAAGATGCCGCGCATCAGCATGATGACGTCGCCGATCACCAGCTCCGCCACCGAACGCGTGTTGGAGTACGGCGCGTTGAAGACCGGGATGCCCTGCTTGCGCGCCGTCTTCAGGTCGACCTGGTTGGTGCCGATGCAGAAGCAGCCGACGCAGAACAGCCGCTGCGCCGCCTCCAGCACCTTGGCGCTCAGGTTGGTGCGCGAGCGGATGCCGAGGATGTGCACGGAGCCGATGCGCTCCAGCAGCTCCGCCTCGTCCAGCGCGTGCGGCAGCCGTTCGACGGTGGCGTAGCCGCGCGCCGCCAGCTCGGAAATGGCGTTGTCGTGGATCCCCTCGAGCAACAGGATCGAGATCTTTTCCTTGGAGAGCGACAGCTTGGTCACGACGGCAATCCTTCGTTCCGCAGGGCCCGTGCGGGACTGTACATGCAGAAACGCTGATAAGGGCACGGGCGCGCGCGCAAGGTAGCGGCAAGCGGCGCCGTTGTCACGGGGTACGGAAGGCCTGCATGGCCGCTTGGCGCGGCGCGCGGGGCGGGTGTATGTGTCGGCGAAACGTTGGATACGGGAGACAGGGGACATGACCGAGACGGTGACCATCTACCACAACCCGCGCTGCACCAAGTCGCGCCAGACGCTGGAACTGCTTCAGGCGAACGGCGTCGAGCCGACGGTGGTGGAATACCTGAAGACGCCGCCCGACGCGGCCGAACTGAAACGCATCCTGGCGGCGCTGAACAAGGCCCCGCGCGACCTGCTGCGCGCCAAGGAGGCGGCCGAGGCCGCCATCGGCAAGGACCTGGACGACGAGGCGCTGATCGCCGCGATGGTGGCGAACCCCATCGTCATCGAGCGCCCGATCGTCGTGAAGGGCGACAAGGCCCGCGTCGGCCGCCCGCCGGAAAGCGTGCTGGAGATCTTGTAAGGCCGTCAGCGCAACACCATCCGCTCGATCAGCACGTCCTTGAGCAGGTCGCGGCCGGCTTCGCGGTTCACGGCGTCCTTGACCGCCTGCTTGACCCGCTCGGCCGAGCCGGGGCCGACGAGGCGGTCCTCGCCGATGCCGCGCACACCGTCGTAAAGCCGGTCCTCGATCCGGCCGAGCCGGCGCTCGACCGGGCGCTGGCTGGCCTTCGGCCGCAGTTCCAGCGTCACCTTGAGGTCCAGCGTGCGGGTGCCGGAGAGCGGAAAGCGCATTTCCGGCAGGCTCTGAAGGTTGCCCTTGGGGCCCATCATCGAGACGACGCGCCGGTGCTCCATGGCGCGGTCGATCGCCGTGGCGCCGGCCAGACCAAGCACCACCAGCGTCGCCAGGACACCGATGATGGCGATCAGCAGGCGGTGCGGCGAGTGATGCGGCGGCGGCTTGCGCCGCCCGGCCGTGTGAGCGAGCGCCATGGCGCGGCCTCCCTCCGGGGCACCACAAGGCTACCACGGCGGGCCGGCGAATCCATCCGCCGGATTGCCGCAGCCCTTATCCCGCGCCCGCGCGCAGCCGGTCCACGGCCCAGCGGGCGGCGTCGCGCACCACCGGGGATCCGTCCTCCAGCAGCGCCTGCGCCGCCGGGATCCGCGCCGGGTCGCCGCAGTTGCCCAGCGCCACCAGGACGTTGCGCACGAAGCGGTCGCGCCCGATGCGCTTGATGGGCGAACCGGAGAACACCTGCCGGAAGGCGGCGTCGTCGAGCTGCGCCAGATCGGCCAGCCGGGGCGCCGTCAGCTCGGCGCGCGGCAGGAACGCGGCCTCCCTGGCACGGCCGGCGAACTTGTTCCACGGGCAGACGGCGAGGCAGTCGTCGCAGCCGTAGATGCGGTTGCCCATCAGCGGCCGCAGTTCCTCGGGAATCGGGCCGGCGTGCTCGATCGTCAGGTAGGAGATGCAGCGCCGCGCGTCGAGCTGGTAGGGCGCCGGAAAGGCGTCCGTCGGGCAGGCGTCCTGGCAGCGCCGGCAGGAGCCGCAGCGGTCGGCGCCCGGCGGGTCCGGCGGCAGCTCCAGTGTGGTGTAGACCTCGCCCAGGAACAGCCAGGAGCCGTGCGTGCGCGAGACGAGGTTGGTGTGCTTGCCCTGCCAGCCCAGCCCGGCGCGCTCGGCCAGCGGCTTTTCCATGACGGGAGCGGTGTCGACGAAGACCTTCACGTCGGCCCGGAAGCGGTGGTGCATCCACTGCCCCAGCACCTTCAGCCGGCCCTTCACGAGGTCGTGGTAATCGCGGTTGCGGGCGTACACCGACACCACGCCCCGGTCGGGATGCGCCGCCAGCCGCAACGGATCATCGGCCGGCGCGTAGGAGGTGCCGAGCACGACGACGGTGCGCGCCTCCGGCCACAAGGCGGTGGGGCTGCCGCGCCACGCCTGCTTTCCGGCCATCCACCCCATGTCGCCGTGCCGCCCCGCCGCCAGAAACGCGGCGAGCCGCTCCCGCGCCTCTTCGCCCAGCTCGGCCCGCGCGAAACCCACGGCGTCGAAGCCGATCTCCAACGCGCGTTCGCGGATGGCGTCACGGATGGTGTCTGGGTCGGGTGCGGTCATGGCAAATACCCATTCAACCCCTCCCCCGGCCCCGCCGGGGGAGGGAGGGACCCAGCCGAAGGCTGGGAGGGTGGGGGCAACGGCCTTCGTGGCAGGCGGAAGAGCCAGCCGCTGATTCTCGGGCAGGCCGTTGCCCCCACCCTCCCGCTTCGCGGGCCCCTCCCTCCCCCGCCGGAGGCGAGGGAGGGGTAAAAAAAACTACCCCCGCCCGCGATACGGCGGGACGCCCTGGTCGGGGATCCACACGCCCTTGGGCGGCTCGGCGGACTGGTAGAAGACGTCGATGGGGATGCCGCCGCGCGGGTACCAATAGCCGCCGATGCGCAGCCACACCGGCGCCAGGATCTCCTCCAGGCGCTTGGCGATCGCCACCGTGCACGCCTCGTGGAAGGCGCCGTGGTTGCGGAAGGAGCCCAGGTAGAGCTTCAGCGCCTTGCTCTCCACCAGCCAGTCGCCCGGCACGTAGTCGATCATCAGGTGCGCGAAGTCCGGCTGGCCGGTGATCGGGCACAGCGAGGTGAACTCGGGCGCCGTGAAGCGCACCAGATAGGGCGTGCCGGGGTGCGGGTTGGCCACGCGCTCCAGCACCGCCTCGTCCGGCGAAGCGGGAAGCTTCGTGGCTTGGCCGAGCTGCTGAAGTCCCTGGTAGATGGTCTCGGTCATGATGCCTTCTTTTCCTTGGCCGGCTTGGCGGGCTTCGCCAGCGGGTCGGGCGTGGCGGGGACATCGCCCTCGACCATCGTCCGCTCCAGTTCCGTGGCGACCTCCTCGAAGCGGCCCTCCTCGATGGCGGCGCGCAGCGTGGCCATCAGGTCCTGGTAGTGTTGCAGGTTGTGCCACGTCAACAGCATCGGCCCCAACATCTCCCCCGCCTTGAACAGGTGGTGCAGGTAGCCGCGCGAATAGTGGCGGCAGGCCGGGCAGCGGCACAGATCGTCCAGCGGCCGGTCGTCGTGCGCGTGGCGGGCGTTGCGGATGTTGATCTGGCCGCGCCGCACGAACGCCTGCCCCGTCCGGCCGGAGCGCGTGGGCATCACGCAGTCGAACATGTCGATGCCCCGGCGCACCGCGCCGACGATGTCGCCGGGCCGGCCGACACCCATCAGATAGCGCGGGCGCGCCTTCGGCATCAGCGGCATGGTGAAGTCCAGCACGCGGAACATCGTCTCCTGCCCCTCGCCCACCGCCAGCCCGCCGATGGCGTAGCCGTCGAAGCCGACGCCGGTCAGCGCGTCGACCGATTCCGCGCGCAGGTCCGGATAGACGCTGCCCTGCACGATGCCGAACAGGCCATAACCGGGGCGCTCGACGAAGGCCTCCTTGCTGCGCGCCGCCCAGCGCATGGACAGCCGCATGGAACTGGCCGCCTGCGCCTCCGTCGCCGGAAAGGGCGTGCATTCGTCCAGGCACATGGTGACGTTGCTGTCCAGCAGGTGCTGGATCTGGATGGAACGTTCCGGCGTCAGGTGGTGCTTGGACCCGTCGAGGTGGGATTTGAAGGTCACCCCCTCCTCGGTCATGGTGCGCAGGTCGGACAGCGACATGACCTGGAAGCCGCCGCTGTCGGTCAGGATCGGGCGGTGCCAGTTCATGAACCGATGCAGGCCGCCCAGTTGCGCCACGCGCTCGGCCGTCGGGCGCAGCATCAGGTGATAGGTGTTGCCGAGGATGATCTCGGCGCCTGTGCTCTCCACCTGTTCCGGGTGCATGCCCTTGACGGTGCCGACCGTGCCCACCGGCATGAAGGCCGGCGTGTTGATGGCGCCGTGCGCGGTGTGCAGCCGGCCGCGCCGGGCGGCGCCGTCGCTGCCCAGAAGGTCGAAGGTCAAACCGGTCGTCATGCGTCCCTCCGCAGCAGCGAGGCGTCGCCGTAGGAATAGAAGCGGTAACCGCTCTCGATGGCGTGGGCATAGGCGGCGCGCATGCGCCCCATCCCAGCAAAGGCGCAGACGAGCATGAACAGCGTGGACTTCGGCAGGTGGAAGTTGGTCAGCAGCCGGTCGACGATGCGGAACCGGTAGCCGGGCGTAATGAAGATGGACGTCTCGGCGGCGAAGGGGTGCAGCGTGCCGTCCTCGGATGCCGCGGATTCCAGAAGGCGCAGCGCCGTGGTGCCGACGGCGACGATGCGCCCGCCGCCTGCGCGCGTTTCGTTCACCGCGGCGGCCGTCTCGGGCGACACCTCGCCGTACTCGGCGTGCATCGTGTGGTCGCGCACGTCCTCCACCTTGACCGGCAGGAAGGTGCCGGCGCCGACGTGCAGCGTGACGGGCACGCGGCGCACCCCGCGCGCGTCCAGCGCGGCCAGCAGGCCGGGCGTGAAGTGCAGGCCGGCGGTGGGGGCGGCGACGGCGCCCTCGGCCCTGGCGAAGACGGTCTGGTAGTCGTCGCGGTCGCTGCCTTCGGCACCGCCGGGACGGCGGATGTAGGGCGGCAGCGGCATGGCGCCGTGCTGGTGGAGCCGCGCGAAGAGATCCGCCCCGGATACCGTGAAGCGCAGCACCACCTCGCCCCCCTCGTGCTTTTCCAGCACGGTGGCGGCGAAATCGTCGGTGAAGGCGACGGTGTCGCCGGGCTTCAGGCGGCGCGCGTTCTTGGCGAAGGCGGCCCAGGTGTCGTCGCCCATGCGCTTGTGCAACGTCACCTCGATCCGCGCCTCGCCGCGCCGGCCGGTCAGGCGCGCGGGGATGACGCGGGTGTCGTTGTAGACCAGCAGGTCGCCGGGCTGAAGGAGGTCCGGCAGGTCGCGGACGATACGGTCCTGGAACGGCTCATCCACGACGAGCAGCCGCGCGGCGTCGCGCGGCTTCACCGGGTGGTCGGCGATCCGTTCGGGCGGCAGGTCGAAATCGAAATCGGCGGTTTTCATGGAGGCCGCTGATATAGGGCATCCCGGCCGCCAAGGGAAGACGCCAAGGAACCGCCCATGACGGAAACGGGCGGGGCCGTGCCCCCGCCCGTCCTCGTCGCCTCAGGCGGTCGCGGGTTCGGCCGCCGCCGGCGCCGGCTCGGTCGTCGGCTTGGGCAGGTCGATGCCGATCTCGATGTTGTAGCGGGCGATGTGCTGGAACATCGCCTCGGTGCCGAACTCGTCGAAGCTGGACGGCGGGGTCGACAGCACGGTCCCGGACGAGGGGATCGGCGTCACGTAGGTGCTTGCGTACATGTTGCCCTGCAGGGGCGTGAAGTTGCAGGTCGGGTTCTTCTTGGCCGACGCCAGCCCCACGACCGACACGGCCTCGGCGTAGGTGGCGGCGTCGCCTTTCTTGAGCGACAGGGCGGAGTTGCCGTACAGGCCGGGAATCGCGCCCATATAGCGGCCGTCGATGGCGCTGCTCTGATCGGCCCAGGCGTGCGGGACGACGTCGAGCTGGTTCCACAGCACCGCGTTCCACACCTGATAGCTGGCGTTCACCGGCGAGCCCTTGGGGATCGGGAAGGTGGTGTTGTACAGCGTGGCGAAGTCCGGATTGCCGGGCGAGGCGCCGGCGGTCGGGTAGACCAGCACGTTGCCGTTCGCATAGCCCGGCAGCCAGCCGTTCTGCTGAAGCACCGTCGCCAGCGTCGGCGACAGGGCGCCGCCCAGGCTGTGCCCGGTGAGGATCACCGTGGACGCGCTGGGCAGCCCGGCCAGGAACGCGGCGAGGTAGGTGCCGCCGCCCACCGCGACGCCGTCCTGCGGCACCGGGTTGGCCAGCAGCGCCCACACGCCGCGCGCCGTGCCGTTGTCGATGTACGGCTTGCCCTTTTCCGTGATCGCCACGGCGTTCGGTGACGGCGGGGCGGCGGTGGTCGACCAGCCGCCGGCGCCCAGCCAGTCGCCGAGCGACACGACGGTGGACACGCCCGCGTCCTCCGACACGATGTCGAACACCGAATGCACCGCCGTGCCGGCCATCGCCACCACATAGGTGTCGCGCACGTCGTTCGTGCCGAAGCTGACCTGCTTGCAGTGCGCCACGAAGATGGTGTTGCTCGGCCCCGTGGAAGCGTCGTCCGGCTTGTCCTTCCAGACCACCGGGCCCCAGACGACGGTCCAGTCGCCGATCAGCGGCGCCACGGCCGGGTTGGGGGTCGAACCGCCACCGCTGAACGGCAGGAAGAACTGCAGGCCCTTTTCCGCCGCCGTCTGCAAGGTCGCCGTCGTCCCCCGGGCCGAGAACAGGACGTTCGACATCTGCGACAGGCTGAACACCTGCTGGAACACGTTGTAGGACGCCATCGTCGGGTCTCCTCGTCGTTGCCGGCTCGATCCGCGCGCATCAGCGCCGCGTTGCCTTCGTATGCGTACGAGAAGATCCTACAGGCGATATCCGAAATCCGACGATCATCAAATTGCTTCAATATGCAACAAACGCACACGCCGTCCGCGGCATCCGCCATACAACGATATGCGCGACGGAAATGCGGCTAACCGTCGAATCCCGTGGACGCATGGGCGCCGACGCGGCGATGCCGCGTCGAATTCTGTCGCATGGGTGACGATTCTTTAACGCAGTGCCCGCGGCGGCCTACCGCACGACCATGCGTTCCAGCAGGATGTCGCGCACCTTCACCGGGCGGATCTCGCGGTCGACGACGGCGGTGACCGTGCTTTTCATCAACTTGGCGCCGTCGGCGCCGCTCAGCCGCTCCGGCTCGATCTGGCGGATGCGGTCGCCCAGGCGGTCGGCGATGCGGGCGGCGTACGGATCGGCCACCTTGGGATCGACCTTGGGGTCCAGCTCGATGAGGACGCGCAGGTCCATGACCTTGCCGCCCGCCCCCATCGCCAGCGACATCTCGGGAAGGTGGGCGTAGTTCTTCTTGGGCCCGATGCGCGTGGCGGGATCCGACTGGCGGTCGCCGACGGAGTTGACCACGGCGGCGCCGCCGCCGCCCAGAACCGCAAGGCCGATCAGGATGGCGGCGATGATCAGCGGCGGGCTGAGGGAAACGGGCTCGCCGTTGCCACGGCGCAAGACGATGCGCATGTCCGTTCACCCGTCCCGCCGCGGCCCGTCGCCGAGCACAATGGATCGAGTTTAATGTAAACACAGGGATCGGTCAAATGCCCGCGTTCGACCGATCCCGGAGTATCGCCGCGCACAACCCGGCAGAACCGCCTATTCCTTGCACGAAAAGGGGGCTTTACTGCCGCGCCTCATACCGGCGGCGCTTGATCGCTTCCATCGAGCGCCGCCGGTCAAACCCGACAGATCAATGCAATAGCATTGATCGATAGGGTGAAACGGACGGCGTCTTCAGGCGCCGTCCGTATCACTGGTCGATGCCGCCCAGGCAGAGGTATTTGATTTCGACGAACTCTTCCAGGCCGTACTTGGAGCCCTCGCGGCCGATGCCGCTCTCCTTCATGCCGCCGAAGGGCGCCACCTCGGTGGAGATGATGCCCTCGTTGATGCCGACGATGCCGTACTCCAGCCCCTCCGCCACCCGCCAGATGCGGCCGATGTCGCGGCTGTAGAAGTACGCGGCGAGGCCGAATTCGGTGTCGTTCGCCATACGGATCGCCTCCGGTTCACCGGTGAAGCGGAACAGCGGGGCCACCGGGCCGAACGTCTCCTCGCGCGCCACCTTCATCTCCGGCGTCACGTCGGCCAGGATGGTGGGCTCGAAGAAGCTGCCGCCCAGGTCGTGCCGCTTGCCGCCGACGACGACCCGCGCACCCTTCGACACGGCGTCGCGGATGTGTTCCTCCACCTTCTCCACCGCCGCCATGTCGATCAGCGGTCCCTGCTGCGCCCCCTCCGTCGTCAGGCCGGGGCCGACCTTCAGGTCGCGCACCGCGCGGGCCAGCTTCTCGGCGAAGGCGTCGTAGACGCCGTCCTGCACCAGCAGCCGGTTGGCGCACACGCAGGTCTGCCCGGTGTTGCGGTACTTGGACGCCATCGCCCCGGCCACCGCCGCGTCCAGGTCGGCGTCGTCGAAGACGATGAAGGGCGCATTGCCGCCCAGTTCCAGCGACACCTTCTTCACCGTGCCGGCGCACTGCGCCATCAACCGCTTGCCGATCTCGGTGGAGCCGGTGAAGGACAGCTTGCGCACGGTGGGGTTCGACGTCATCTCGCCGCCGATGTCGCGGGCCGATCCGGTCACCACGGCCAGGACGCCGCCGGGGATGCCCGCGCGTTCGGCCAGCACGCACATGGCGAGCGCCGAGAACGGCGTGGCGGTGGCCGGCTTGATCACCATCGGGCAGCCGGCGGCCAGCGCCGGCCCGGCCTTGCGGGTGATCATCGCGGCCGGGAAGTTCCACGGCGTGATGGCGGCGGTGACGCCGATGGGTTCCTTCACCACGACGATGCGGCGGCCCGGCAGGTGCTGCGGGATGGTGTCGCCGTACAGGCGCTTGCCCTCCTCGGCGAACCACTCGATGAAGGAGGCGGCGTAGGCCACCTCGCCGCGCGCCTCGGCCAGCGGCTTGCCTTGTTCCGCCGTCATGATGCGGGCGAGGTCCTCCTGGTTCGCCATCATCAGGTCGTGCCAGGTGCGCAGGACCTTGGCGCGCTCCTTGGCCGTCTTCGCGCGCCACGCCGGCCACGCGCGGTCCGCCGCCGCGATGGCGCGGCGCGTCTCCGCCGCCCCCATCAGCGGCACGCTGCCCAGCACGCCGCCTCCGGCGGGGTCCGTCACCTCCACCGTGCGCCCGTCGTCGGCGTCAACCCAGCGGCCGTCGATGTATCCCTGGAAGCGCAGCAACGCCGGGTCCTTGAGCCCCAGGCGGGTCGCGGTTTCGATGGCGTCGTACGGCATGGCGTCCTCCCTCTCGTTCGTGCGCGTTCGATCAGGAAGATAGGCAGCGGATCGGCCGCGGCGACGCTCCGCGCGAAGGCCCTTGCGCGGATGGGCGCAATAGCCATACGAAAGAGGTACACAGGCGGAATCGCCGCACAGACGGGCGCACGGCCCGCGTTCTCGGGAGGAGCGAGGGTCATGACCCCGGAAACGGGCCAAGAGGGCGAGCGCGCGCGCGCCGTGCAGCAGGCCATCTTCGACAACGCCAGCCACCTGATCATCGCCACCGACGAGGCGGGCACCATCATCGACATCAACCCAGCGGCCGAGCGGGCGTTGGGGTACACGCGCGGCGAACTGGTCGGCAAGGCCAGCCCCATCATCATCCACGACCGCGACGAGGTGGCCGCCGAGGCCGCCCGCCTGAGCGCCGAGCTGGGCGAACCGGTCGAGCCCGGATTCGACGCCTTCGTCGCCCAGGCGCGGCGCGGCCGGGCGGTGGAGCGGGAATGGACCTACATCCGCCGCGACGGCACCCGGTTCCCCGTGCTGCTGGCGGTAACGGCGCTGCCCGGCCGCGACGGGGCGCCGATCGGCTTCGTCGGCATCTCCACCGACATCACCGACCGCAAGGCGCACGAACGCGCGCTGATCGAGACGCAGGCCGCCGTCCTGGCCCGCCGCAAGGCGGAAAGCGACAGCCACGCCAAGACGCATTTCCTGGCCGCCGCCAGCCACGACCTGCGCCAGCCGCTGCAATCGGCGCTGCTGTTCGCCAGCGCCCTGGCCCCGCACGTCACCAGCGAGCGCGGCGCCTCCATGGTCAGCAGCCTGGAGAAAAGCCTGAACGTCCTCTGCTCGCTGCTCGACCGGCTGCTCGACATCTCCAAGCTCGACGCCGGGGAGGTGACGCCGCGCGTCGGCCCCCTGCCCGCCTCGCGCCTGTTCGACGAGCTGAACGACGCTTACGCACCGCGAGCCGCCGCGCGCGGGCTGGGCTGGCGCGTCGCCGCGGTGCCCGCCACGCTGCGCAGCGACCCCGAACTGCTGGGCCGCATCCTGCGCAACCTGATTGAGAACGCGCTGCGCTACACCGAACGGGGCAGCATCGCACTGGAGGCGCGGGTGGAGGGGGCGGAGCTGGTGATCGAGGTGCACGACACCGGCCCCGGCATCGCGCCCGAGAACCAGGAGGCGATCTTCCGCGAGTTCCACCGCCTGCAGCGGCCGGACATCGGCGGCGAAAAGGGGCTTGGCCTCGGCCTCGCCATCGTGCGGCGTCTGGCGAACCTGCTCGACCACCCGCTGGCGCTGCGCTCGCGCCTGGGCGAGGGGTCGGTGTTCACCGTCCGCGTGGCGCTGGACGCGGCGGCGGCGCAGGCCGACGCCGCCCCGGCC
>DASWVP010000347.1:0-25405 GCA_036401175.1 Azospirillum sp. | reverse complement strand
CGGCGGCGCCGCCGCTGCCGGCTGGCCCTGGGCATGGTGGAAATGCGGATGCCCCGGCGCGGGCTTGGCCTCGCCGCCGCGCCGCCGGTCGGGGTGCTGGCCGACGCGCTGGCCGTAGCACGAATCGCACACCCGGAACCGGTGGTTGGCCTTCAGCCGTGTGCCGCACACCGGACAGGCGCGGGCCAGGCTGCGCTCGGCCAGCGTGCGCTCGATGAAGGCGTTCAGCATGGCCCGGCGCTCCAGGCACAGGTCCATCTCGGGAAAGGCGTCGGGGAAGCGGTAGGCCAGCCAGGCGTAGGCCGTCAGTTCCTTCACCGCGCGTTCCGCCGATTCCAGCTCCACGTCGGTGCCGACGCGGTGGTGGAAGCGTTCAGCCGCGACCGGCGCCGCGTTGGCCTTGCCCATGCCGAAGTTGGTCGCCCAGGTCGCCAGCAGCCGCAGCTGGTTGTTGTCGCGCACGTCCACCGGGCAACGCGCCAGCATGTCGCGCACGGACAGCGGCAGGCGCGCGCGGTCCACGGCGGCGGCGGCCTGGATGCGCCCCTCCAGGTCGGTCATGCGGAAGGTCTGGTGGGCGCGCAGCAGTTCCTGCCCGGCGGTGCGCAGCACCTTGACGAGGCTGTTGGTGTCCAGCGCCTCGGCGATCGCCTCGACGTGCATCAGGTTGGGCGAGATCCACGGGCGCGGGTCGGCCGGCGGCACCGGCGGCGAGGTCAGGGCGCGGCGCACCGGGTTGATGGTTTCGCCGTCCAGCACGGCGACCCGCCCTTCCTCGTGCATGCCGAAGCGCCCGGCCCGGCCGCCGATCTGGCGGATCTCCGACGGCGTCAGCTCGCGCTCCTCCTTGCCGTCGTACTTGCGCGTCGCCGACAGCACGACGCGCGCGATGGGCAGGTTCAGGCCCATGCCGATGGCGTCGGTGGCGACCAGCACGTCGGCCTGCCCCTCGCGGAAGCGGCGCGCCTCGGCGCGGCGCACCTCGGGCGACAGGGCGCCATAGATCACCGCCACCGTGTGGTCGCGCGCCAGCAGGTCGCGCCGCAGCCCCATGACCTCCCGGCGCGAGAAGGCGATGATGGCGTCGGCGCGGCGCACGTCGGCCAGCGGCACGCGCTCCTCCTGCACCCGCAGCGGCGACTTGCGGGCGAACTCGACGACCTCCAACTCCTCCCCCATCGCCTCGGCGAGGCGCTGGACGTAGGGGATGGCGTCGGCCGAGCCGGTCATGATGATCTCCGGCGCCGCCACGCCGGCCACCGCCTGGGTCCAGGCCCAGCCGCGGTCGGCGTCGCCGATCATCTGGATCTCGTCGATGACGCAGGCGCCCCACACCCGGCTGGTGTTGACCATCTCGATGGTCGAGGAGACGAAGCCGGCGCCGGGGCGCACGTCGCGCTCCTCGCCGGTGATCAGGCTGCACGGCTGGCCGCGCGTTTCCAGCGCCTCCTGCCCCTCCAGCGCCAGCAGGCGCAGGGGCGCCAGATAGCAGCCGCTGCCCGCCGCCGCCAGCCGGTCCATGGCCGCATAGGTCTTGCCGGAGTTGGTCGGCCCGACGAACAGCCGCAACTTGCGCACCATGGCGCGCGCCGCGGCGAAGCTGTCCAGATAGACGCCCAGGCCCGAGGCGCTTTCCAGCTGCTGCCGGCGCACCTTCAGGCCGGAGCGCGCGGCGGCGGCGTTGAACGCCTCCTCCAGCGCGTCGAGCAGCGCCTGCAGGCGCGGGATGCGGCCGCCGAAGGCGGCGGCGCGCGCCATGTCGTCGGCGAAGGGCTTGGGCCGCCACGCCTCGCCCAGGCCGCCGGCGCGCTCGGCCATGGAGGCGAGCCAGCCGTCGACGCGCCCGCGCGCCTTGTCCAGCGCGCTGGACCCCAGGCACGCGGCCTTGACCCGCTTGCCCAGCGCCTTGACGTCCGGCTTGGTGATGCCTTCCGGCTGGGTGATCAGGCCCCACACGTCCGCTTCGACGTCCGGCAGCGGCCCGACCGGCACGCGGTAGCGCAGGCGCACCCGGCGGTCGGTGCCCGGCGCCAGCACGTCCTGCACCACGGTCACCGACCAGCGCGCCGGCACCGAATCCGCGTCCACCTCGATGCCGTCGCCGCGCACCGTGGCGGCGATCATGCGCAGCGCGTCGCGCCGGTCGGCCTCGTCGCCGGGGTTGCGGGGGGCGTCGGGAATATTGGGGGTGTCTTCCGGGTCCATCCTCGTCCTCTCCGGGGCGTCTGCCCGGTCCCCATGCGCCGGACGCCTGGGAACTCCCCTATATGGGCGGAGGCGTTCAGCCGGGCAAGCGTAATCCGGGACGCACGGCCTACCCCGCCCGCCCCGCTGTACGGGCCGGCGCGGCGGCGCCATACAGGTGGATCGGGGACGGCGCGACGCCACACCCCGCCGTTCGATGGGGGTAGACGAACGCCCATCGCACCCCATCGTTGGTGTTAGCGTTGAATTCCGTCTGACCAACGCCGGCCACATCCTCCATTATCAGGCACACAGCGACACCCACGCAGCAGAGCCGCCGGCCCTGCTTAGGAGACGTGTATGCCGAGCCCCCGCGATATTGTGGATTTGATGGAGCGGATCCGGTGTATTTCCTCAGATGACGAACGCAATGACTTGATTACCTCTTTGGCTGCTCCGGAAAAGCCGACGATTCTGTCGTTCGTCAACGCGCACGCGGTGAATCTGTGCTGGAATTCCGGCGAGGCGCTGGCGTGGTTCCGCGCGTCGGACGTGCTGCTGCGCGACGGCATCGGGCTGAAGAAGGCGTTCGACCTCTTGGGGTTCGAGCCGGGGCTCAACATGAACGGCACCGACTTCATCCCGCTGCTGCTGCGCACGCTGCCCAGGCGGCGCCTTGCCGTCTACGGCACCCAGCACCCGTGGCTGGACCGTGCCAAGGCCACCCTGGAGACGACGACGACGCACGACATCGTCGACCTCCAGCACGGCTTCCACCCGACCGAACGCTATGTCGAGCACGCGCGGCAGCACCGGCCCGACGTCATCCTGCTGGCCATGGGCATGCCCCGGCAGGAGGCGGTGGCGGTCGAACTCGGCGCCGCGCTCGACCATCCCGTCCTCATCATCAACGGCGGCGCCATCATCGACTTCCTGGCCCAGCGGTTCGAGCGCGCGCCGCCCGTCGTCCAGCGCCTCGGCCTGGAATGGCTGTACCGGGTGGGCCAGGAGCCGCGCCGGCTTTTCCGCCGCTATTTCGTCGGCGGGGTGAACTTCGCCCGCATCGTCCTGATTCTCCGCCGCGCCGCCAGCCGTTCGTCCGGCGCCCAAGCACAAGGAGTTTGAGCATTGGCACAGCTTCCCCAGGTTCCCAGCGGCGGGCAGACTCCGGCCAACTGGCCCGCCGTTCCGGCCGCCGGCCCGATCCCCTACCCGCGGCCCGAGATGGACTATCCCATGCCGGCGGCCGGGCCGGACCTGCGGTTCGTCAGCCGCGTTCTGCTGGGGCGCAAGTGGCTGATCGCGTCGATGGTCACGGTGGTCACCGGCCTGTCCGCCGTCGGCGTGTCGCTGCTGGAGGACAAGTACACCTCCAACGCGCTGCTGCTGGTCGACAACCGGCAGGTCCGCATCGTGCAGGAGGCCGACCAGGTGCTGGGCACCATCCCGGCGTCGGACGAGGCGCTGCTCAGCGAGATCGAAATCCTCAAGTCGAACCAGGTGCTGGGGCAGGTCCTCGCCGACCTCAAGCTCGCCGACAACCCCGACTTCAACCCGCCGGCCGAGGAGACGAAGGAGCCGACCCTCGGCGCCCAGGCGCTGGGCTACGCCCGGCAGCTCACCGCCCGCGTCTGGGGTGACGCGCCGCCGGCCGTCGTCGCCGACGCGCTGGGCATGGTGGGCGGCTACGTCCAGGGCCTGGAGCAGCGCGACGCCCGGCACGAGGGCGGCAGCGACCGTATCCTGGAGCGCCTGCGCCGCAAGCTGGACGTCCTCATCGTCGGCCGGTCACGCGTGATCCGCGTGGAGTTCACCGCCAAGGACCCGGAGCTGGCCGCCGCCGTCGTGCAGAAGCTCGTCGCGCGCTACATGGAGACGCGCCAGCAGATGGACCGGGCGCTGGCCACCGGCGCCATCTCGTGGCTGCAGGACCGCATCGGCACCTTGCAGAAGGAGGTCCAGCTCGCCGACCACGAGTTGGAACAGGTGCGCTTCAAATCCGGCCTGATGCGCGGTCAGGCCGGCGGCCCGATGGCCGTGCAGGAACTGGAACAGACCCGCCTGCGCCTGTCCGAGGCGGCCGCCAACCGTGCCCGCATGGTGGCGCAGGCCGACGCGCTGGAGCGCTACGAGCGGACCGGCAACTGGAACGCCATCGGCGGTTCCATCGCCTCGCCCGTGGTCGCGCAGTTGCGCGCCACCGTCTCCACGCTGCAGACGGAAATGGCGCAGGTGTCCAAGCAGTACGGGCCGAAGCACCCCCGCCTCATGGACCTGCAGGCCCGCCTGGGCGAGGCGTCCAGCTCACTGCAGAACGAGATCCGGCGCGAGATCAACGGCGTGCGCGAGGCTGCCAGCGTGGCGGTCGAGCAGGAAAAGGCGCTGAAGGAGATGGTCGCCGGGCTGGAGACCCGCTACACCGCGTCGGCCAGCGACGACGGCGTCAAGCTGCGCCAGCTGGAGGCCGAGGCGACCGCCAAGCACCAGCTTCTCGACAGCCTGCTCAAGCGCCTGGAGGAGGTGCAGGCCCAGCAGGACAACCGCGCCTTCCCGACCGGCGTCAAGCTGATCTCCCCGGCGCAGGTGCCGCACCAGCCCTCCGGGCCGTTCCGCACGCTGCTGACGCTGGCCGGCTTCGCCGCCGCCCTGCTGCTCGCCATCACCACGGTGTTCGCGCTGGAGCTGATGCGGCGCCGCGTGCGCACGCCGGACGCCATCCGCCGCACGCTGGGCATCACCAGCATCCACGTCGTGCCGCACCACACGGTGCGCGGCCGGCGGGCCGCCCGGCTGTACGAGATCTTCCAGACGCAGCCGTTCTCGCTGTTCAGCGAGGCGATGCGGGCGCTGTTCCGCAACCATCTGTCGGACGTCGGCCCGATCGGCTCGATCGCGGTGACCTCGGCCCGGCCGCGCGACGGCAAGACCTCGCTCACCCTCGCCACCGCCCAGGTGGCGGCGCAGGCCGGGCGCCGCGTGGTGGTGGTGGACACCGATTTCCGCCGCTCGCGCATCGACGACCTGTTCGCCCTATCCGGCAAGCCCGGCCTGTCCGACTGGATCGCCGGCACCGTCACGCTGGACGAAATCCTCTACGAATCCAGCGAGGTGCCGTTCGCCATGGTTCCGGCCGGCCGGCTGATCTCCTCGACGCTGGACCGCTTCAACGTCGACTGTCTGGTCGATCTGATGGCGGCGCTCAGCCCGCGCTACGACCTTGTGGTGTTCGACACGGCGCCGGTGCTGGCGGTGTCGGACGCGCGGGTGGTGTGCGCGGCGGCCACCAAGGTGCTGTTCGTGGCGCGCTGGGGCCACACCACGCAGGGCGACCTGGACGGCGTGGCCGACATCGGCCCGATCGACCCGGCCAAGTTCGTCTGCGCGCTGACCGACGTGAACCTGAAGAAGGCGGCGTCGCGCGGCTATGAAGGCCCCTACCGCAACTACATGGCGACCCGGAAGTACTACGGCGAGCCGACCCGTCTGCGCGAGGCGCGCTGATCCCATCCCCCACCCCCGGTTCCGCCGGGGGTGGGGATCCGATGCCGAAGCCGAAGGACCATCCCATGCCCCTCACCCGCCGCGCCCTGCTGGGCGCTTTGTCCGGCGCCGCCGGCCTCGCCGCGGTCCCGGCCCTGGCCGAGGGGCCGCGCCAGACACTGCTGGAGGTGTGCCGGGCGCGCGGCATCCGGCACGGGGCGGCGCGCGACCATGGGCCGGGCACCGGCGACGACCTGCTCGACCGGCTGATCGAGCGGGAGTGCGACGTGGTGGCGCCGGAAAACGGCGGCAAGTGGGCCGTACTGCAGCCGGCCGACGGCCATTACGAATGGGCGCGCCTGGACGCGGCGGTGGAGCTGGCCCGGCGCATCGGCGCGCAACCCGTCTGGCACACGGTGCTGTGGCAGCACGAGTCCATGCCCGGCTACATGCGCCTGCCGGCCGAACGCATGCCGGCGCTGGGCATTACCGAGCCCGCCTACTTCGCGCCCGACGGCACGCTGACGCCGGAGAACCACTGGCGGCGCTTCACCGGCCACGTGGCGGCGGTGCGCGCGCGGTACGGCGACGCCTTCTACCGCGTCGACGTGGCCAACGAGGTGTTCTTCTGGGAAACCGAACTCACGCACCCCGGCCAGCAGGACCGCCACGGCTTCCGCAAGGGCATGTGGTGGGCCGTGGCCGGCGGGGCGCGGGGGCCGGAGTGGCTGGACCCCTTCTTCCACCACGCCCGCACGGCCTTCCCCACCGCCAAGCTGGTCGTCAACGAGTTCGGCATCGAACTGGCCGAGGGCTGGCAGCGCCGCAAGCGCGACGCCTTCCTGCGCTGGCTGACCGGCGCGGTGAAGCGTGGCGTGCCGATCGACGGCGTCGGCCTGCAAAGCCACCTCATCGCCGGCAAGCCGTACGACCGCGAGGGCATGCGCGCCTTCCTGCGCGCGGTCGACGCGCTGGGCCTGCCCGTGCACATCACGGAACTGGACGTGGACGAGCGGCTGCTCCCCGCCTCCTGGTCGCGCGCCGACAAGGACGCCCACCTCGCCGCCACGCTGGGGGAGTACCTGCGCGACGTGGTGCGGCTGTCGACGCTGGTCGAGGTGACGTGGTGGGGGCTGCGCAGCGACCTCAACTTCATCGCCCTGCAGCGCCCCGACCTGGGCGCCCGCCCCACCCCCTACGACCCCGCCAGCCGCCCGCTGCCGCTGTACGAGGCGGCGGTACGGGCGCTGTCCGGCAAGCCGCGCGGCGTGTAGCCGGGCGGCGAATGTAACCCGATGTTACCGGATGATACAGTTCGACCATGGGAGTCACATTCACCGTGCCCGGAATGGCACAGGGAAGCGATGGACTCCCGGTCTCATCCTTGTCACGACTTTCACGGTATTTGCCGGGCAATTGGCTAAAATCCGAAGTATTTCGTTAACCATCTGGGACGACCCTTGCGTCATACGGAAAACCGCAAGGGAATCGGACCAATGGCTACGACCAGCACGGGCACCACATTCACGGTGAATGCCTGGGGCCAGGCCGCCGGAGGTGTCTGGCCGCACTTCAAGCTGCTCCTCGATGGCGCGCAGATCGGTCAGGCGACCGTCAACACGACGACCGCGACCAAGTACAGCTTCACCGCGCCGGTCGCCGCCGATCAGGCGCACCGGCTGCAGGTGGTCTACGACAACGACGCCTATATCAGCGGCCGGGACCGCAACCTGTACGTCAAGTCGGTCGAGGTGAACGGCAAGACCATGACCGCGACCGCGCCGGGCGTCACCTACGACAAGGGCGCGCTGGACGGCCGGGACGTCATCGCCGGCCAGGAAGGCATGTGGTGGAGCGGGGCGCTGAACTTCAACCTGCCCTCGACCTACTTCCCGGCGCCGGCCACCGGCGGAACGGGCGGAACGGGCAGCACCGGCGGCACCACCACCGGTTCCTCGCAGATCGTCTTCAACGCGTCGGGCAGCACGGCCGGCGGCGTCAACGCGCACTTCAAGGTGCTGGTGGACGGCAAGCCGATCGGCGAGGGCACGGCCACGACGACGGCCAAGGATTATGCCTTCACCACCGATCTGACACCGGGCGTCGGGCACAAGGTGCAGATCCAGTTCGACAACGACGCCATCATCAACGGCCAGGACCGCAACCTGAACGTCCATTCCATCAAGATCAACGGCAACAGCGTGTCGCCGACGAACGCGATGGTGACGATCGACAAGGGCGCGCTGGACGGCCAGGACGTGGTCGCCGGCCAGTCGGGCATCTGGTGGAACGGCACCATGGTCGTCAACGCCCCCGCCAGCTACTTCCCCGGCTCGGCCACGGGCGGCACCGAGGGCACCGGCGGCACGGGTGGCGGCACCACCACGCCCCCGCCCCCGCCGCCCCCCCTGCCGGGCCTGTCGGTGACCGACGTCACGGTGACCGAGCCGCTGGGCAGCATCACCTCCAAGGGCATCGCGCCGGGCTTCCTGCACACCGAAGGCAGCCAGATCGTCGACAGCGCCGGCAACAACGTCAAGCTGACGGGCGTCAACTGGTTCGGTGCCGAGGGCTATGCCTTCGCGCCGCAGGGGCTGTGGATGGACAGCTACCAGAACCAGATGAACAAGATGCAGGAGCTTGGCTTCAACGTCATCCGCCTGCCGTTCAGCGACGCCATGCTCGACGCCGGCCGCCGGCCGACGGGCATCGACTACTCCAAGAACCCGGACCTCGTCGGCAAGACCTCGCTTGAGGTGTTCGACAAGATCGTCGACTACGCCGGCAAGATCGGCATGAAGATCATCCTCGACCACCACCGCTCGGGCGACGGCGCCTCGGCCAACGAGAACGGCCTGTGGTACACCTCGCAGTACCCCGAGTCGAAGATGATCGAGAACTGGAAGATGCTGGCGCAGCGCTACGCCGGCAAGGACGCGGTCATCGGCGCCGACCTGCACAACGAGCCGCACAACCCCGCCACCTGGGGCGACGGCAACCGGGCCACCGACTGGGCCGCCGGCGCCGAGCGCATCGGCAACGCCATCCAGTCGGTGAACAAGGACTGGCTGCTGATCGTCGAGGGCATCGAGACCTACCAGAACCAGTGGTACTGGTGGGGCGGCAACCTGCTGGGCGAGAAGAACCGCCAGGTCGACTTCGACGTCGACAACAAGCTGGTCTATTCGGTGCACGACTACGGCCCGTCGCTGCACATGATGGATTGGTTCAAGGCGTCCAACTTCCCGAACAACATGCCGGCGAAGTGGGACCAGATGTGGGGCCACTTCCTCAAGAACGACGACACGCCGATCCTGGTGGGCGAGTTCGGCTCGAAGATGGAGACCACCATCGACCGGGCGTGGATGCCCAAGCTGGTCCAGTACATGAACGGCGACTGGGACGGCAACGGCACCATCGACCTCAAGGCCGGCGACCAGGGGGCGAGCTGGACCTACTGGGCCTGGAGCCCCGGTTCGGGCGACACCGGCGGCATCATGAACAACAGCTGGCAGGTGGACTACACCAAGTACAACGCCATCAAGCCGGGCCTGTTCAGCGGCGCCGCCACCACCGCCCCCGGCCAGACCGACGCCACCTTCACGGTGAAGCTGGCGCAGGCGTCGACGCAGACGGTGAAGGTCAACTTCGCCACCGTGGACGGCACCGCCAAGGCCGGCTCCGACTACGTCGCTTCCAACGGCACGCTGACCTTCAACCCCGGCGAGACCAGCAAGACGATCGCCGTCAAGGTGCTGGGCGACAGCGTGGCCGAGGGTACGGAGACCTTCTCGCTGAAGCTCTCGGCGGCGTCGAACGCCACGCTGGCGGACGACACGGGCCTGGGCACCATCAACAACCGCGCGACGGCCGCCGCGGCGGCCGACACGGTCGACATGGTGAACCACGTGGTCATGCAGCAGCAGGCCGCCCCGGCGCCGTTCGGCGAAACGCCGGCGCTGCCGCCGGTGGACATGGCGGCGCTGACGTCCTTCGACATGGCCTACGATCCGCAGTACGCCACGCATCCCGACATGGGGTGCCTGCAGTAACCCGGTACCGGCGCAAGCCGGGACGCGAAGGGCCGGCAGCACGCGCTGCCGGCCCTTTCCTTTGGGGCATCCTATTCGCCGATGAGGCGACGGAGTTCGCGATCACCGTGCGACAGGACCTTTGCGAACGACTCCATCGAGGTGAACCACACCTTCGGGTCGTCCGGCGCCGGCCGGCATTGGCCGCGGGCGATGGCCATGGTTCTGGCCTTCATCTCATCGTAGGTCGCGATGCCGATCCGCAGCGTGGTCATCATGCACCTCGCGATTGAGAAGAAATGGGACGGAGGCCGGTGTCGGCGGCCGACGATGTCTCGTCGCTGGGCCCCCACCCCAGCCCTCCCCCGCGCAGTGGGGGAGGGTTAGGGTGGGGGCCCAGTGCAGCCACTTTTTCATCCGCTGCGGGTCGGCGCCCAGCGCCGGTGAGGAACTCACTACAGCCCACGAACGTTCGATGCGATCGGCAACCCGCTTTTGGCGGTTCCTCACGATGCCGACTGGGCCCGCCGGGTGGTGCCGCCCAGCAGGCGGAACAGGGTGGCGCGGCCGGTCTGGCCCAGGCCGGGGCCGAACACCGCCGCCGCCACGAACAGACCCGTCAGCCCCACTTTGGCCGCGGTGAAGGTCGGGTCGATCCCGTCGGCGAACAGGTGCCAGCCCACCACGTAGACCGCCGCGGCCGGCGCCAGGATGCCGGCGAGACGCAGGGGCTCCAGCGCCAGCTCGCCAGGGCACAGGCGGCGGCGGACGATCTCGGTCACGGCGATCTGGAACAGCTCGCGGCCGAGGTTGGCGAGCGCCGCGCCGAGCAGCCCCCAGGCCGCGATCATCACCACGGCCAGCGCCGTCCCCACCGCCAGGCTGGCCGCCGAGATCCACGGCAGCACCCCCATGCGCTTGGCCTTCATCAGCGCGATTTCCGGCTGCATGCGCGCACCGTGCAGCACGAAGGCCAGCACCAGCAGCGGCATGCACGGCAGGACCGGCGTGTAGTCGGGCGAGGCGATCAGCCACAGGATTTCCGGCGCGGTCAGCGCCATGCCCAGCGCCGCCGCCGTCAGCAGCGTCAGGAACAGGTGGAAGACGAGGTCGGTCTGCGCGCGGTCCTCCGTCTCGTGCCGCGCCTCCAGCCGGCGCACCGACCAGATCTGCATGAAGGACGCGGTCAGGAACATGAACAGGATCTGCGCCAGCCGCAGGCCGAAGGAGAACAGCCCGACCGCCGCCGTCGTCAGCATCACGTTGATCAGCCAGCGCGCAACCACGTTGTTGGCGATGTCCAGCAGCGACTGCGGCATGTACGGCAGGCCCAGCACCACCACCCGCCGCAGCACGCCTCCCGAGAAGCCCAGCCCGTTCTCCGCCAGGATCGCCGCGCTGAGCGCGAAGCCCAGAGCGGCGAAGGCCACCGCGTTGCCCAGGAAGATGCCCTCCACGTGCCACTCCAGCGTCAGCAGGAACAGCGCGTTCAGGCCGATCAGCGCCACCGCCTTGGCCACCGAGATGCCCAGGCACAGCAGCGACCGCTTCCTCACCCGATAATACGCCAGCGCCAGCTCGAACACCGTGGTCAGCGCGACGCTGCCCAGCGCGATGGCGACGACGCGCGCCTGCCCGGTGTCGCCGAACAGCGCCCAGCTCACGCCCAGACCGGCCGGCCAGCACAGCGCCAGCAGCCCCAGCATGGCGCCGTTCAGCGCCAGCAGGCAGGTGCTGACGACGCGGCGGCGCGCCGGCTCCTCCGCCTGATCGAAATAGACGACGGTGAAGGCGTTGTTCAGGCCGATCATCAGCATCACGGCCAGCAGGTCGCTGACCACCACGATCAGCGCGTAGACGCCGAACTCGGTCGGGCTCAGCACCCTGGTGTAGAGCGGCAGCAGCAGCAACCCGGCGGACCGGTTCACGATGTTCGCCACCAGATAGACCCAGCCGTGCCGGAAGACCGTCGCCGCCTCGGATGCCGCCTCGGATGCCATGCGTCACGCCTCTCGGGAGGGATCGGTCGAGCCGCCCGTGAGGCGCTCGACGCGGTGCGGATGATCGCCGTCCCGTCGCGCGGGGGTCAACGTCGCCTTGGTCGAACGCGGCACTCTTCGGTCATAGCGCCGGGGGCCGATTCCCCGCGCCCGTTCGGTGGGGAGAGGCCCGGAATCCCGGCAACGGTGCGTTGGAGACGCCCGCGCCATGCCAAAGCGTTCGCCCCCCTCCCTCCGGCACCGCCGCTCCCCCGTCGTGGGCACGCCGTCCGTGCGGGCGCGCCGGATCCCACCGTCCGAGAGCCACCGCGCGGGACCCGCACGCGGATCGCTACCACCAATTTGCGTCGGGAATTTTCACGCGCCGGCGACATTCGGGCTGTGGGTGTTCCTGACGCGGAATCCCCGTCGAACGTCCTTCCCACCCCGCCTCTCTCGCCTGCGCAGCATCGGCTTTTCTTTTGAAGGCGGGGGGTTATCGCCTCCGGTATGTAGAACACCATTGATTTGTTGCCGGTCCCGCCCCCTTCCCCTAAGTCGTTTGCAACAAAGCGATACGGTTGACTTCCGCATCCACCCGACAATAGACGGGGGTTTGCTCAAGAAAGCCAAAAATGACAGCGAAAATGATGTTCCGGCGATCCGCCGCCTGCGGGTGAACGCGCGGCGGATTGGTTTTCATTGCCATAACGCGGGACCTGTGATGAGCAAATCCGATCCTGAAGCGGTCCTCGACCTGTCCCCGGCGAAAAAGGCCGGCCTGCCGCCGTTGGGCCTTGGCATGCTGCTGGCGCTGGTGGACGGCGCGGTGCTTGCGGTGATGGGCTGGCTGGTCGGCTATTACCTGGCGCATTCCGGCGTCACCCACGAATTCGACCTGATCCAGCAGTCCCTGGTCACCGGCCTCATGCTGGTGCCCCTGGTGAAGTCGGTGTTCGGCATCTATTCGCTCAGCCGCTTCGATTATGGCGAGCGCATCCGCCGCACCTTCCAGGCGGCGATGCTGTGCACCGCCGTGCTGATGGTGCCCTTCGCCGTCGCCGAAGGCTTCCGCTCCTTCTTCCTCGGCGCGCTGGTCACGGCGCTGCCGGGCTTCATCATCACCTTCGCGGTCGATCTGCTGATCGTGCACGGGCTGTTCGCCTGGAACCAGCAGTGGCGCACGCCCGTCGTCATCGTCGGCGCCGGCCCGCAGGGCGCCGCCATCGCCGAGAAGATGCAGCGCCTGCCGTGGCTGGGCATGCGCCCGGTGTGCTTCGTCGACGAGGACGAAAGCCTGTGGCAGACCCGCGTCGCCAACCTGCCGGTGATCGGCCCGCCCAGCCTGCTCGGTTCCTCCCCCGCCTACGCCGGGCAGGCGCAGGCCGCGGTGATCGCCGACATGGCGCGCCACGGCGCCGACCTGACGACGCTGCTGAAGTCGCTGCCCTTCCGCCAGGTCTACTGCGTGCTGGGCGAGGGCAACGTCAGCGCGCTGAACGCAAATTTCCACAACCTGCACGGTTCGCTGTCGCTGCGCGTCAGCCTGCGCCCGAACACCGGCTACCTGTGCACCCGCCGCGTCCTCGACGTGGTGCTGTCCAGCGCGCTGCTGGTCCTTCTGGCGCCGCTGATGCTGACCATCGCCATCCTCATCCGGCTGGACAGCCCGGGGCCGGTGGTGTTCCGCCAGCAGCGCTGGGCCGGCGGCACCCGCACCTTCCACCTGCTCAAGTTCCGCTCGATGCACATCGACGCCGAGGAGCAGCTCAAGCGCCTGCTGGCGAGCGACCCCGTCCTGCGGCAGGAGTACGAGACCTATCACAAGCTGTCCTTCGACCCGCGCATCACGCCCTTCGGCCGCTTCCTGCGCAAGACCTCGCTGGACGAGCTGCCGCAGCTCTGGAACGTGCTGATGGGCGACATGAGCCTGATCGGACCGCGCGCCTACATGCCGAGCGAACTGCCGGAGGTGGGGGAGTCGGCCGCCGTGATCGGCTCGGTCCGGCCTGGGGTGACGGGTTACTGGCAGGTGTCCGGCCGGCACCGCACCAGCTTCCAGGAGCGCGTGGCGATGGACGTCTTCTACGTCCGCAACTGCGGGCTGCTGTTCGACTTCTACATCCTGTTCCGCACGGCGTTCGTGGTCTTCAAGGGCGAAGGGTCGTGACCCGGCCCGCCCCGAAGAAGGGCTAGGTCCCACAGGGCGGCATCCTTTGGGGGTGCCGCGCCCCGCTGGCCTTACTTCCTCCGCCCGGCTTACGCACGCCCCCCGCCGGTAGGCAAGCTGGGCTGCGCCTGTCCACGCAACAGCGAGCCCGTGACCCCGCCCATGAACCGCCCCTCCGTCGTGTTCCTCGAAAAGCTCGCCACCGTCCTCGTCATCATGGCGTTCGGCGGCTCGGTGCTGCCGGTGATGCTCACCAGCGGCAAGGCCGTGCCGGTGGAGGCCGAAAGCTCCGGCGTCATGATCCTGTTCGCCGGGATCTATGTGGTGATCCTCGCCCTCGTCATGTCGCGCCCGTGGGTGGCGGCGCGCATCGCCACGATCAGCCCGCTGCTCAGCGCGCTGGTCCTCCTCACCTTCGTCTCGGCCCTGTGGTCGCTGTTCCCCGACGTCACGCTGCGCCGCGCGCTGGCGCTGCTGTTCACCACGGTGTTCGGCGTCTATCTGGCGGTGCGCTGGCCGATGGAGGAGACGGTGGCGATGCTGGTCACCGCGCTGGGGCTGCTGGTGCTGCTGTCCTTCGTCTTCGTCGCGGCGCTGCCCGAGGTCGGCATCGACCAGAACATCCACCGCGGCGCCTGGAAGGGCGTGTTCTTCCAGAAGAACGTCACCGGCCGCATGATGGTCTGGCTGATCCTCGGCCTGCTCTGGCTGGGCTGGATCGGCTACGGGCCGCGCCTGCTGCGCTGGGGCATGCTGGCGCTGGCCGTGGTGCTGCTGGTGATGTGCCGCTCGGGCACCGGGTTGCTGGCCAGCGGGCTGGTGTTCGGCGTGATGGTGGCGGCGCGCCTGCTGCGCGGCGAGGCCCGCGCGCTGGTGCCGGTCGTCGCCGGCGCGGCCTTCGCCGTGGTCGTGATCGGCGTCAGCGCGGCCACCAACTACAAGGACGTCCTCTTCATGCTCGGCCGCGACGCCACGCTGACCGGCCGCACCGAGCTGTGGGCGCACACCTGGTACATGCTGCAGGACCAGTTCGTGCTGGGCTACGGCTTCGGCGCCTACTGGTACGATGCCTTCGGCCCGGCGTCGGTGTTCATCCACGACTGGGGCATCAACCAGGCGCACAACGGCTGGCTGGAGCTGCTGCTCGACGTCGGCCTGCCGGGGCTGGTCCTGATGCTGCTGCTGGTCGGCCGCCTGATCCTCGGCAGCCTCGCCCTGGCGCGCTACGGCGGCGAGCGGGGCGCGCGGGAAGCCGCCTGGATCCTCGCCGTCACCTGCGGCGTCCTGGCCATCTCCATGTCGGAAAGCGTGTTCCTGGAGCGCCACTCGCTCAACTGGGTGGTCCTCACCATCGCCCTGGTCCGCGTCGCCCTGCTGCGCCGGCCGGCGTGGACCGCCCGGCCCGCCACCCCCGCCCCCGCCGTCAACCACTGCGCAGGCATTGCCACATGACGACCCTGCAAGACCACGTCACCGTTGTCATCCCGACGCGTCACCGGCCCGATCTGGTGACACGCGCGGTGGAAAGCGCGCTGGCGCAGACCTACGGCGCGCTGGAGGTGATCGTCGTCATCGACGGCCCCGACCCGGAAACCGCCCGGCGGCTCGGCGCGCTCGCCGACCCGCGCCTCGTCGTGCTGGAGCTGGAGCGCAACCTCGGCGCCGCCGAGGCGCGCAACATCGGCGTGCAGCGCGCCCGGGGGGCGTGGGTCGCCTTCCTCGACGACGACGACCACTGGATGCCCGAGAAGATCGCCGTGCAGATGGCGGCCCGTCCGGCCGGCGTGCGCTATCCCATCATCAGCTGCCGCTGCCAGGTGGTGACGGCGCGAGGCACCTACGCGTGGCCGCGCCGGCTGGCGACGGCCGACGACCCCATCGACGAGTACCTGTTCGTGCGCCGCGGCCTGTTCAAGGGCGAGACCTTCGCGCCGACCACCACGCTGCTCGCCCCGCGCGAACTGCTGCTGCGACTGCCGATCCCGAAGTCGATGTTCGACGACTGGGAATGGCTGATCGCCTGTTCGCGCGTCGAGGGCTGCCGGCTGATCACCGTGCCGGAGGTGGTGGCCGTCCACTACACCGAGAACAACCGCGTCACCCTGTCCACCTGCCGCAGCATCGACGCGGCCATGGGCTGGGCCGAATCCATGCGGTCGCGCATGTCGCCGCGCGCCTACGCCGGCCTGCTGATGCAGGCGATGGGCGGCGAGGCGGCGGCGCGGCCGGCGGCGGTGCGCTGGCGCATCCTGTCCTCGGCGTGGCGCGGCGGCCGACCGACGCCGATGGCCTTCCTCACCTGGGGCATGCATTCGCTGATGCCGGTCGGGCTGCGCCGGACGGTGCGCAAGGCGCTGTTCTCGGCGCCCGGCGCCGCCTGATATCCGAAGATAATGAAATGAGAAGAATCGGCATGCGGAAGCTGATCGCCTTCGCCACCCCCGGCGCCGTGGACGGCGGCGGCATCGGCCGGATGACGGGCTACATCGTCGACCACCTCGCCGCCGGCCGAGGCGGCCCGCGCACGGTCGTGCTGGACACCCGCGGCGGCGGCAGCGTCCTGTGGTCGCCCTTCTACCTGGGCGCGGCGCTGGTCCGGCTGGGCGCGCTGCTGCGGCACGACGGGGCGCTGGTGCACATCAACGTGTCGGAGCGCACGAGCTTCCTGCGCAAGGCGGCGGTGCAGCTCGTGGCGATGGCGTGTTCCCGCCCGACGGTGGTGCACCTGCACGGCGCCTCCTTCATCGACTTCTACCGGCAGAACGCGCTGGCCCGGGGCATCTCGCGCTGGCTGTTCCGGCGCTGCGACCGGCTGATCGTGCTGGGCGACGCCTGGCGCGACTTCGCCGTCCACACCATGGGCATCGACGCCGGCAAGGTGGATGTCCTGTACAACGCCGTGCCGGACTTCGCCGGGGACGGCGTGCGCCGCGACCCGCCGGCGCCCGGCCGGACGCTCGACCTGCTGACGCTCGCCAACCTGTCGGAACGCAAGGGCACCGGCTGCCTTCTGCGCGCCTGCGCGCAGCTCAAGGCGCGCGGCGTGCGCTTCCGCCTGACGCTGGGCGGCGGCGGCGACGTGGCCGGCTACCGCCGGATGGCCGAGGATCTGGGCATCGGGGCGGACTGCCGCTTCCTCGGCTGGGTCTCGCGCGAGACGGCGCACGAGCTGATCCGCTCGCACGACCTGCTGCTGCTGCCCTCGACGCACGAGGGGCTGCCGATGGTGATCCTGGAGGCGCTGGCGGCGCGGCTGCCGGTCGTCACCACGCCGGTCGGCTCGATCCCCGAAGTGCTGGACGACGGCGAGACGGCGCTGATCGTCCCGGTCGACGACCCGCAGGCGCTGGGCGCCGCCGTCGCCACCCTGGCCGACGACCCGGCGCTCTACCGCCGCATGGCCGAGGCCGGCCGGCGGCTGTTCGTCGAACGCTTCCAGATCGACGGCTACTGCGCCCGCCTGACCGCCATCTACGACCTCGTGCACCGCCGCCGCGGCGGCATTCCGGTGATGGAGGAGGTGGCGGCCCTGTCCGAACGTCATCCCCCGGCCTCCAAAACGTTGTAGCCGTGACCGTGACGGGAGCGTCGCAGCGCCCCATGACGCCATATGCACAAAGTTCGTCATAGAAGGTATCAGGCACAGATTCTCCCCATTGCCGCGTAATACCACAGAGAATTTGTCGGCCATTCTGTCCGCGGCTATGCTGAAAAAGAATTTCAGGAAGCAACACGCCCCATTCTGTCACCTGCGACTTACAGCGGCGCGGCCTAAAGACCAGGAGTGGACATGATTTACATAGTCAGCCCCGGCGGCACGCGCGAGAAGGGCGGCATGGGAAGGATCGTCGACAACTTTACCAGCGACCTCGCCCGCAACAACCCCGAGGTGCGGTTCGCGGTCATCGACACCTATGGCCCGGACGCCCGGTTCCGCCGCATGCCGTTCTATTTCCTGCTGGCGATGCTGCGGCTGTGCGGCTGCTTCCTGCTGGGCCGGGCGCGGCTGGTGCACGTCCACA
This sequence comes from Azospirillum sp., assembly GCA_036401175.1. GTDB lineage: Bacteria > Pseudomonadota > Alphaproteobacteria > Azospirillales > Azospirillaceae > Azospirillum. The sequence goes on along the minus strand of DASWVP010000347.1, from coordinate 7,539 downwards.
TGGCGGAATACGGCAGCGTCGTGCGCAAGGGCGCGGTGGTGGTGCTGGCGGCGCTGTTCCGGGTGCCGGTGGTGCTGCACCTGCACGCCGGCCGCTTCCCCGAACAGGTGCGCACGTCGCCCCCGGCGCTGCGCTGGGCCATCACCCGGCTGATCGGTCTGGCGAGCGAGATCGTCGTGCTGGGCGAATACTGGCGCGGCTTCGTGATGGAGACGTTCGGCGACAGCGCGCGGCGCGTGACCGTGCTGCACAACGCCGTCCCCGGCCCCGACCGCGCGCCCGAGCGCAACGGGGAAGGCCCCGTGCACATCCTCTTCCTCGGCCGCCTCGTCAAGCTGAAGGGCATCAACGTGCTGCTGGACGCGCTGGCGAGCGACGCCTGCCGCGGCCGGCCATGGCGGCTGACCATCGCCGGCGACGGCGACCTCGACACCTACCGCGCCCAGGCGGAGGCGCTGGGCCTTGCCGGGCGCGTGACCTTCACCGGCTGGCTCGACCAGCCCGCCTGCCGGGGCCTGCTGGCCGAAGCGGACGTGCTGGTGCAGCCCTCCATGTACGAGGGGCTGCCGATGGCCGTGCTGGAGGCCATGGCGCACGGCCTCGCCATCATCGCCACGCCGGTCGGCTCGGTGCCGGACGCCATCGAGGACGGCCGCTCCGGCCTGTTCGTGCCGCCCGGCGACGCGGCGGCGCTGGCCGGGGCGCTGACCCGCGTCATCGACGACGCCGGCCTGCGCCAGACGCTGGCCGCCGGCGCGCGCGAGCGGTTCGCGCGCAACTTCGACATCGCCGTCTACCGCGAACGCCTGCTGGAGATCTACCGCCGCAACGGCTGGACCGACGGCGCGCCGCCCGTCCCCGCCAAGCCGCTGAAGAACGCAACCGAGAGGACCGCACCATGAAGGAAGCAATCGCCGCGCTTGTCCGCTGGTCCGGCCTCGGCTGGGGGGTGCGGTTCCTGTGCGCCCGCCGGCGCCCGACCATCGTCGTGTACCACGACCCGGACCCGGCCGTGCTGCGCGAGCACCTGGCCTATTACGCCCGGCACTACCGCTTCACCACGCTCGACGCCGTCGCCGACGCGATGGAAAGCGGGCGCTGGGCCGATCTGCCGCCCTACCCGCTGGTCGTCACCATCGACGACGGGCACGCCGGCAATGCCAGGCTGGAGCCGCTGTTCCGCGAGTTCGGCGTGCGCCCGACCATCTACCTGTGCAGCCGCGTCGTCGGCACCGCGCGTCCCTTCTGGTGGATGACCCCGGCCGCCGGGCGCATCGGCGTGGAGGAGCTGAAGCTCCAGCCCGACGCCGAACGCCGCCGCCGCCTCGCCGAGGCCGGCAGCGATCCCGACCGCGACGTCCCCACCCGCGACGGCGCGCGCCACGCGCTGACCTGGGACGAGGTGGCGAGGCTTGGCGCCACGGTGGACTTCGGCGCGCACACGCGCACGCACCCCATCCTGATCCAGTGCGACGACATCCGCGCCGCCGAGGAGATCGGCCTGTGCCGGATCGAGCTGGAAAAGGCGACCGGGCGCACCTGCCGGCACTTCGCCTACCCGAACGGCGATTACGGCGAGCGGGAGCTGGCGCTGCTGCGCGCCGCCGGCTACCGCACCGCGCGCACCATCGAACCGGGCTGGAACGGCTGGCGCACCGACCCACTGCGCCTCAAGGCATTCCCCGTGTCGGACGACGTGTCCGTCCCGTGGCTGGCCGTGCAGCTCACCGGGCTGCCGGCGTGGCTGCGCGGGGTCAAGGCGGCCCTGCGCGGCCGTCGCCGCGTGGTGGATGGCCATCCGGCCCCGGTCACCCTACCGGCTGCGCCAATCCGCCAATAGAGTCGCACCACCAAAGCATCGGGCAAGTATTAACTCCGGCTACCACTATTTCCGAAAATCTACCGATACCATCAAAGCCCTAGCATCCTTTGCTCCCTCGCAATGTCCGCAATCGGGTGCAATAAAGTTGGGGTGGTTTTCACGAGATTGCGATGGGGTGCAATGCACAAGGTCTGATTTGCCTGCACACATAAGACCGGGCGACCGGATTATCCCAATAGGGGCAGGACGCCCCCCAGGGGCGAAGCGGTTCTGGCTGGTGGGAATGCCGCCCTCCTGCCGACAGCCGGTTCCCCGGAATTTTTGAAGGAGGTGCCTTCGTGATGCTGACCGCCACCAACACCGAGCCGACGATCGTGACCATCGTCACCCATCAGATCCGCGCGTTCATCGTCGAAAACTTCCTGCTCGGCAAGGACTCCGGGTTCGACGACGCGGAATCGCTGCTGGAAAGCGGAATCATCGATTCCACCGGCATCATGCACGTGGTGGCCTTCCTGGAGGAGAGCTTCGGGATCGCCATCGACGACGACGATCTGGTCGCCGACAACCTCGACTCCGTCGAGCGCATCGCCGGCTTCGTGGAGCGCAAGCGCACGCTCAAGGACGCCGCCTGAGGACCCCGTAGGTTGGGTTGAGGCGCAGCCGAAAACCCAACGCGTCCGCCACGCCGGCACCGTTGGGTTTTCGCCGACGCTCAACCCAACCTACGAATCCGCACAATCGACCGAGGATCACCGATGGTCTTCCTGGTGCACCACCTGCTGACCGACACGGCCCGACGGGTTCCGGACAAGACGGCGCTCGTCGCCGGAACCAATCGGCGCAGCTTCGCGGAACTCGACCGCGACAGCGACGCCGTGGCGGGGGCGCTCCGGCGCCTGGGCGTGCGGCGGGGGGACCGCGTGGCGATCATGCTGGAGAACTCGGTCGAATACGTGACCGCCTTCTTCGGCACCATGAAGGCCGGGGCCGTGTACGTTCCCGTCAACCCTTCCATCAAGGCCGACAAGCTGGCCTACATCCTCGACGACTGCGCGGTGAGCGTGCTGGTGGCGCCGGTGGCGCTGGCCCGCACGGTGCTGCCGGCCCTGGCCGACGCGCCGTCCGTCAAGGGCACCCTGTGGGTTGGTCCGGCGATCCCCGACGGGGCCGCCCGCGCCGCCAGCTACGCCGAGGCGCTCGCCGCCCCGGCCGCGGACACCGACGATCCGACCGCCAACCTGATCGACGAGGATCTGGCGGCGATCCTCTACACATCCGGCACCACGGGCAAGCCGAAGGGCGTCATGCTGACGCACGCCAATCTGGTGGCGACGGCGCGCTCCATCGCCTCTTATCTCGGCAACACGCCGGACGACGTGGTGCTGTGCGTGCTGCCGCTGACCTTCGGTTACGGCCTGTCGCAGGTGACCACCTCCGCGCTGGTGGGCTTCACGCTGGTCATCGAACGCTCCTTCGCCTATCCCGCCGACACGCTGAAGCGGATGGTGGAGCACCGCGTCACCGGCCTGCCCGGCGTGCCGACGCTGTTCGCCACCCTGCTGCAGATGGAGGCGGTGAAGACCGCCGACCTGTCCAGCCTGCGCTACCTCACCAACGCCGCCGCCCCACTGCCGACCGCGCACATCAGGCGCGTGGTCGAGCTGTTTCCGCAGGCGACGTTCCATTCCATGTACGGCATGACCGAGTGCAGCACGCGGATCTGCACCCTCGACCCCGCCCGGCTGCACGACAAGACCGCCTCGGTCGGCACCGCCATCCCCAACAGCGAAGCCTACGTCGTCGACGAGGACGGCAACCGCGCCGCCCCCGGCGTGGTGGGCGAGCTGGTGGTGCGCGGCGTCAACGTCATGCGCGGCTACTGGGGCCGGCCGGAGGAGACGGCCAAGCGCCTGCGCGGCGGCGTCCTGCACACCGGCGACCTGTTCACCACCGACGCGGAGGGCTTCCTGTATTTCGTCGCCCGCCAGGACGACGTCTTCAAGTGCCGCGGCGAGAAGGTCAGCCCCAAGGAGGTCGAAGGCGTGCTGTGCGAGCTGCACGAGGTCGCCGAGGCCGCCGTCGCCGGTGTTCCCGACGCGGCCGACGGCATGGCGGTGAAGGCCTTCCTGGTGCCGCGCGAGGGTGCGGCGATCAACGAGGCGGCGGTGCGCCAGCACTGCCGGGCGCGGCTGGAAAGCCACCTCGTGCCCAAGTTCATCGAGATCCGCGCCGAGCTGCCGAAGACCGAGTCCGGCAAGCTCAAACGCTCCGATCTGGCGGAATCCGCCTGAGCCCGTATCCCTAGGAGAGCCGCCCATGTGTGGAATCGCCGGTATCTTCGCCGGTCCCCGCGCCGAGCCCCCCGCGCTGGAAGAGCTGCGGCGGATGATCGCCATGCTGGGCCACCGCGGCCCGGACGGCTACGGCTTCTATCGTGACGAGCGCTGCGGCTTCGCCCACGCGCGCCTCAGCATCGTCGGCATCGCCGGCGGCTTCCAGCCCATCCACAACGAGGACCGCACGGTCTGGATCAGTTTCAACGGCGAGATCTTCAACCACGTCGAGCTGCGGCGCGAACTGGAAGCGCGCGGCCACCGCTTCTACACCAACACCGACACCGAGGTGATCGTCCACGCCTACGAGGAATACGGGGCGGCCACCTGGGCCAAGCTGAACGGGCAGTTCGCCATCGCCCTGTGGGACACCGTGGCGCGCAAGCTGTGGCTGGTGCGCGACCGCATGGGCATCCTGCCGCTGCACTTCGCCCGCGCCGGCAACCATCTGGTCTTCGGGTCGGAGGTTAAGGCCCTGTTCGGCGGCGGCCGCATCGCCCCGCAGTTCGACGCCGCCCGTCTGGCCCAGGTGTTCAGCCACTGGAGCGTCGCCCCGCAGGGGTCCGTCTTCGCCGGCGTGCATCAGGTGCCCGCCGCCACGGCGCTGTGCATCGACGAAAGCCTGTCGATCCGCGAGGAGCGCTACTGGACGCCGAACATGGCCGGCGACCCGGCCCTGGCCAACATCTCCGTGCGGGAGGCCGGGCAACTGCTGGGCGAGAGGCTGTTCGACGCGGTCAAGCTGCGCCTGCGCGCCGACGTGCCGGTGGGCGTCTACATCTCCGGCGGGCTGGACAGTTCGGTCATCGCCGCGCTGGTGCGCTGGGGCAAGGTGGGTCAGGTGCATTCCTTCGGCGTGCGCTTCGCCGACGCCGCCTTCGACGAGACGCCGCAGCAGCGCGTCGTCGCCGGCTTCGTCGGCACCGACCACCACGACATCGTCTGCGGCCCGGCGGAGATCCAGGCGGCCCTGCCCAACGTCGTCTGGCATGGCGAGGTGCCGCTGCTGCGCACCGCCCCCGCCCCGCTCTACCTGCTCTCCGGCCTCGTCCAGGACAACGGCATCCGCGTGGTGCTGTCCGGCGAGGGGGCGGACGAGCTGTTGAGCGGCTACGACATCTTCAAGGAGGACCGCATCCGCCGCTTCTGGGCGCGCCGGCCGGACTCCCGCCTGCGGCCGAAGCTGCTGGGCCGCATCCACGCCTTCGCGGCGATGGGCGGCGCCAAGGACAGCCCGCTGTGGCAGAGCTTCTTCCGCCGCGGGCTGACCGACACCGACGACCCGTTCTACGCGCACCGCATCCGCTGGCGGAACACCGCCTGGACGTGGCGCCTGCTGGCCCCCGACGTGCGCGCCGCCGCCGATCCCGCGCGCATGGAGGCCGAGGTGCTGGCCCGCCTGCCGGACGGCTGGCGGGACTGGAACACCCTGTCCCAGGCCCAGCTCGTGGAGATGGAGACCTTCCTCACCCCCTACCTGCTGTCCGGGCAGGGCGACCGGGTGGCGATGGCGCATTCCATCGAGGTGCGTTACCCGTTCCTCGATCCCGACGTGGTGGACCTGTGCAACGCGCTGCCGCCGCGCGTGAAGATGCTGGCCCTGCGCGACAAGCTGGCGCTGCGCCGGCTGGCGTCCGACCTGCTGCCGGCGGAGATCGGCAACCGGCCCAAGCGCCCCTACCGCGCGCCGATGACCACCGCGCTGTTCGGCGGGCAGGCGCCGGACTATGTGCGCGACCTGCTGTCCGAATCGATGCTCGCCCGCTACGGCCTCGTCGAGGCGGGGGCGGTGGCGCAGCTCGCAAGCCGCGCCCACCGCCAGGACGGCCACATGGCCGGCGAGCGCGAGGAGATGGCGCTGGTCGGCACGCTCACCCTGCAGATGCTCGCCCACGATTACCTGGACGCCTTCGCCGGCAAGGCCGCGGAGGCGCGCCGGCGGCTCGATACCGTGCCCACGCATGTTCTTGAAGACATTGCCACCTGACGGACACTCACGCGAACCGGGGAACCATACCTCATGCTGAACGACCTGCATCCGTTCGACCACCGCATGCTCGACATGGACTACGCCGCCGCGGCGCGGGAGATCGAGGAGTCGATCCGCCGCATCGTCGCCATCGACCTGCGCCGCCAGGGCATCGTGCTCGGCGTGTCCGGCGGCATCGACTCGGCCGTCTGCGCGACGCTGGCCGTGCGGGCCCTGGGGCCGGAGCGCTGCCGCCTGCTGCTGATGCCCGAAAAGGAGTCCTCGCCCGACAGCACCCGGCGCGGCCGCCTGCTGTGCGCCGGCCTGGGCGTGGAACCGGTGATGGAGAACCTGACCGCGCCGCTGACCGCCATGGGCTGCTACGAGCGGCGCGACAGCGCCATCCGCCGCCTGTTCCCCGAATTCGGCGCGGGGTGGAAGCAGAAGATCGGTCTGGCCGGCGGCCTGCTCGACCACGACCGCGTCAACTACTTCACCATCACCGTGGAATCGCCGCAGGGCGAGCGGCAGACCAGCCGCATGCCGGTCGACGTCTACCTGGACGTCGTCGCCGCCACCAACCTGAAGCAGCGCCTGCGCAAGACCACCGAATACACGCACGCCGACGCGCTGAACTATGCCGTGCTCGGCACGCCGAACCGGCTGGAGTACGAGTTGGGCTTCTTCGTGCGCGGCGGCGACGGTCTGGCCGACCTCAAGCCCATCGCGCATCTGTACAAGACCCAGGTCTACCAGATGGCCGCCCACCTCGGCGTGCCGGAGGACATCCAGAAGCAGGCGCCCAGCACCGACACCTACACGCTGGAACAGTCGCAGGAGGAGTTCTACTACGCGCTCCCCTACGACAAGCTGGACCTGGCGCTGTACGCCTTCGGCAACGGCGTGACGGCGGACGACGCGGCGGCCGGCCTGGGCATCACGGCCGAGCAGGTGCGCCGCATCTACAAGGACATCGCGCAGAAACGGCGGACGTCGGCCCGCATCCTGCGCGACGCCCTGCTGGTGCAGCCGGTCGAGGTCGACGGGAGCGACGCATGAGCATCGTCGCCTGGGCACAGCGTGGCATCGCCCGGCTGGAGCCGGGCGACCGTCCCGCCCTGGAGGCCTTTCAACGGGCGAACTTCGGCGCCCAGGCGATGCAGCACCGCGCCGATCACCACCGCTGGGTGTTCGACGACGCCCCCCTCCCCGACCCGGAGGGGGTGCAGCTCTGGGTGTGCAAGCGCAACGACGCGGTCGTCGGCCAGCAGGGCGGCATCCCCTTCCGGCTGAAGGCGGGGGACCGCGCGTTGCGGGCGTCCTGGTCCATCGACCTGATGGTGGCGCCGGAATGGCGCCTGCGCGGCGTCGGCCCGGCGCTGACCGAGGCGCACGCCATGTGCAACGAGGTG
>DASWVP010000346.1:0-19103 GCA_036401175.1 Azospirillum sp. | reverse complement strand
ATGCTCCTCCACCACATCGGCGAGGTCGGCAGCGGTCAGCCGCTCCACGTTGGCGCGGTACTCGGCGACGAACTGCTCACCCTGGTTCAGCATCTCGGTCATCGGTGGACCCTTTCAGTCTAAGGTCGTAGCCCCGTAGGTTGGGTTGAGCCAAAGGCGAAAACCCAACGTGTCGGCGGTGCAAACTGTGTTGGGTTTTCGCGGACGCTCAACCCAACCTACGAATGGGAGATCACTCCGCCGCTTCGGCGTAAGCTCCGGCCTTGGCCTTGCAGTAGGCGTGCATGGATTCGGCGGCGTCGCGGCCGTCGCGGATCGCCCACACCACCAGCGAGGCGCCGCGCACGATGTCGCCGGCGGCGAAGACGCCGTCCAGGCTGGTCATCTTGGTGCGCGCGTCGGCCGTCACCGTGCCCCAGCGCGTCACCTTCAGCGACGGCTCGTCGAACAGCTCGGGCAGGTCCTCCGGGTCGAAGCCCAGCGCCTTGATGACGAGGTCGGCCTCGATGGTGAACTCCGAACCCTCGATCACCTGCGGCGTCTGGCGGCCGGTGGCGTCGGCGACGCCCAGGTGGATGCGCACGGCGCGCACGCCGGTCACGCCGTCCTTGCCCTCGAAGGCTTCCGGCGCCGCCTGCCAGATGAACTCCACGCCCTCTTCCTCGGCGTGCGCCACCTCGCGCTGCGAGCCGGGCATGTTCTTGCGGTCGCGGCGGTACAGGCACTTCACCGACTTGGCGCCCTGGCGGATGGCGGTGCGCACGCAGTCCATGGCGGTGTCGCCGCCGCCGATGACGACGACGTTCTTGCCCTTGGCGTTCAGCGAGCCGTCCTCGAAGGCCGGCACGCTGTCGCCCAGGTCCTTGCGGTTGGACGTCGTCAGGTACTCCAGCGCCGGCACGATGTTGCCCAGGCCCGCGCCCGGCGCCTGGATGTCGCGCGCCTTGTAGACGCCGGTGGCGATCAGCACGACGGCGTGCCTGCGGCGCAGGTCGGCCATGCTGGCGTCGCGGCCCACCGCGAAGTTGGCGTGGAACACCACGCCGGCGTCGGCCAGAAGCTGGACGCGGCGCTGCACCACGTCCTTCTCCAGCTTGAAGCCGGGGATGCCGTAGACCAGCAGGCCGCCCATGCGGTCGTAGCGGTCGTAGACGTGCACCTCGTAGCCCTTGGCGCGCAGCTCCTCGGCGGCGGCGAGGCCGGCCGGGCCGGCGCCGATGATGCCGACCGACTGGCCCAGCTCGCGCACCGGCGTGCGCGGCTTGACCCAGCCCTGCTCCCAGGCGGTGTCGTTGATATAGCGCTCGACCGAGCCGATGGTGACGGCGCCGTGCGTCGACTGCTCGATGACGCAGTTGCCCTCGCACAGGCGGTCCTGCGGGCAGATGCGGCCGCAGATTTCCGGCAGGTTGTTGGTGGCCTGGCTGGCCTCGTACGCCTCTTCCAGCCGGCCTTCGGAGGTCAGCTTCAGCCAGTCGGGGATGTTGTTCTGCACCGGGCAGTGCACCTGGCAGAACGGCACGCCGCACTGCGAGCAGCGGTTGGCCTGTTCGGCCGCGCGCGCGTCGGTGAAGCGGGCGTAGATCTCGCGGAAGTCCTGGCGGCGCTCCTCGGCGGTGCGTTTGTCGGGCATCTTCTGCGCGGTGTGCACGAAGCCCAACATCCGGTTCTGCGCCATGACGCCTACTCCTCGCTCGGGACCCGTCCGGTTGGGGACGGTCGAGCGGCGGGCGCCGACAACCGGCGCCGCCGCGGTTGAAACCAAAAGGCCGCGGACGACGCGGTCGATCGATCATATACCGCAAGGCCATAAGCGGCGCGAGCAAAAAAACGCCGATAGGTATCATGTGCTGACCTAAGTGTGACAACGGGCCGCAGAGCCGGCGGTGTTCCGGAATCGGGTGCGTGAATCGGAAAGAAAATTAGTCCCGAAACGGACCTATCGCTCTCTTTGGGGTACCGAACCATCCCCCGTCGCCAAATCTCGCGTGCGCTGATATAAGCGCGCCCAGCCCCGCCGTGGCGCACCATGGCGGCGGGGCGCATTGGAATTCCTCCCCCGCACAGCGACGGACCGATGTCGTACCAATACCTGGAAGCCGCCCTTCTCGGCCTCGTCGAGGGGCTGACCGAATTCCTGCCGGTGTCCTCGACCGGGCACCTGATCCTGCTGGTCGACCTGCTCGACTTCGCCGGGCCGCCCGGCAAGGTGTTCGAGGTGGCGATCCAGCTCGGCGCCATCCTGGCGGTATGCCTCGTCTACTTCGGCCGGCTGTGGCGCGTCGCGACGGGGCTGAAGGACGACCCGCGCGCGTGGCGCTTCGTCTTCGCCATCCTGTTGGGCTTCCTGCCGGCGGCGGTGCTCGGCGCGTTCCTGCATGGCTTCATCAAGTCGGTGCTGTTCAACCCCACCGTCGTCTGCGTGTCGCTGATCCTCGGCGGCATCGCCATCCTGGTGGTGGAGCGCTTCCTCCCCACCCCGCGCTATCACGAGATCGAGCGCTTCCCCGCCTCGCTGGCGCTCAAGATCGGGCTGTTCCAGAGCATGGCGATGATTCCCGGCGTGTCGCGCTCGGGCGCCACCATCCTGGGGGCGCTGCTGATGGGCGTGGACCGGCGGACGGCGGCCGAATTCTCCTTCTTCGTCGCCATCCCCACCATGGTCGGTGCCGTCACCTACGACCTCTACAAGAACTGGAGCAGCATGAACCTGGACGGGGCGCTGCTGATCGCCGTCGGCTTCGTCATGGCGTTCCTGTCCGGCGGTCTGGTGGTGAAGGCGCTGCTCGACTTCGTCGGCCGCTACGGATTCAGCCCGTTCGGCTGGTACCGCATCGCCATCGGCCTCGCCATGCTGGCCTTTCTTTATTTGTGATCGAATGATCGGGTGTTGTTCACCGTGTGAACAGGTTCGTCACTTACCCGGACGCAAGCATATCATTCAGTCAATATATCGATAAATTTAAAGGAATAGCGCGTCTTTCCCTGCGGCTTTATTGTGCGGCTGCTGCCGAATGCGGCGGCCGCATGACTCGAAAGCCGCGATGCTCAAGATACTCCTTGCCCTCGACCGCCATGTGTCGTGCCCGTTCTGCGGGCGCGTCGTGCTGCTGTGGACGGGGGAGTGCGCCTGCGGCAGCGTGCCGCATCACCGGCCCAGCCCGACGGGCTGGTGCGCGCTGGCGCTGGCCGGCGCGGCGGCGCTGGTGGCCGCGCACACCACGAATCACCTGTTTCACGACGGGGCCATGGACCCGTTCGACACGCTGGTCGTGGTGCTGTGCTGGCTGGTCATCCTGGCCGCCGCCGCCGTGGCCTGGAAAACCCGGCGGCTGGTCTGGCAGCCGCCGATGGAGCGTGGCTGACGCCGGACCGCGCCGATGGGCGGCCCGGCGTCCCGCGCTCAGCTCGGGTACTTCTCGTGCACGCCGACGTCGCGAGTCAGCGTGTTCTGGCGGCCGCCGACGATGAAGCGGTGCAGGTAAGTGGGCAGGATCACCTCCGGCGCCGTCGGCGTGATGCCCAGCTCCTTGAGGCCCGGCGCGGCCGGCGACACCACGTTGTCGCGCTTCAGCAGCTCGACCTGATCGCGGGTCAGCAGCGGGGCGATGAACGGCACCTTCTCCAGCACCGAGCCCAGCGTCTCCGACACGCCCCAGGGCAGCGGCAGCAGCAGGCGGTTCTTGCGCTGGACCACCTTCAGCATGAGCTGCATCAGCTCCTTGAAGGTGTAGACGTTGGGGCCGCCCAGCTCGTAGGTGCGGCCCTTGGCGTCGTCGCGGTCGATCACCGCGCAGATGGCATCCGCCAGATCGCTGACGCTGACCGGCTGGAAGCGGGTCTTGCCGCCGCCGACCAGCGGCAGGACCGGGCTGATCTGCGCCATGGCGGCGAACTTGTTGAAGAAGCCGTCCTCGGGGCCGAAGACGATGCTGGGGCGCAGGATCGTGGCCTCGGGGAAGGCGGCCAGCAGCGCCTTTTCGCCGGCCCCCTTGGAGCGGGCGTAGTTCGACGCGGCACCGGCGTCGGCGCCCAGCGCCGAGACATGCACCACGCGGTCCACGCCAGCCGCCTTGGCGAGGCGGGCGATGCGCGCCGGCGTTTCGACGTGCACCGTGTCGAACGACCAGGGGCCGGTCTCGTACAGCGCGCCGATCAGGTTGATGACGACGTCGCTGTCCTTCACCGCGCGCGCCACCGACGCGTCGTCGCGCACGTCCACCGCCATGGGGACGATCTGCCCCACCGCGCCGGCGGTCTTCAGGTAGTTGGCCTGATTCGGGTGCCGCGTGGCGATGCGGACCACGGCGTTGGTCTTGGCGAGGCGCCGGATGAGGTGGCGGCCGATGAAGCCCGACCCGCCGAACACCGTGACAACCCGATAGCGATAGGACATCGACCTTCTCCCGTGCCGATCTGACGGAACGTGCGTGATGGTGTGGACATGGCCTTCCGGCCGACCGGACGCAGCTTATATAGAAACCGGCCGCGCAGGGCTAGCGTTGCTCGCCGCCGCGCGGGTGTTTCCGTGCGCCGCCGCGGTGCCTCTACCCCTTTTTTGAAAAATTTTCCGGCGCTGAGGAAAAATCGTGTTGACAGAGGGGGAGGGTCGGGGGTACTCAGACGGCCCACACCGAGCCCAGGTGGCGGAATTGGTAGACGCGCAGGTTTCAGGTACCTGTGGCAGAAATGTCGTGGAAGTTCGAGTCTTCTCCTGGGCACCAATTCTGACGGCTACGCCGCGTGCTTCTTGCACTGCGGCGTTTGTCGTTTCTAGGGCCCCGCGGGGCCCACGCGCGGAGGCTGGCTGTGCCCATCGACCTGCATGACGGCGACCTGCCGGACGGTCTCGACCTCAAGACCACGGCCCGCGACGGCGCCGTCGCCATCGACACCGAAACCATGGGCCTCAACCCGGCGCGCGACCGGCTGTGCCTTGTGCAGCTCTCGGCCGGCGACGGCACCGTCCATCTCGTGCAGTTCCGCCGGGGCGCCTACGACGCGCCGAACCTCAAGCGCCTGCTCACCGATCCCGAGGTGCTGAAGCTGTTCCACTTCGCGCGCTTCGACGTGGCGGTCATGCAGGCCTATCTCGGCGTCGTGGTGCAGCCCGTCTACTGCACCAAGGTGGCCTCGAAGCTGGTGCGCACCTTCACCGACAAGCACGGCCTCAAGGACCTCTGCAAGGACCTGCTGGGGGTCGAGCTGTCGAAGCAGCAGCAGTCCTCCGACTGGGGCGCCGACGAGCTGACGCCGGAGCAGATGAAGTACGCGGCCTCCGACGTGCTGCACCTGCACGACCTGAAGGCCCGGCTGGACGTCATGCTGGCGCGCGAGCAGCGCACGCATCTGGCGCAGGCCTGCTTCGATTTCCTTCCCGCGCGCGGCGCGCTCGACCTGGGCGGCTGGGACGACGGGGAGAGCCGGACGGACGTCCTGGCGCACTGAGACCGGCGGCCCGCCGGGGCGGAATTTGACCGCCGCCCCGGCGCCCGGCATACTGCCGCCGACAGCATGAGACCCGAATGGGGGCATTGGCAGACTTGAACCGCGCAATCGACCGCCGCACCGAGACGGACCCCGACCCCTCGCTCGCCTCCACGGCGGCGGAAAGCGGGCTGGCCAGCGCCGTGCGCGTGCTGCGCCTGGAGGCCGCCGCGCTGGAGCAACTGGCGTCCGGCCTGGACGGCGCCTTCAGCCGCGCGCTCGACCTGCTGTCCGGCATCGCCGGGCGCCTCGTCGTCACCGGCATGGGCAAGAGCGGCCACGTCGCCCGCAAGATCGCCGCCACGCTGGCCTCCACCGGCACGCCGTCGCTGTTCGTCCATCCGGGCGAGGCCAGCCACGGCGACCTGGGCATGATCGCCGGCACCGACGCGGTGATCGCCCTGTCCAATTCCGGCGAGACCAGCGAACTCAGCGACATCATCGCCTACACCCGCCGCTTCGCCATCCCGCTGGTCGGCATCACGCGCCGCTCGGGCTCGACGCTTGCCGAGCAGGCCGACGTCGCGCTGCTGCTGCCGGCCGCGCCCGAGGCGTGCCCGCTGGGGCTGGCGCCCACCACCTCGACCACCATGATGCTGGCGCTGGGCGACGCGATCGCCATCGCGCTGCTGGAACGCCGCGGCTTCTCGGCGCAGGACTTCCACGCGCTGCACCCCGGTGGCCAGCTCGGCCGCGCGCTGCTGCTGGTGGCCGACGTCATGCACAAGGCCGACGGCGTGCCGCTGTGCAACGCCGCCGCCCCCTTGAGCGAGGTCATCCTGGAAATGTCGACCAAGCGCCTGGGCTGCGTCGGCGTCACCGGCGACGACGGCCGTCTGGTGGGCATCATCACCGACGGCGACCTGCGCCGCCACATGAACCCGGCGCTGCTGACGCAGACCGCCGCCGACGTCATGTCGCACAAACCCAAGACGATCCGCCGCAAGGCGCTGGTCGCCGAAGCGCTGCGCGTGATGAACGACAAGGCGATCACCACCCTGTTCGTCAGCGATTCCGACGACACCTCCGACCGGCCCATCGGCATCGTGCACATCCACGATTGCCTGCGCGCCGGCGCGGCCTGACCAGGAGCGGTGTGATGGGCGAACGGGACGGCGGGACGGGAGCGGGGCAGGGCCGGACGGCGCCGCACGGCGCCGCGCACGACGTCCACCGCCGCCGCGTCACCCGTCCGGTCGGCCGCGTGTACAGCCGCTTCGTGTCGCTGATGAAGTTCGCGCTGCCGGCGCTGGCGCTGGCGCTGCTGGCGCTGGTCGCCGCGTGGCCGTCGCTGACCGAGCCGCCCAAGCCGAAGATCGTCGCCGACAAGGGCCAGCTGGAGATGATCAAGCCGCGCTATTTCAGCGCGGACGAGCAGAACCAGCCCTATTCCCTGGTCGCCGTCCGGGCGGAGCAGTCGGCCGACCAGCCCGGCATCGTGCTGCTCGACCAGCCCGAGGCCGAGATGACCGAAAGGGCCGGCACCTGGGTGACCATGCGCTCGGACTTCGGCTGGTACGATCAGAACACCGGCATCCTGAAGATGCGCGGCGCGGTCCACGTGATGCGCGACGACGGCAATGAGTTCACCACCGACGAAGCCTTCGCCGACGTGCGCAACGGCACCGCCTGGGGCGACGTCAAGGTGGCCGGCCAGGGCCCGCAGGGCGAGATCAACGCCCAGGGTTTCCGCATGACCGACCGTGGCAAGGTGGTGCAGTTCCTGAACTCGTCCAGCGCCACCGTGCAGTCCGCCGAACGCGGCGCTCCGGCCGGCGTGCCGGCGCCCCTTGCGGCGCCGGCACCGGCCGCTGTGCCGACGGCACCATCCGCAGCTCCGGCCACGGCTCCGTTCGCGGCGCCGATCCCGGCCGTCAAGCCGGCGGCCAAGACCCAGAACCAGGGAGGCAACACGCGGTGAGGTTCGCACGTCCTACGGGCGCCGCCCTGCTGGCGGCCTGCATGCTGTCCGCCACCCTGCTGTCGGTTGGGCCGGCGGCGGCGCAGATGTTCCCCGGCGCCTCCGGCGGCGTGCCGGTGGAGATCAACGCCGATCAGGCCATCGAGTGGCACCAGGACGTGCACGCGTACGTGGCGCGGGGCAACGCCTCGGCCAAGCGCGGCGACACCACTGTCTTCGCCGACGCGCTGACCGCCTACTACCGCGAGGTTCCCGGCAAGGGCAACGAGATCTTCCAGCTCGTCGGCGAGGGGCGCGTGCGCATCGTGGCGCCCAACCAGCAGGTCTTCGGCGACCGCGCCATCTACGACGTCGACAAGCAGACCGGCGTCGTCACCGGCAAGGACCTGAGGCTGGTCACGCCGAACGACGTGGTCACCGCGCGCGATTCGCTGGAATACTACGACGCCAAGGGCCTCGCCGTGGCGCGTGGCGAGGCGGTGGCGGTGCGGCAGGACCGCCGGCTGCGCGCCGACGTGCTGATCGGCCAGTTCGCCAAGGGGCCGGACGGCTCGACGACGATGCAGCGCATTGACGGCGCCGGCAACGTCGTGGTCACCACGCCCAACGACGTGGCGCAGTCGGAAAAGCTGGTCTACTCGGTGGCCGACAACACCGCCGTGCTGTTGGGCGATGTGCGGATCACCCGCGGCGACAACCAGCTCAACGGCGAGGCCGCCGAGATGAACATGAACACCAAGGTCAACCGCGTGATCGCCGGACCGAAGAGCGGCGGGCGCGTGCATGGCCTGCTGGTCCCCGGCTCCGAACCCGGCGGCGCGCCGGGCGGCAAGCCGGGAACCGGCCGGTGAGCCGGCTGGCGGACCCCGACATGGCCCTCGACGTCGAACCGCATTCCACCGAACCCGCCGCCAGCCCGGCCGCCGGCGGGGTGGGGCGGGTGGCCGCGCCGGCGGCGCTGGACGGGCTGGTCGCCCGCAACCTGGGCAAGGCGTTCAAGAAGCGGCCGGTGGTGCGCGATGTCTCCATCAGCGTGCAGCGCGGCGAGGCGGTCGGCCTGCTGGGCCCCAACGGGGCGGGCAAGACGACCTGCTTCTACATGATCACCGGGCTGATCGCCGCCGACGTCGGCACCATCCTGCTGGACGGGCAGGACATCACCGGCCTGCCCATGTACCGGCGCGCGCGCCTGGGCATCGGCTACCTGCCGCAGGAGGCGTCGATCTTCCGCGGCATGTCGGTGGAGAACAACATCCGCGCCGTGCTGGAGGTGGTGGAAGGCGACCGCGACGTCCGCGAAACGATGCTGGACGAGCTGCTGGCCGAGTTCTCCATCACCCACCTGCGCCGCGCCCCGGCACTGGCGCTGTCGGGCGGCGAGCGGCGGCGGGTGGAGATCGCCCGCGCGCTGGCCTCGCAGCCGCACTTCATCCTGCTGGACGAACCGCTGGCCGGCATCGACCCGATCGCCGTCAACGACATCCGCGAACTGGTCAGCCATCTGCGCGACCGTGGCATCGGGGTGTTGATAACGGATCACAACGTGCGGGAAACGCTGGACCTCGTCGATCGGGCATATATTTTGCACGACGGTATGGTATTGATGGAGGGCGAGCCGTCGGAGATCGTGGCGCACGAGGATGTGCGCCGGGTCTACCTCGGCGATCGGTTCAGCCTCTAGACGGGTTCCTCCATCCTCCCATGGCGCTCACGCAACGGCTCGATCTCCGCCAGTCCCAGACCCTCGTGATGACGCCGCAGCTGCAGCAGGCGATCAAGCTGCTGCAGTTGTCGAACGTCGAGTTGTCCGACTTCATCGATCGCGAGATCGAGCAGAACCCGCTGCTGGAACGCGACGACGGCGACGACCGCCCGGCCGCCGGGGAGGCGCAGTTCGACGGCGTGGCGCCGGTTGGGCCGGACGACCCCGCGCCCATCGCCGCCGCCGACGCCCGCACCCGCGACACGGTGGAACTGACCAGCTCCGAGACGATGGGCTCCTCGTCCGACGCGCCGCTGGACACCGATTTCGAGAACGATTACGCCGACGACCGCTTTTCGGACGGCACCGACGGCTCCTCCGACGTCTATGGCTCGTGGCAGGAGCGCGGCGGCGGTGGCTTCGACGGCGAGGACGCCAATTTCGAGGCGTCGCTGTCGGGCGAGAAGAGCCTGCGCGACCACCTGACCGAACAGCTCAACATCGACCTGCCGGCGCCGGCCGACCGGCTGATCGGGCTGGCGCTCATCGACATGGTGGACGAGGCCGGCTACCTGCGCGCCGATCTGGCCGTCCTGGCCGAACAGCTGGGCACCACCCTGGAGCACGTCGAGCGCGTGCTGGCCTGCGTCCAGCGCTTCGACCCGGCGGGCATCTTCGCCCGCTCCCTCAAGGAATGTCTGGCGATCCAGCTGCGCGAGAAGAACCGGCTCGATCCGGCGATGCAGGCGCTGCTCGACAACCTCGACCTGCTGGCCGCCCGCAACCTGCCGGCGATCATGAAGGTGTGCGGCGTCGACGCGGAGGACGTCGCCGACATGGTGTCGGAAATCCGCAAGCTGAACCCCAAGCCGGCGCTGTCCTACGACCACACGCCGGCGCAACTCGTCACGCCCGACATCCTAATGCGCGCCAGCCCCGGCGGCGGCTGGCTGATCGACCTCAACCCCGACACGCTGCCGCGCGTGCTGGTCAACCAGCGCTATTTCGCCCGCGTCCAGGGCGAGGTGAAGAAGAAGGCCGAGAAGGAATACCTGTCGGAGCGCTTCCACTCCGCCAACTGGCTGGTGAAATCGCTGCACCAGCGCGCCACCACCATCCTCAAGGTCGCCAGCGACATCGTGCGCCAGCAGGACGCCTTCTTCATCCACGGCGTGTCGCACTTGAAGCCGCTCATCCTGCGCGACATCGCCGAGGCGATCGGCATGCACGAGAGCACGGTCAGCCGCGTCACCACCAACAAGTTCATGGCGACGCCGCGCGGCGTGTTCGAGCTGAAGTACTTCTTCACCTCGTCGATCCAGGGCTCCGACGGTCAGGCCGCCCATTCGGCCGAGGCGGTGCGCCACCGCATCAAGCAGATGATCGACGCCGAGCCGCCCACCGACGTGCTGTCCGACGACAAACTCGTCGAGATCCTGCAGAAGGAGGGGATCGACATTGCGCGCCGGACGGTGGCGAAGTATCGTGAGGCGTTGAAAATTCCATCGTCGGTGCAGCGTCGCCGTGCCAAGATGTCACGCATGTAGCCCGGATCGGCCGCTCCGGGTTTCGTTGACAGTACGGACGTCCCCCACTATGGTCCGCGTCCGCACGTGGCGTCGTGTCACTTTTCTCTGTCCTATGCGGACCAAATTCGGAAACCTCCCAAGATGCAACTGACCGTCAAAGGCAAGCAGCTTGACGTTGGCGATGCCCTGCGCACGCACGTCGCCGACAGCCTGAATACCGTCGTCGGCAAGTACTTCACGAAGCCGATGGAGGCGAACGTCGTGTTCTCGCGCGACGCCCATCTCTTCAAGGCCGACATCCAGGTGCGCGTCGGCCGCGGCATCGTGCTGCAGTGCGCCTCCGAGGCGACCGAGCCTTACCCCGCCTTCGACACCGCCGCCGACAAGCTGGACAAGCGCCTGCGCCGCTACAAGAGCCGGCTGCGCGGCCACCACGCCAACGGCGAAGGCAACCCGGAACTGCTGCCGGCCCGCTACCAGATCCTGGAAGCGGAGAAGGACGAGCACCATGACGAGGTGGTCGCCGAAAAGGCCGCCCCGATCGTCGTGGCCGAGATGCAGACGCACATCGACACCCTGACGGTGAGCGAGGCGGTCATGCGGATGGAGCTGGGCGAGCTGCCCGCGCTGCTGTTCCGCAACGGCGCCCACGGCGGCCTGAACATGGTCTACCGCCGCGCCGACGGCAACGTCGGCTGGATCGATCCGGGCGTGGAAAAGGCCGGCGCCTGATCCCTGGCGCCGGTACCCCTGCAAGGGCCAAGCCGTCATGCTCGATCTCATCACGCCGCAGGCGATCCTTCCCAACCTGAAGGCCGGCAGTAAGAAGCAGGCCTTGCAGGATATGGCGCGCAAGGCGGCGGAGCTGACCGGCCAGCACGAGCGGGCGATCTTCGACGTGCTTCTGGAGCGCGAACGGCTGGGCACGACTGGCGTGGGGCATGGCATCGCCATCCCGCACGGCAAGCTGCCCAGCCTGGAGCGCGTCTGGGGCGTGTTCGCCCGTCTCGAGCGACCGATCGACTACGACGCCATCGACGAACAGCCGGTCGACCTGATCTTCCTGCTGCTCGCCCCCGAACAGGCCGGTGCCGACCATCTGAAGGCGCTGGCCCGCGTGTCGCGCCTGTTGCGCGACCAGTCCATGTGCGAAAAGCTGCGCGGCTCCGACAGCGCCGACGCCATCTACGCGCTCCTGACCCAACAGGAAGCCAGCCACGCCGCCTGACGGCGTTCGCCACCTTCGCAGGTTGGGCCAAGCGCCAGCGCGGCCCGACACTTGCTTTTCTCCCAGCATTCGCTTTCCTCGTTGAAACGCCCCGTGGCGGCACGATCTGGAGTGCGGTACGCTAACCGCATGCCGAACGCGATGCGCCAGCCCTGGATGTCCCCCGAAGAGTACCTGGCGTACGAACGTACGTCGGATGTACGCCACGAGTACGTGGACGGCGAGGTGTACGCCATGGTCGGCGCCAGCCGGCGGCACGCCGGCGTTACCCTGAACCTCGCCATGGCGATACGACCCGCCGCGCGTGGCCGTGGTTGCGACGCGTACATGAACGACGTGATGCTTCGGGTGGAGGCGGCCAACGCCTACTACTATCCCGACCTCGTGGTGACGTGCGACCCGGCCGACGATGATCCCTATATCGTCAAGGCGCCGTCCGTGATCGTCGAGGTGCTGTCGGATTCGACCGAGCACATCGACCGGCGGGAGAAGCGCGCCAACTACCAGACGATCCCCAGCCTTCGCGAGTACGTCCTCGTCGCCCAGAACGGGCGCCGCGTCGAGGTCTACCGCCGCGAAGCCGGCGGCTGGGCGCACGAGATCGTCACTGAAGGCACCGTCGCGCTGGAGACGCTTGGCGTGACGCTGTCCCTGAACGACGTGTACGCCTGAACACGCCGCCGTTGGGTTTTCGCGGCGCTCAACCCAACCTACGGTTCAGCCGTAGGTTGGGTTGAGGCGCAAGCCGCAAAACCCAACGCCCGTGCGGGCGCTACCCCTTCACCGCCCACCCCATGTAGTTCACGTCCAGATCCTTCGGGTTCAGGCGGAACTCGTCGGCCAGCGGGTTGTAGGTGATGCCCGTCAGGTTGCCGAACTCCATGCCGTGCGTGCGCAGCGCCCCGGCCAGTTCGGACGGGCGGATGAACTTGCGCCAGTCGTGCGTGCCGCGCGGCAGCCAGCGCAGCACGTACTCCGCGCCGACGATCGCCATGGCGAAGGACTTCGCCGTGCGGTTCAGCGTGGCCAGGAACAGCACGCCGTCGGGCTTCAGCACCTCGGTGCAGGATTTGAGGAACAGGTCCACGTTGGCGACGTGCTCGATCACCTCCATGGCCAGCACCACGTCGAAGCGCTGGCTTTCGCTGGCCAAGGTCTCGGCGGTGGTGACGCGGTAGGTCACCGGCGTGCCGGTCTCGTGCGCGTGGACGCGCGCGGTCTTGATGTTGCGCTCGGCGGCGTCGATGCCCAGCACCTCGGCCCCCATGCGCGCCACCGGCTCGGCCAGCAGCCCGCCGCCGCAGCCAATGTCGACGACGCTCAACCCCTCCAGCGCGCGGGTGCCGTGCGGGTCGCGGCCGAATCGGGCGCACACGGTGTCGCGGATGTAGGTCAGGCGCAGCGGGTTGAACTTGTGCAGCGGCCGGAACTTGCCGGTCGGGTCCCACCACTCCGCGGCCATGGCGGAAAAGCGGGCGATTTCGTCCGAATCGACGGTGCCGGCGGTCGCGTTCATAAAGCGGTTCCCATGGACTAAAAGGATGAGACAATTGCCGGGCGTCCTTGCCTCGCGCCGGCTTGACAGAGTATGGATACGCCGCCCTGCGCCGGCAACATCGGCGGCTTGGGGGTGGAGCGGAGTTTTGCCAGGCCGGCGCCGGTGCCGGCGGAAAGTGGTGTGAGGGGTATGGCGCGGATCGTCCTGAAATTCGGCGGCACGTCGGTCGGCGATATCGACCGGATCAAGAACGTGGCGCGCAAGGTCGAGCAGGAGGTCAAGGCGGGCCACCAGGTGGCCGTCGTGGTGTCGGCGATGTCCGGCGTGACCAACCAGCTCGTGAAATACTGCACGGAGATCGACAAGCTGCACGACGCGCGCGAATACGACGCCGTCGTCGCCTCGGGCGAGCAGGTGACCTCCGGTCTCCTGTCCATCGCGCTGCAGGCGATCGGTATTCCGGCGCGCTCGTGGTTGGGCTGGCAGATCCCCATCCGCACCGACGACACGCATTCCAAGGCGCGCATCGTGTCGATCGACACCAGCGCGATCGAGGCGTGCATGAACGCGGGCGAGGTGGCGGTGGTCGCCGGCTTCCAGGGCATGACCGAGGACGGCCGCATCACCACGCTGGGCCGCGGCGGCTCGGACACCTCGGCGGTGGCGCTGGCGGCGGCGCTGAAGGCCGACCGCTGCGACATCTACACCGACGTGGACGGCGTCTACACCACCGACCCGCGCATCGTGACCAAGGCCCGGAAGCTCTCCAAGATCACCTACGAGGAGATGCTGGAGCTGGCCTCGCAGGGGGCCAAGGTCCTGCAGACCCGCTCGGTCGAAATGGCGATGAACCATCGCGTGCGCGTTCAGGTGCTGTCCAGCTTCGAAGCCGCGCCGGGCAGCGCCCTTCCCGGAACCCTGGTTGTTGACGAGGACGAGATCGTGGAAAAGGAAGTCGTGAGCGGCATCGCCTACAGCCGCGACGAAGCGAAGATCACGCTGATCGGCGTGGAAGACCGCCCGGGCGTGGCGGCGGCCATCTTCGGCCCGCTGACCGACGCGGCCATCAACGTGGACATGATCGTCCAGAACATTTCCGAGGACGGCAAGTCGACCGACCTCACCTTCACCGTCGGCAAGGCCGACATCGACCGCACGGTCAAGGTGCTGGAAGACGCGCGCGGCGACCTGAACTACCGCTCGCTGGTGTCGGACGCCAACGTGGTGAAGGTGTCGGTGATCGGCGTCGGCATGCGCAGCCACGCCGGCGTGGCGCAGCGCATGTTCAAGGCGCTGGCCGATCGCGGCATCAACATCCAGGTCATCTCGACTTCGGAGATCAAGATTTCCGTCCTGATCGCCGAGGAGTACACCGAGCTGGCCCTGCGCGCGCTGCACACCGCCTACGGCCTCGACGCGGCCTGATCCAGGAGAGCCGGCCATGACCGCGACACCGGCACGGGCACGGCTCGACCTTCTGTGGGGCCGGGGGGCCCGGTTCCTCGGCGCCCCCACCGCCATCATGGGCGGGGCCATGACCTGGGTGTCGGAACGGCACCTGGTCTCGGCCATCTCCAACGCCGGCGGTTTCGGCGTGCTGGCCTGCGGCTCCATGCCGCCGGACCAGCTCGCCGCCGAGATCGCCGCGACGCGGGCGCTGACCGGCCGCGCGTTCGGCGTCAACCTCATCAACATGCACCCCGACCTGGACCGGCTGATCGACGTCTGCCGCGAACAGGGGGTGGGGCACGTGGTGGTCGCCGGCGGCCTGCCGTCGGGCGCCACCATCAAGCGCATCAAGGACGGCGGCGCCCGCGCCATGGCCTTCGCCCCGGCGCTGGTGGCGGCCAAGCGGCTGGTCCGGCACGGCATCGACGCGCTGATCATCGAGGGGTCGGAGGCCGGCGGGCACATCGGCCCGGTCGCCACCTCGGTGCTCGCGCAGGAGATCCTGCCGGAGGTGCGCGAGGTGCCGGTGTTCGTGGCCGGCGGCATCGGCCGCGGCGACGCCATCCTGTCGTGCCTGGAGGCGGGGGCGGCCGGCGTGCAACTGGGCACCCGCTTCGTCTGCGCCACCGAATCGATCGCGCATCCCAATTTCAAGCAGGCGTTCATCCGCGCCGCCGCGCGCGACGCGCAGCCCTCCGTGCAGATGGACCCGCGCTTCCCCGTGATCCCCGTGCGCGCCATCGTCAACGCTGGCACCAAGCGCTTCATGGAGACGCAGCGCGCGCTCATCGATCAGGTCGATCGCGGCGCGCTGACCCGCGAGGCCGCGCAGATGGAGATCGAACACTACTGGGCCGGCGCGCTGCGCCGCGCGGTGATCGACGGCGACGTCGAGAACGGCTCGCTGATGGCCGGCCAGAGCGTCGGTCTGGTGACGCGCGAGCAGCCGACGGCGGAGATCATCGCCGAGTTGATCGCCCAGGCCGAAACCGCCCTGTTCCGCCGCTGGGCCACCACCCCCGCCACTCCCACTGTCCCGCCCGCCGCCATCGGAGTGGCGTGACGCGGCGTTCGCACGCCGCCGCGCTGCTCGCCCTGCTGCGCGACCTCTTCGGCGGTGCGGCGCGTGGGGAGCGAGGAAACCGTGGCGCGGAGTGATTGCCGCGCGAATTGAATCGCCTATCTTCCATACGACTCTTGCATTTCCCCGCGCCGCATGGAATTCACCGGGCCATGGACCAGACGCACGCAGCCATGACCCACCACCAGAACAACAGCACGGCGTCGCGCCGGCTGCTGGCGCGGGTGCGCGACATCATGGCCGGGTCGGGCACCGGGCAGGAGCGGCTCGACCGGATCGTCACGCTCATCAAGGTCGAGATGCAGGCGGACGTCTGCTCGTGCTATGTGATGCGCGCCGGCGAGGTGCTGGAGCTGTTCTCCACCGAGGGCCTGAACAAGGCCGCCGTGCACAAGACGCGCCTGCGCGTGGGCGAGGGCATCGTCGGCGACATCGCCGCCACCGCCCGCGCCATGGCGCTGGACGACGCGCCGTCGCACCCCAACTTCGCCTACCGCCCGGAAACCGGCGAGGACCCGTTCCAGTCGCTGTCCGGCGTGCCGATCCTGCGCGGCGGCCGGGTGCGCGGCGTTCTGGTCATCCAGCACAAGGACCGCCGCCTCTACGCCGAAGACGAGATCGAGACGCTGCAGACCATCGCCATGGTGGTGGCCGAGCTGGTGGCGGCGGGCGAGCTGGTCAGCCCCAACGAGGTGTTCTCGCCAGGCGACGTGGCGCTGCTGCCGACCCGCCTGTCGGGCGTGTCGCTCAGCGCCGGCCTGTCCAAGGGGCTGGCGGTGGTGCACCGGCCGCAGCTCACCATCCGCCAGATGGTGGCGGACGACATGGATAGCGAGCTGGAGCGCCTGAACGAGGCCATCGCCGCCATGCACGTCGCCATCGACGAGCTGCTGGCGCGCACCACGCTGGCCGGCCTGGGCGAGCCGCGCGACATCCTGGAGACCTACCGGATGTTCGCCGAGGACCGCGGCTGGCTGTCGCGCATCCGCGAGGCGATCCGCATGGGCCTCACCGCCGAGGCGGCGGTGCAGCAGGTGCAGAACGACAACCGCGCCCGCATGAGCCACCTGACGGACCCCTACATCCGCGAGCGGGTCCTCGACCTCGATGATCTCACCAACCGGCTGCAGCTGCATCTGGCCGGCAAGCGCCCGGACGCCGAGACGGCCTCGCTGCCCGACGAGATCGTGCTGGTGGCGCGCTCGATGGGCCCGGCCGAGCTGCTCGACTACGACCAGCGCCGCCTGCGCGCGCTGATCCTGGAGGAGGGCACGCCGTCCAGCCACGTCTGCATCGTCGCCCGCGCGCTCAACATCCCGGTCGTGCAGTGCACCGACGCGATGAACCGCATCGAGCAGCTCGACCCGCTCATCGTCGACGGCGACAACGCCCAGGTCTTCGTGCGCCCCGCGGAGGACATCCAGGCGGCGTACGTCACCAGCATGGAAATGCGCATCCAGCGCGAGCAGATGTACGAGGCGGTCCGCGCGCTGCCGTCGCTGACGCGCGACGGGGCGCCGGTCTCCATCCAGCTCAACTGCGGCCTCATCATCGACCTGCCGCACCTGCACGCCAGCGGGGCGGAGGGCATCGGCCTCTACCGCACCGAGATCCCGTTCATGGTCCGCTCCACCTACCCGGACGTGGACACGCAGACGGCGCTCTACCGCCGCATCCTCGACGAGGCGGGCGACAAGCCGGTGATCTTCCGCACGCTCGACGTCGGCGGCGACAAGGTTCTGCCCTACCTCGCCGGCGGCGAGGAGGAGAACCCGGCGCTGGGCTGGCGCGCTATCCGCATCGGCCTCGATCACCCCATGCTGCTGCGCCAGCAGTTGCGGGCGCTGCTGCGCGCCGCCGGAGGGCGCACGCTGTCGGTGATGTTCCCGATGGTGGCCGAGGTGGCCGAGCTGGAGGCCGCCCGCCACATCCTGAAGCTGGAGGTGGCGCACGCCGAGACGCACGGCTTCGAGCCGCCGGCCCGGCTGCGCGTCGGCGCCATGATCGAGGTGCCCTCGCTGCTGTTCCAGTTGCCGGCCCTGCTGCCGCGGGTGGATTTCGTGTCGGTCGGCTCCAACGACCTGACGCAGTACATGTTCGCCAGCGATCGCGGCAACCCGCGCACCGCCAACCGTTACGACGCGCTGTCGCCGGCCGTGCTGTCGATGCTCCGCCGGCTGGTCGAAGCGTGCAACGAGGCGGAGGTGCCGCTGTCCATCTGCGGCGAGATGGCCGGCCGGCCGCTCGACGCCATGGCGCTGATCGGCGTCGGCTTCCGCACGCTGTCCATGGCGCCGCCCTCGGTGGGGCCGGTGAAGAGCATGCTGCGCTCGCTGGACGTCGCGGCGCTGCGGCAGTACATGGCCGGGCTCTACCACTGCCCCGACCACAGCCTGCGCATGAAGCTGCGCGCCTTCGCCAAGGACCATGGGGTGCTGATCTGACAAGGGCGTGCCGGTCCGGCGCCCCCCGGATCCGGGATTGCCTGGAACGGCATCGTTTTGTTACTAAGGGCTTGGCTGGAAGGCGTGTACAACCTTCGGCTGGATACGCCTCCCGCAAGCGACGACACGGCTGAACCCATGGGCGAACGCAAGAAGTTCTTCTCCGGCAACAACGCGAGCGCCGCCGCCTGGAGCGGCGAGCCCGCGCCGGATTCCGTCGCCACGGTGCTGCGCGACGCGCGCCTGCGCCTGGGGGTCGAACTGCGCGACGCCGCCGCGACGCTGCGCATCCGCTATCCCTACCTGGAGGCGATCGAGCAGGGCCGTTACGACGATCTGCCCGGCACCACCTATGCCAACGGCTTCCTGCGCTCCTACGCCGAGTTCCTGGGCCTGGACGCCGACGACATCCTGCGCCGCTACAAGGACGAGGTGGCCGGCCGGGTCAGCAAGCAGGAGTTGTACTTCCCGACGCCCGTGTCCGAGGGCCGGGTGCCCGGCGGCGGGCTGCTGTTCGCCACGGTTCTGCTGGCCAGCATGGTCTATGGCGGCTGGTACTACCTTTCGGCGACCGACCGTTCGGTGGTCGACATGGTGCCGACACTGCCCGATCGCTTCGTGTCGCTGCTCGACAGTCTGCCGTGGAACACCGTGACCGCGCCGCCGCCCGCCGATACCGTGGCCGCCGTGCCGGACGGCGCGGCCGACGCCGTGGGCACCGCAGCCCCTCTCCTGGCTCCGGCTCCGGCTCCGGCGGCGGCCCC
>DASWVP010000345.1:0-4248 GCA_036401175.1 Azospirillum sp. | reverse complement strand
GCGCCGGCGGTCGCGGCGGCCGAGTCGCTGCCCGAGCTGACTCCGGTGAAGGACCGCGCCCCGGTGCCGTCGATGGCCAGCATGCCGGCGTTGATCGACACGGTGCCGGCGTTGCCGCTGCTGGCCGTGCTGGTGGTGACCACGGCCCCTTGGCTGATCTCCATCCGGCCGACCGCGATGCGGATGGTGCCGCCGTGCCCGGAGGAGGTGGCGGTGGCGTTGCTGCCGACGCCGGTGATGCCGATGTCGCCCGCCGCCAGCGCGTCGCCGCCGCGGTCCAGCACCATGCGGTCGGCGGTGATGCTGATGGTGCCGCCGTTGCCCTTGCCGCGCGTGGAACTGAGGATGCGGCCCCCGTCGCGCAATTCGACGTCCCTGGCGGTGATGGTGATGCTGCCGGCGTCGCCGTCGCCCGAGCTGATGCTGCTGATCATCGAGCCGTCGGTGTGCCACAGCCCGACGAGGCTCAGCCGGTCGACGGTGACGGTGATGGTGCCGCCGCGTCCGCTGCTGCCGGTCCGCGCGCTGATCTGCGCGCCGCCCCGGATGTCGAGCGCCGCCCCGGTCACGGTGATGGACCCGGCCGCCCCCCCGGTGGTGGCCGACGCCAGACTGAACAGGCCGGTGCCCGAGCCCGGTTCGCCGTCGTCGTGGCTGAGCAGCGTCTGGTCGGCGTCCACCTGGATCTCGCCCGCATTGCCGCGCTCCAGGCTGGAGGTGCTGATCTGCGCGCCGTAGCGCACCTCCAGCGTCTTCGCCTTGATCACCACGCGGCCGGCGTCGCCCTTGGCGCCGCGCAGCGAGCGGGCGGCGATCACCGTGTTGATCGTCCGGCCGTCGCCGAACAGCACCACGCGGTCGGCGGTGACGGCCACGGTGCCGCCCTTGCCGGTGCCGGCGGCGTGCGCGGTGATCTTGCCGCCGCCGCGCACGTCCACCTGACCGGCGGCGACGGCGACGCCGGCCGCCGCGTCGGCCGCGCCGCTGTTGTCGGCGCTGATCACCCCATCGCCCTCCACCACCAGCGCGCCGCCGACGATGCGCACGGCGCCGCCGCCCGCCCCGCTGGTGGAGACGGCGGCCTTGTTCCGGACCGCCACCGTGCCGGGCGTGCCGTGCGCGGAAAGGGTCAGCGTGCCGCCGGGCGCGGCCAGCGTCCCGCCGTCCACGGTGACGGAGCCGGCGCTGAAGGACAGGGCGTTGCCCTCCTTCACCGCCAGCGTGGCGCCGGTGCTGGTGAGCGCGGCGGGGTTGGTGGCGAAGCCGAAGGCGGCCGGCGGCGCGGACGTCAGCACCGAGGCCGAGGGGGTGCGGGCGTCGAACCGGCCACCGTCGGACAGCGCCAGCGAGTCGGCCGTCGCCGCGTGGAAGGCGCCGGGCACGTCGAGCGAGGCGTTGGGGCCGAAGGCGATGCCGGCGGGATTGAACAGGAAGACCGCGGCGCCCGGCACGGTGGAGGCGATCCTGCCGTCGATCGCCGACGGGCCGCCGCCGGTGACGCGGGCCAGCACGTTGCTCAGCCCGGCCGGGCCGGTGAAGGTGGCGCTGCCGCCGGTGGGAACCCCGAACGTGGCGAAGGAGTGGAAGAGGTTGCCGCCCTTGACCGTGCCCAGCTCGGCACCGATGACGGCGTGCGGGCCGGCCAGCGTGCGCGCCGGGCCGACCGTGCCGTCCGTCGCGATCTGCGCCGAAGCCGCCCCGGCCCCCGCGCCCGCCGATGCGGCCAGCAGAAGGCCGCCGCCCAGAATGCGCCCGCCCAGCCCCCGTCCGATGCGCCCCATTCCGCTATCCCCTTCCCCACAGACGGCGCGAGGATAAGCGAAGCGGCGGCACCGGACAAACGTTATGCCGGTGCCGGCCGGGTGCGGCGCAACGTCCGTTTGTCCAAGCCAAAAAGCACTCGCAAGACGCGGGGTTCCTGGTGCACCATCGGGCGCATTTCCGTATCCGGGACCACCCTTCGTGACCGACGCCGCCCCGCCCGCCCGCCGCCTGCGCTTCGGCATCCGCGTCAAGCTGTTCGCGGCGGTGCTGGGCGTCACCGCCATGACGCTGCTGGGCGGCGGCGTGAGCTGGCTGACCTACGACGCGGTGGAAGGGCTGCTCGGCGTCGTCATGGGGCAGAGCTTCCCGCGCGTCACCAACGCGCTGAAGCTGGCCGAGGCGTCGAGCCGGCTGACCGCCGTGCTGCCCAGCCTGGACCTCGCCGAACACCATCTGCAGCGCGAGACCACCGCCTTCGCCCTTCAGCAGCAGGGGCAGCGGCTGAAGCGGCTGCTCGACCAGCTCGGCCGCACGCCGTCCGGGCGGTCGGACGAGTACACCGAGCTGCGCACGCTGATCGACACGCTGACCACCAACGTCACGCAGCAGGACAGCCTGGCGGAGCGGCGCCTGACCTTCCAGCAGCGCCTGATGGAGGCGCAGGACGCGCTGCAGCGGCTGCGCATCGACCACCGCGCGGCGCTGGGCGGGCTGATGCCGGACGACGCCACCGGCGTGCCGCCGCTGCCCGCGACGGCGCCGCTGATGGAGGCGCTGCGCCTCGTGGAGATGCTGTTCGACCGGCTGGCGCGCGGCGAATCGGCGACGCAGGCCGACGCCGTGGCATCCGCCCGACGCGACTTCGTGCAGCACGCCGCCCGGCTGGAAGGGCTGAGCGCCAGCCTGCCGCCGGGGCCGGAGCACGAGCCGTTGCGCGCCGTGGTGCACGCGGTGGCCGCCCTGGGTTCGGGCGAGGGCAACCTGTTCGACATACGGGAGGGGCAGTTGCGCCTGCAGCCGGAGATCGCGGCGCTGACCCGGCAGAACCACAACCTGATCGCCCGCGTGTCGATCATCGTCGGCCGCCTCGTCGACGGCGCCGAGGCCGAGGCGCAGCGCAGCAGCGCCCGCGCGGAGGAGGAACTGCAAGCCGGCCGCCAGCTGGTGCTGGTCATCACCGCCGGCACCGTCCTGGGACCGATGCTGTTCCTGTGGCTGGCGCTGGGGCGCGGCGTCGTCGCCCGGCTGAAGGCGCTGGCCCGGGCCATGCGGGAGATCGCGCTGGGCCGGCTGGACACACCGATCCCGGTGTCCGGCAACGACGAGATCACCGAGATCGCGCAGGCGCTGACCCTGTTCCGCGATTCCACCCGCCGCCAGCGCGACCGGCGCGAGGTGAACGAACACACCTGAACCGGCGCCAGGGTCCGGGACGAAGGCATGCCGCGCGCTGTTGGCGGGGGAGTGAAACCGCATTCCCAGGGGACGGCGCATGAAGATCAGCGACATCATGACCCGCGACGTGCAGACCGTGGCGCCGGACGACACCATCCGCCGGGCCGCGCAGATGATGGACGAGTTGAACGTCGGGGCGCTGCCGGTGTGCGACGGCGGGCGGCTGATCGGCCTCGTCACCGACCGGGATATCACGGTGCGCGCCACCTCGGCCGGCCTCGCGCCCGACCAGTGCCGGGTGTCGGAGGTGATGAGCGACGATCCCCGCACCTGCTACGAGGACGACCCGGTCATGGAGGTGACGCGCCTGATGGGCGGCCAGCAGATCCGCCGCGTGCCGGTGCTCGACCGCGACGACCGTTTGATCGGCATCGTCTCGCTGGGCGATCTGGCCACCGACGCCAAGAACACCCAGTCGGTCGAGGACACGCTGGAGCGCATCTCCGAACCTTCGCGGCCCGACCGCGACGGGGCGCGGGATTGAGTGGGGGAGAACGGCCATGGACGAGGAGACGGTCATCCGCGAACGCGCCTACGCCATCTGGGAGCGCGAGGGACGCCCCGAGGGCCGGCACGGCGAGCATTGGGAGCAGGCCTGCCGCGAGCTGTCGGCGGAGGCGACGGTCGGCGGCGCCACCCCCGACACCAACCCGCCCGGCCCCGATGCGGGCGTGCAGAACCCGCCGAGCGCCAGCGAACAGCACCTGCGCGAAGCCGCCGGCCGCCTGCACGGCGCCGATCGCGAGCCGGCGGAACGGACGTGGGTATCGGAAGGGTAGCGGCCCCGTTCAGCCCGCCGTCACGCTGACCGCTTCGGGACCCTTGTCGCCCTGACGGACGGTGATGTGCACGCGCTGCCTTTCGCTGAGCGCGCCCAGGCCGGAGCGCTCCAGCGCGCTGACGTGCACGAAGACGTCGCGCCCGCCGCCGTCCGGCGCGATGAAGCCGAAGCCCTTGCCGGCGTCGAACCACTTCACCGTGCCGTCCATCTCCGTCGTCGGGCCGGCTGCGGCGTCGCGCGGGGCCGGG
>DASWVP010000344.1:0-33307 GCA_036401175.1 Azospirillum sp. | reverse complement strand
TGGGTGTGGGGGGGGGCGGCGGCCGCGGCCGCCGCGGCGCGCGGCGAGGTGCCGGTGGGCGCCGTGCTGGTCGATCCGGCCAGCGGCGCCGTGCTGGGCCGCGCCGGCAACCGCACGGAAGAGCTGAACGACCCCACCGCGCACGCCGAGGTGCTGGCCATCCGCGCCGCCTGCGCCGCGCGGGGCCAGCCGCGCCTGCCCGGCTGCGATCTGTACGTGACGCTGGAGCCGTGCGCGCTGTGCGCCGCCGCCATCAGCTTCGCGCGACTGCGGCGCGTCTATTTCGGCGCCTACGATCCGAAGGGGGGAGCGGTGGAGCACGGGCCGCGCTTCTACGCCCAGCCGACCTGCCACCACGCGCCGGACGTCTACGGCGGGATCGGCGAGACGCGCGCCGCCGCGCTGCTCAAGGGGTTCTTCCGAGAACGGCGTCATGAATAGCCGGCGTCAGGAAAAAAGGGACGCCCCCAGCACGATCATGCCCAGGAACAGGCAGGCCAGGAACACCTGAACGGGCACGCGCCTGTCCCGCCCGCGGCACACGCCCTGGCGGAAATCGGCGCAGTCCGGGCAATGGGTGGCCGGAGTTCCGTCCGTCGCCAAGCCCGTCGAACGCAGGCAGGCCACCGGGAGCCGGGTTTGAGAGTCGCTGCACAACGCCATGTCGATCGCCTAAGTCCGTTTGTGATCGGGTCCGTTGCGGATCGGCGGAACCAGAATACCGGCTGTGCGACATGTTGTCACGCGACATTGCGTGCTGCACCGCAACCGGGAAGGGACTTTCGACCGGCGTCTTGATCCAGGTCAAAACCGCATAGCCGTACAATTGTCGGGGTTGCCCACGATCGCGAAACACCGCAGCGTCGGCGCCATCGACGTGAAACGGAACCGGGATCGAGGCGATCATGTGCGCAAGCGCGGAAGGCTGCTTCCTGATCAGGGCGTACCAGCAGAACGCCACGAAATACGGCCACGACACCGCCGTGGAGAAGGCCGCCCAACTCTATCAGCGCACCAACACCGTGGCGTCCGACGCCGAGGCGCTGGAGTTCGTGCAACGCTTCGTCCAGCCCGAAGCGGCGCCCCTGTGCAGCGGCTGCGGATGAGGCCGCTATAGAGGCCGCGCCGACGCGAGAATCTGGCCGCGCATATAGGGTGAAAGGGCGCCTTCGGTCACGACATCGACGCTCGCGCCAACCCGTGCCTCCAGCGCCTGCTTGAGATCGACGAGGTCGAACAGGTCGCGGCCGGCATCCAGATCCACCAGGAGGTCGAGGTCGCTGTCCGGGCGCGCCGTTCCGGCGGCCCGCGAACCAAAGACGCGGACGTTCCGCGCCCCATGCCGGGCCGCCAGCACCTTCAGGTCATCGGCCGTCACGCCGGCCGGCAGTTGGAGCGCCAATGCCATCCTTGGAATATAGCGCTCCCATCGCTGTCGGCGAAGCCCCTACCGCCCCACCGCCCGCCACCCGATGTCGCGCCGGCAGAAGCCGTCCGGCCAGTCCAGCGCGTCCACGGCCTGATAGGCTTTCGCCTGCGCCTCGGCCACCGTGGCGCCCGTGGCGGTAACGCCCAGCACGCGGCCGCCGGTGGACAGCACGCGGCCGTCTTGCGTGCGCTTCGTGCCGGCGTGGAACACCGTCACGCCGTCCACGGCGCCGGCGGCGTCCAGGCCCCGGATTTCGGTGTCCTTCACATAATCGCCGGGGTAGCCGCGCGCGGCCATGACGACGCACAGCGCGACGGCGTCGTGCCAGCGCACGTCGAAGTGCTTGAGCTGGCCGTCGGCCGCCGCGACCAGCGCGGCCAACGCGTCGGACTTCATGCGCATCATCAGCGTCTGGCACTCCGGGTCACCGAAGCGGACGTTGAACTCCAGCGTCTTGGGGATCTTCGTGCCGTCCGGGCCGTCGACGATCATCAGGCCGGCGAACAGCACGCCCTTGAACGGGCAGCCCTCGGCCGCCATGCCGTCCACCGTGGGCTGCACGATCTCGCGCATCACCCGCTCCTGCAACGCCGGCGTCAGCGCCGGGGCGGGGGAGTAGGCGCCCATGCCGCCGGTGTTGGGGCCGGTGTCGCCGTCGCCCACCGCCTTGTGGTCCTGCGCCGAGGCCAGCGGCAGTGCCGTTTCGCCGTCGCACAGCGCGAAGAAGCTGACCTCCTCGCCGTCCAGGAACTCCTCCACCACGATCTCGGCGCCGGCCGCGCCGAACCGGCCGCCGATCAGCGCCTCGTCGATGGCGGCGAAGGCCTCCTCTTCCGTGCGCGCCACGGTCACGCCCTTGCCGGCGGCGAGGCCGTCGGCCTTCACCACGATCGGCGCGCCGTGCGTGCGCACATAATCCCTGGCGGCGGCGGCGTCGGTGAAGCGCTGGTAGAAGGCGGACGGCACGCCGTATTTCGCCAGCAGGTCCTTCATGAAGCCCTTGGAGCCCTCCAGCGCCGCTGCCCGGGCGCTCGGCCCGAAGCACTTGACGCCGGCCTCGGCCAGCCGGTCGGCGAGGCCCAGCACCAGCGGCCCTTCCGGGCCGATGACGACGAAGCCGATGCCGTTGTCCTTGACCCAGCGGAGGATGCCGTCCACGTCCTCCGCGCCGATCGGCACGCAGGTGGCGACGTCCGCGATGCCGGCGTTGCCCGGCGCGCAGTACAGCGCGTCGCACAGCGGCGAGGCCGCGATCGCCCAGCACAGCGCGTGTTCGCGCCCACCCGACCCGACGACCAGGACTTTCATGGCACCCCGTCCTTCCATGCTTGTTGCCGACGCGCAGCCTTGTATCATGCCCCCGCCATGACTCAACATCTTGATGCCACCCCCCTCATCGCCGAACCGCCGCGGCCGGGCTCCAACATGCCGGAGTTCTCGGTGGGCGACCTCGCCCGCGCGCTCAAGCGCACCATCGAGGACACCTACGGCTTCGTGCGCGTGCGCGGCGAAATCTCGCAGCCCAAGCGCCACAGCTCCGGCCACTGCTACCTGCGCCTGAAGGACGAGACGGCGGTGCTGGAGGCGGTGTGCTGGCGCGGCACCATGTCCAAGCTGGCCATCCAGCCCGAGGAAGGGCTGGAGGTGGTGGTCACCGGCCGCATCACCACCTACCCCGGCCGCTCGCAGTACCAGCTGATCATCGAGTCGATGGAGCTGGCCGGCGAGGGCGCGCTGCTCAAGATGCTGGAGGAGCGCAAGCGGCGCCTCGCGGCCGAGGGGCTGTTCGACCAGGGCCGCAAGAAGCCCCTGCCCTTCCTGCCCGACGTCATCGGCGTCATCACCTCGCCCACCGGCGCGGTGATCCGCGACATCCTGCACCGCCTGAACGACCGCTTCCCGCGCCACGTGCTGCTGTGGCCGGTGGCCGTGCAGGGCGACAACGCCGCCGCGCAGGTGGCCGCCGCCATCGCCGGCTTCAACCGGCTGGAGCCGGGCGGGCGCGTGCCGCGTCCCGACGTGCTGATCGTCGCGCGCGGCGGCGGCTCGCTGGAAGATTTGATGGCCTTCAACGAAGAGGTGGTGGTGCGCGCGGCCGCAAGCAGCCGCATCCCGCTGATCTCCGCCGTCGGGCACGAGACCGACACGACGCTGATCGACTTCGCCTCCGACAAGCGGGCCCCCACCCCCACGGCGGCGGCCGAGATGGCGGTGCCGGTGCGGGCCGAGCTGCTGTCGCAGGTGCTGGACTGCGCCCGCCGGCTGGTCGGCTCCACGCACCGCTTCGTGACCGAGCGCCGCGGCCGGGTGGAGGGTCTGGCGCGCGGCCTGGGCGACCCGCGGGCATTGCTGGAGGGGCACGCGCAACGCCTGGACGACCGCGCCGAGCGGCTGGTCATGGCGGCCGGCGCCTTCGTCGAGCGCCGCCGGGTGCGCGTGTCCGACCTGGGCGCCAAACTGCGCCACCCGCGCGAAAAGCTGGCCGACGCCCGCGCCCGCCTGACGCTGGAGTCGCGGGCGCTGGACGCCGCGCTGCGCCACGCCGCCATGGCCGCGCGCGGCACGTTCGATCGCGTCGCCGGGCGGCTGTCCCTGCGCACCGCCACGCGGAAGATCGACGACGGCAACCGCCGCCTCGCCGATCTGGGGCCGCGCGTCGAGCGCGGCTACGGCAAGGACCTGGACGAACGCGCCGCGCGGGTGCGGGCGCTGGGCCAGCTTCTGGAGAGCTATTCCTACGAGGGCGTGCTGAAGCGCGGCTACGCCGTGGTGCGCGGCGCCGACGGCAAGCCGCTCACCGGCGTGGCCGGGGCGACGCCGGGGCTGGCGGTGGGCTTGCAGTTCCACGACGGCACCGCGGCGGCGACCATCAAGGGAGGCGCGCCGAGGGTGGAGGCGGCGCCGCCCGCGCCGAAGCCCGAGAGGCCGAAGGCCGAACCGAAGAAGCCAGTCAAGGCGCCAACGCAGGGAAGCTTGTTCTGACACGGATATGGCCCCTCCCCCGGCCCCGCCGGGGGAGGGAAGCCCGCGACAGCGGGCAGGGTGGGGGCAGCGGCCATTGTGGCAGGCGGCGTAAGCGGCGCGCGGATCCTCGGGCAGGCCGTTGCCCCCACCCTTCCCGCTTCGCGGGCCCCTTCCCTCCCCCGCCGGAGGCGGGGGAGGGACGATAGGGCGTTATCCAAGGCGCCAACCCGTCAATACACCTGTTCCACCCAGTGCTGCTTGGACTTCTTCGGCCGCTTGTAGCCGGGGTCGGGCTGGCGGGGCGGGAGTTCCATGTCGACCGGCACCAAATCCTTGTAGGGGATCTGCTGGAGCAGGTGGTGGATGCAGTTCAGCCGCGCCTTCTTCTTGTCGTCGGCGTCGACGATGTACCAGGGCGTCAGCTCGCGGTCGGTGTGCGTCAGCATCTGGTCCTTGGCCATGGAATACTCGACCCAGTGCTTGCGGGATTCGAGGTCCATGGGGCTGAGCTTCCAGCGCTTGATCGGGTTGCGCATGCGCTCGGAAAAGCGCTTCTCCTGTACCTCGTCGCTGACCGAGAACCAGTATTTCAGCAGGATGACGCCGGAGCGCACCAGCATCTCCTCGAACAGGGGGCAGGAGCGCAGGAACTCGTGGTACTCGTCGTCGGTGCAGAATCCCATGACGCGCTCGACGCCGGCCCGGTTGTACCAGGACCGGTCGAACAGCACGATCTCGCCCTTGGCCGGCAACTGCGCCACATAGCGCTGGAAGTACCACTGTCCGCGCTCGCGCTCGGTCGGCGTGCTCAGCGCCACGACGCGGCAGACGCGGGGGTTCAGGCTTTCGGTGATGCGCTTGATCACCCCGCCCTTGCCGGCGGCGTCGCGCCCCTCGAAGATCACGCAGACCTTCAGGCCCTGGATGCGCACCCATTCCTGCAGCTTCAGCAGCTCGAACTGCAGGCGCGCCAGTTCGTCCACGTACTTGTACTTGGCCGGCGGCTTGCCGGGCGGGGTGGCGTCGCCGACGATGTGCCAGTGCGACTCGATCCGCGCGGTTTCCTTGGCGTCCTGCAACAGCTCGCCGCCGGGCTTCGCCGCCTTGTTCTTCTTCTTGGCCTTGCCGCCCGCCTTTTTGTCGCCCGCCTTCTTGCCGGCATCCGCTGCGCTGATCGCGTCCATGTATTGGCCCCTTCCTGCGTTTCCCCGAAAGGAAAGCTAAGGGCAAGGGCAAGGAAAGCGCAACCGTCGCACCGCCGGAGCGACAATGTTGCTCACTCCACGCCGAGGAAGCGCCAGTTCAGCGTCTCGCCGCTGCGGAAGGGCAGCACCCCGTCGCCCTCGGCCAGCAGGACGACGTCGGCCACCTTGCTGGGCGTGCGCTCCAGCACGATGCGCTCCTCGTTCACGGCCAAGCGGTAGAAGCGCGGGCCGTTCAGGCTGGCGAAGGCTTCCAGCCTGTCCAGCGCGCCGGCCGCCTCGAAGGCTTCGGCGTACAGCTCGATGGCGCTGGCGGCGGTGAAGCAGCCGGCGCAGCCGCACGCCGTCTCCTTGGCGGTCACCGCGTGCGGCGCGGTGTCGGTGCCCAGGAAGAACGGCCCCTCGCCGGAAATGGCGGCCTCGACCAGCGCCCGGCGGTGC
The DNA here is from genome assembly GCA_036401175.1 of Azospirillum sp. Lineage (GTDB taxonomy): Bacteria > Pseudomonadota > Alphaproteobacteria > Azospirillales > Azospirillaceae > Azospirillum. Next base: position 27,271 of record DASWVP010000344.1, on the reverse strand, counting down.
AGCTCGCGCTTGGCGATGGGCAGGCAGTAGAGGTGCGGGCGGATGCCGCCGGCGAAGATGTGGCTGCGGTTGATGAACAGATGGTGCGCCGTGATGGTGGCGCCGATGCGGCCGGAGGCGGCGTGGGCGCGCACGAAGTCCACCGCCTCCTTCGTCGTCACGTGCTCCAGCACGACGCGGAGCGTGGGGTGGCGCTCCAGCAGCGGCGCCAGCACGGTGTCGACGAACACCGCCTCGCGGTCGAAGATGTCGACCTCGGGGTCGGTCACCTCGCCGTGGATCAGCAGCGGCAGGCCGATCTCCGCCATGCGCGCCAGCACGCCGTCGATGCGGCGCAGGTCGGTGACGCCGTGCGCGCTGTTGGTGGTGGCGTTGGCCGGATAGAGCTTGGCCGCCGTGAAGACACCGGCCGCCGCGCCGCGCGCCAGATCGTCGGCGTCGGTGGCGTCGGTCAGGTAGCAGGTCATCAGCGGCGTGAAGCGCGATCCTGTCGGCAGCGCCTCCAGGATGCGCGCGCGGTACGCCTCGGCGTCGGCCGTGGTGGCGACCGGCGGCTTGAGGTTCGGCATGACGATGGCGCGGCCGAACTGCTGGGCGGTGAAGGGCAGCACCGCTTTCAGCATGGCGCCGTCGCGCAGGTGCACGTGCCAGTCGTCGGGGCGGCGGAGCGTGAGGCGGGGTGCGGGCATGGCGGGCCATCGTGCTTGGTGGCGGGAGTTGCCCGACTTGTAGACGCTTCCGCCCGCCGCCTCAACCATGCCCCAATCACCGGTGCGTGACGCGCACGCCGAAAGCCGGTACAAGCAAGGCCCTTCCCACCGCCACCGACAGACGCGAAGCCGACGCCATGAGCCTGATCACCCCCCGTACCCCGCCCGGCGTGATGGAACTGCTGCCGCGCCAGCAGGTCGCCTTCCAGCGCATGCTGGACACGATCCGCCGCGGCTACGAGCGCTTCGGCTTCGTCCCCGTCGAGACGCCGGTGTTCGAGACGGTGGAGACGCTGCTCACCAAATCCGGCGGCGAGACGGAAAAGCAGGTCTATTTCGTGCAGTCCACCGGCGCCATCCAGCAGGGCCACAAGCCGGAAATGGCGCTGCGCTTCGACCTGACCGTACCGCTGGCCCGCTATGTGGCGGAGCACGAGCGCGACCTCGCCTTCCCGTTCCGCCGCTACCAGATCCAGCGCGTGTACCGGGGCGAGCGCGCCCAGCGCGGCCGGTTCCGCGAGTTCTACCAGTGCGACATCGACGTGATCGGCAAGGACAGCCTGTCGCCGCACTACGACGCCGAGATGCCGGCCGTCATCTACCACGTGTTCCGCGAGCTGGACTTCGGCGGCTTCACCATCAACGTCAACAACCGCAAGATCCTGCTGGGCCTGCTGGACGGGCTGGGGATCGCGGACGCCGACAAGCGCGTGCTGGTCCTGCGCGAGATCGACAAGCTGGACAAGATCGGCCGCGACAAGGTGCGCGCCAACCTGACCGGCGAGGATCTCGCCGTGCCCGGCGCCGTGGCCGACACGCTGCTGGGCCTGATGACCGGGGAGCGCACGAACGACGAAACCCTGGCCGCGCTGCGCGACCTGGGCATCGACAACGCGACCTTCATCAAGGGCGTGGAGGAGCTGACCACCGTCGTCGAGGGGCTGAAGGCGTTCCAGGTGCCCGAGGGCTACGTGCGCATCAACCTCGCCATCGCGCGCGGCCTGGATTACTACACCGGCACCGTCTACGAGACCTTCCTCACGGGGTACGAGCACATCGGCTCGGTCTGCTCGGGCGGGCGTTACGACAATCTGGCGAGCCATTACACGAAGTCGACCCTGCCCGGCGTCGGCATCTCCATCGGCGCCACGCGGCTGTTCTACCAGCTGATGGACGCCGGCCTGATCAAGGACGGCGGCGCCACGGCGGACGTCCTGGTGACGCAGATGGACCCGGCGCTGTCGGCCGACTATTTCCGCCTCGCCGCCGACCTGCGGGCAGCCGGGCTCAACACCGAGATCCAGCTGGAAGGCGGCAAGCTCGCCAAGCAGATGAAGTACGCCGACAAGGCCGGCATCCCCGTCGCCGTCCTGATGGGCACCGACGAGAAGGCGCGCGGCACAGCCACGATCAAGCACCTCGCCAAGGGCGAACAGGTCGAGGTGCCGCTGGCCGACCTCCCCGCCAAGGTCAAGGAAGTCCTGGGCCGCTGACACGCCCCCGAAACGCCTGATTTTCCCTGCCGGAACGGCCGCTCCACACACTGTGGAGCGGCCGTTTTGACTTGGCGCATCGGGACAGGCGCCATGATTTTTCTTGAACGCGGCGGAAAACGCCCCATGTTCGATTCTTACGTTGCCTGACGACGATGCCGAAATTGCGTGCTCGACCGCGTCCGGCTCCGCGTCGGGCTTCGAAAAGAAGATTCGACAAGAAGAAAGGGTTGGGGCATGGCGCACGCGCATTATCTCGTGGCCGAGAAGGCGACCGGCTGGTTCATCACCATGGAGGAGTCGAGCTATGGCCCCTTCCCCGGCGGGCGCACCGGCGCGCTGATCGCCGCCGTGCAGGCCGCGCAGCAGGCCGGCAAGGACGGCCACGACGCCCATGTGCGCCTGCGCGCGGCCGACGGCAGCGTGGACACCGCCTGGACCTTCGGCAGCGACCCCTACCCGCCGCCCTGGGTCGAGCAGATGCGCCTGGACGCCATCCCGCCGCGCCGCTCCACCTCGCGCCCGGCCCCGCTGAGCGAGCCTGCCTCGGCGTCCAAGGTCCCGGCGGAGGGCGTCGCGTGATCGACACCGAACTGCTCGGCCGGTACCGCGCATCCTTCGGCGAGACCTTCAACGTCGCGCTGTGGGAGATGCGGCCGGGCGACGCGGTGAACGGCATGATGCGCGCGGCGCTGGCCGGCAGCGGCCCGCCGCCGACCGACGGGTCGATCGCGGCGGAACTGGCCGGGCGCGTCGGCGCCCCGGCCAACGACGCCTGACCCCGAACCGGAGGACCACCCGTGCGGATCAGGCGCTATCTCAAGGGCGACCCCCGCCGCCTGTGGCGCAACCACGGCGCCCAGGCCGGCACCCTGCTGCTGGCCGCCGCCATCGTGCTGACGCTGGTCTGGGCGGTGGCCTGAACCGCGCCCGATGCACAGCGGGCGATCACGGCGCCCGGCTGAGGCTCAGCGGATCGTCTCGACGGTGATGGCGAGATCGACCGAAGCCCACACCCGGTCGGCCGTCATCACCGGCAGCCCGAGTTCCAGCCCCAGCGCAAGGCAGGCGCGGTCGCCCAGCGACAATCCGAACGGACGGGTCCGCGGCACCAGCGCCGACGCCGTCAGGGCGTGCCGGTCGGTGAAGGGAAACCACCGCAGCCCATGCGCCCGCAAGGGCTCCAGCAGCACCGAGGGGTCCCGTCCGTCGCGCACGAAGCGGCCCAGGACCTCGGAAAGGTTGACGGTGGACATGACGGCGGTGGCCAGCACCTCCGCCACCCGCTCGTGCCCCGGCTCGCGGAAGAGAAAGGCCAGCAGGGCCGAGGCGTCGAGCACGATCATTCGCGCTCGGCTTCCCGGCGGCGCTCCGCGATGAACCGGTCGACGACCCCGGTCGGCTTCCCGTCATCGTACAGTTGGTCGACGAGCGACTGCAGGGCCGCCGGATCGGACGCCGGGCCCGAAGGGGACAGGCAGGCGGTCGCCAGAATGTCGCGCGCCTCCGACTCCATGCTGCGGCCATGCAGGGCGGCGCGCACACGCAGCCGGGCGTGCACGTCGTCGGGAAGGTTGCGGATGCTCAACGTCGCCATGCCTTCAGTGTGGGCAGTGCCGGCGTTGCCGTCAAGAGGGCTGGTCGGACGGCGCCCCTCCCCTGCCGAATCACCCCACAACCATAACGCGTTTCCGTAGCAGGCGCGCAACAGTGCCGAACAATTCGTTGGTAGCACTTTTTCGTGGAACCTTTTTGGGCCTTTCACCGGGTGCGGTTACACCCCTTGTTAACCAGGCAACACTTACGTTCAGCCCATATCGCCCGGGAGTTTGGCGGGCATTTTAACCAATTCGCGATATGGCGGGCGTCCCATGACTCGGACCTTCTGGCGGCGAATGCTCCTCGGGGTCGCCACGGTGGCGACGGTGGCCGGGCTGGGAGTCGTCGGCGCGGAGGAGGTACGCACCTCCCGGTTGCAGGCGCGCGTGCTCTCCTGGCTGGCCGGGGAGATGACGTACACGCTGCGCGAGGGGCCGAACGCGCAGGCCCGCTTCCCCACCCAGGGGCCCTATGACGAGCGCATGGGCTACACCAGCCTGCCCAACCAGTTGAAAGCGCTGACCGACGACATGTACGCCATCGAGATGCAGGCGTCGCTGTCGCCGCGGCTCGACCAGTTCATGGCGATGGGCGGCTTCACCATCTTCCGCGAGAAGACGCGGGCCGGGCTGACGCTGCTGGACCGCAACGGCGGCACGCTGTTCTCCGCCCGCTATCCCGAGCGCGTGTTCAACCGGTTCGAGGACGTGCCGCCGCTGGTCGCCGACACGCTGCTGTTCATCGAGAACCGCGAACTGCTGGACGACGCCGAGCCGCGCCGCAACCCGGCCGTGGAGTGGGACCGCTTCGCCGGTGCCGTGCTGACGCTGCCGATGAAGTACATCCACCCCGGCTCGCGCGTGGCCGGCGGCTCGACGCTGGCCACGCAGATCGAGAAGTACCGCCACTCGCCGGACGGCCAGACCGACGGCCCGGCGGAAAAGCTGCGCCAGATGATATCCGCCAGCGTGCGCGCCTACCTGAACGGCGAGGACACCGGCGAGGCGCGGCGGCGCATCCTGGTCGACTATCTGAACTCCACCCCGCTCACCGCGCGGCCGGGGTTCGGCGAGGTCAACGGGCTGGGCGACGGGCTGTGGGCGTGGTACGGCACCGACCTGCCGCTGGCCGTCAAGGTGCTGTCGGAACCCGCCGGCGACGAGCGCGCGCTGCAATTGAAGGCGCTGGCCTACAAGCAGGTGCTGTGCCTGCTGCTGGCGCAGCGCCGGCCCAGCCATTACCTGATCGCCGACCGCAACGCGCTGGAACGGCTGGCCGACAGCCACCTGCGCGTGCTGGCGAGCGCGGGCGTGATCGACCCCGCGTTGCGCGACGCCGCGCTGGGGCTGAAACTGAAATACCGCGAGGACCCGCCGCAGGCACAAAGCGCCTCCTTCATCGAACAGAAGGCGCCGAACGCCATCCGCGCGCGCCTGCTGTCCATGCTGGGCGTGCCCAGCCTGTACCAGCTCGACCGCACCGACCTGACGGCGCAGACGACGCTGGACAACCCCACGCAGCAGCGCGTGGTGGAGGTGCTGGCGAAGCTGGGCCAGGCGGACTTCGCGCAGAGCCAGGGCCTGATGGGCGAACGGCTGCTGGACGCCAAAAACAACGACCTGTCCAAGATCATCTACAGCTTCACCCTGTACGAGCGCGGGCAGGACGCGAATTACCTGCGCATCCAGGCCGACAACCTGGACCAGCCGCTGGACATCAACGAGGGCGCCAAGCTCGACCTGGGCTCCACGGCCAAGCTGCGCACGATGGTCACCTACCTGGAGATCATCGCCGAGCTGCACACCCGCTATGCCCACCTGCCCAAGGACTTCCTCGCCGACGTCGAGGAGGAGGCGAGCGACAACCTGACGCGCTGGGCCGCCAACTGGCTGATCGGCGCCAGGGACCGCAGCCTGACCGCGCTGCTGGACGCCGCCATGGAGCGCCGCTATTCCGCCAGCCCGGCCGAGTCGTTCTTCACCGGCGGCGGCCTGCACAGCTTCGTCAACTTCAACAACAAGGACAACGGCTCCATCCTGACGGTGACGGAGGCGTTGCGCAGCTCGGTCAACCTGCCGTTCATCCGCATGATGCGCGACATCGTGCAATTCTACATGGCGGAAGGCGGCGAGGATTCGGCCGACATCCTGCACAACGCCGACCACCCCGCCCGGCAGGCGTATCTGGCGCGCTTCGCCGACAAGGAAGGCAGCGAGTTCCTCAACCGCTTCTACAACGATTACCGCAAGCGCACGCCGGACGAGGCGCTGGCCCTGCTGGCCAGCCGCGCCCGCCCGGTGCCGCACCGGCTGGCCGTGATCTTCCGCATGGTGCGGCCGGAAGCCGGCATCAGCGAGTTCGCCAAATTCATGCGCACCCGCCTGCCGGCGGCCAACCTGGACGACGGCGACATGCAGAAGCTGTACGCCAAGTACGGGCCGGACAAGTTCCCGCTCAACGACCTGGGCTATCTGGCGAAGGTGCATCCGCTGGAGCTGTGGCTGGTGGCCTACCTGCAAAAGAACCCGCAGGCCAAGCGCGGTGAGGTGCTGGAGGCCAGCGCCGACGAGCGGCAGGAGAGCTATCGCTGGCTGTTCAAGAAAAGCCAGGCGGCGCAGAACACCCGCATCCGCATCGGCCTGGAGGAAGAGGCGTTCCAGCGCCTGACCGCGTCGTGGCGGCGTCTGGGCTATCCGTTCGAGACGCTGGTGCCGTCCTTCGCCACCGCCATCGGCAGCTCGGCCGACCGGCCGGCGGCGCTGGCCGAGCTGGTGGGCATCCTGCTGAACGACGGCGTGCGCCTGCCCAACGTGCGCGTCAACAAGCTGCACTTCGCCGCCGGCACGCCGTACGAGGCGGTCGTCGGGCTGGGCCCGCTGGAGGGCAAGCGCGTGCTGAAGGCCGAGATCGCCCAGACCGCGCGCAAGGCGCTGATGGACGTGGCGCAGAACGGCACCGCCAAGCGCGTCTGGGGCTCGTTCAAGGACGCGTCGGGGCAGATCATCCCCATCGGCGGCAAGACCGGCACCGGCGACCACCGGCTCGACCGCTACGGGCCGGGCGGGCACCTCATCGAGTCCCGCGCGGTGGCGCGCACGGCGACCTTCGTCTTCTACATCGGCGAGCGCTTCTTCGGCACCATGACCGCCTTCGTGCACGGGCCGGAGGCCGACCACTACCGCTTTACCTCGGCGCTGCCGGCGCAGCTGCTGAAAAGTCTGGCCCCGGCGTTGCAGCCGCTCATCGATCCGGGCACCTCGGCCCACACCGCCGACACGGGCAAGCCGCAGACGGGGCTTTGACGGGCCGGCCCCGCCGGGGGCGGCCCCGACCGCCGCCGGCACTGGGAAACACGGCGGAAACACTGGGATTCCCGGTGGGCGGCGCGACATTCCGCCATCGCCCGAAGCGCATACGCCATCGGGTGAGCAAATAACAAAATATCAAAACCGCCTGTCCTAAAGAAGGCTTTTTGAAACTTTGTTATTCATCTCAGTCTTCTGAAAACTTTGATGACGCATTAACCCGCGATTGACTTATTCATATTGCGGGGTATACGTTTCTCAGCGGTCGCCGGTCGATGTATTTTGCTGGGAATTGAGCTGTGCAGTACGAAATAAACTGCCTCGTCCAAAGCGGACAAGACGGAAACGACGACATATCACTTAAGTACTTGGTCGAGGCCACGCAAGTCCTTGAGAAGTTTCTCAATTCCTGTAACATTTCTGGAACGATCGAATTGATCGACTTGCGACGTGGCAAGATCGTGTACAAGGCCTTCTGCTTGCCGAAGCAGTGAAGGGCGACACGAACGTTCGCGGACGTGCGGTTCCACCACGACGACCGGTCAGCTTTTTACATATTGCGGCGCACCGGACACTTTCGGTCGCTCCGGTGATTTGTTCGCGGCGCACGACAACGCCGTCCGGGCATGACGAAGGCCCGCCCCGGTGTCGCCGGATGCGGGCCTCGACTTGGTCAGGGTGTCGGCTGGAGCGCCGCGGTCACGCGCAAAGCGCGTGGGGCGCATCCGCTTTCGGCGTGCAGGCCAGCAGCAACTCCAACTCGGCGGCGACGATCGACAGCGGCAGTTCCGGCCGGAAGGTGCGGAACACCCCCATCGCCAGCGCGAAGGCGTCGTCGTGGTCGGCGTGGTCCAGGGCGGACTCGTAGGCGCCCGCCACCGCGGCCGCCTCATCCGGCGTCAGGTCGTCAATGCGCTGGGAAACGTCGAGGGTCATGGCGGTGGGTCCCGGTTGCCGTGGGGCGGATGCGCCAGCCTCGGTCATTATGGTTAATGAAAGCTTGCCCGCGGCATACGCCCTCCCGGCATAACCCATAGGATCGCCTACGTCCTTGGCGCGTCTTGTCTGCGACGTGCGCCGCTGGTACGGCTGTCGTCCCAACCATCGCGCGACGGGCAAGGGACGCGACCGTGATCAGCAGCCGCCAGGACGCCGAGAAGGTCATCCACCAGTATCACGGGCTGGAAACGCCGCAGGGGCGCCAACTGGCCGGCGATCTGATCCGTCTGGTCGGGCTGGGCGCCCTGACGGACGACGCCGTCATTACGCTGGCCAAGATGCTGGACACCTACGAACAGCGCCGCCGCGCCGCGCCGTAAAGCCCGCCCGTTCAGGGCCCGCCGGCGATTTCTCGGGCGATGCGGGCGAGCAGGCCGACGAAGACCGGCCCCTCGTCCGCGCCAACACGCCCGTGGTTCTCCAGGAACGCGGCCACCGGCCGCCCGGTGTAGCGCCCCACCAGCACGCCGTCGCGCAGGATCAGGCGGTCGCGCACGAGGTCGGACGCCTTGACGTGGCAGATGCCGCAGCGCTCCTGGAACAGTGGCGGCATCCCGGCCTGGGCCAGCAGCATGCCGTACACGCGATCGGCCTCCTCCGCCGGCAGCCCGCCCTGGTGGCGCAGCAGGAAGGCGCGCAGGTCGCGCTCCGGCCGGCGCCCAAGCAGGCGGCCGCCTGTCACCGTCAACGTGCGCCGCGCGAAGTCGCCCGCGTCACCGTGGCATTCGGCGCAGCGGTCATCCCACAGCCGGTGCAGATCGGCGGCGGCGGCCGGCGCGCCGGGCATGGGCGCGGCCAGCAGGAGAAGGGCCAGGATGCGGGTGCGCATGAAGGATCTCCGGTCGGCGATGCTCCGCCGACTACCATCACGCACCCGCCCCGCCGTCAAGCGTCCGGCCTTGGGCCGACGCGCCCAGCCCGTGCGGACGATGGTGCGGGCGGGGGGACTCGAACCCCCACGCCAAGTGGCTTCGGATTTTAAGTCCGGGTTGAATAGGATTTCGTAAATCTACCCACGTTTGCCGCAGTGTGCTAGAGGCCAGCATCCACGCGGATTTCAGCGCGCTTCGGCGTTTCTCCGCTTCCGCGGAGTTTCCCGATTTTTCCGCGCGGTGGTTCCCCGGTGGTTCCCCAAGACGGCACACACCGAGGCGGCGGGCATGCAGGCGAAGATCACGAAGCGGCTGGTGGACAGCCTCGCGACCGAGGGCGAACGGCTCTACGTCTGGGACACGGACCTGAAGGGCTTCGGCCTGATCGTCACGCCGAACGGCGTGAAGACGTACGTCGTGAAGTACCGCATGGGCGGTGGCCGGGGAGCGCCGACAAAACGCCACGTCCTCGGCCGGCATGGGACGCTTACGGCGGACAAGGCGCGCGACATGGCGCATAAGGCCCTGGCGGGTGTCCGAAACGGCATCGACCCGGCCGCCGAACGTCGTGCCGAACGCGAAGGCACCGTGACGGTTACACAGCTTGCCGACCGCTACCTTGAGCAGCACGTGGAGGCCAAGAATAAGGCAAGCACCGCCGCCGAATTCCGCCGCCTGCTGGACAAGCACGTCAAGCCGGCGATCGGCCGGCTGGCCGTCGACAAGGTGACGCGGGCTGACATCGCGAAGCTGCACCACGACATGCGCGATACGCCGCGCTCGGCCAACCAGACCCTTGCCGTCCTGTCCAAGATGTTCGGGCTCGCCGAGGTGTGGGGGCTCCGCCCCGACGAGTCCAACCCTTGCCGCCGAATCGAAAAGTACCGCGAGAACAAGCGCGAACGCTTCCTGTCGGACGCCGAGGTCGCCGAAATCGGTGAAGTGCTGACCCAACTGGAAGGCACCGAGCAGGCCAGCGTCCTGAACGCCGTCCGCCTGCTGCTGCTCACCGGCTGCCGCTTGGGCGAGGTGCTGGCGCTGCGCTGGGAGGATGTCGACCTTGCGGCCGGTGCACTGGTCATACGTGACGCGAAGGCCGGCGGACGCCTCCATGCCATCGGAGCCCAGACCATCGCGTTCCTGGCCGAGCAGCAGAAGGGCAAAGGCTGGGTGCTGCCCAGCCTCGACCCCGAGAAGCCGCTCCCGAAAAGCACGCTGATCCATGCCTGGAGCCGCGTCCGGGAGGCCGCGACGGTGGCCGTATGGCGCGACCGACCGGACACGCCGGCCGGTGCGCTTGTCGCAGAGTTGGAGCGACAGGTTGGCAAGGTGCCGACGTATGCGGCCTGCCAGGAAGCCGCCACCAAGACCAAGACGTCCCTTCCCGCTGGGCTCACCGACGTCCGGCTGCATGACCTGCGCCATACGGTCGGCACCTACGCCGGCCAAGCCGGCGCCAATGCCTTCCTCGTGCGCGACAAGCTGGGGCACAAGACGCTCGCCATGACCGGCCGATACGTGAACCGGGACGCGAACCCGCTTCGCGAATTGTCCGACAAGGTGGAGAACCGCATCGCGGCTGCGCTCAGGGCTAAGGCCGGAGGGGTTGCAGCTGAGGGCATTACCCCGCTGCCGGTGCGCCGCGCTCGATAACCGTCCGCCTCTTTAGAAGCCAGGAAGAGACACTATCCATGATCACAAATGACGAATTTACGGCTATTGAGACCAGCCTGACAAATGAAGTGGGCCATGCCCCTCTGGACGGCACTGCCTTCCGGCAGGCAATCGGTGACGCTGTAGACGCTGCACGCTATTCCGATGACAGTACGGCCGATTGCCGAGCCCATCTCGAAAAGCTCGCCCGGAACCTCAAGGAGGTTGCCGGCGAAGTCTCCTGGCTTATGCGACAGGGCGCTCTGATCAACGCCACGAACTTCAAATATGCAACCGATGGAAGGGCGCGGGAGCCGATTTTTGAGACCTTTCAACGCATCCAAGGGGGTCAGCATGACCTGACGCGGTTCGTTGAGTGTGCGCTGTCTACGCTCCCTGACCGATCACGCGGGCGGCCGAAAGGCGAGCGCCCATGGGGTCCGGTAATCTTTCATCTTGCCCAAGCATATCTCGTCGCGACGGACAGGAGGCCAGGCGTCTCGACGATCAAAGACGGCATGCAGAAAGGTGGACCCTTCTACCGCTTTGTCGCGGTCGCGCTTCCCATTGTCACGGGGGACACCCAAGCGCAGATCGCAGCCAGCACTCTGGCCGCGATCCTTCGTGAGCTGCGGCCGCATTTCGCGGACCCAGGCGATGATAACGCCCCTGATCCAGAAGACCTGATCGAAGAGGATGCCTCTACCGATTGAAAGCGGGCGGGATCGAAAAATCCCGCCAAAATTCGATTTTCCCATCACGCGCGCCGCACGCACCGAATCGCGATCCTTCCGCCGATGGGCCGAAAATTCGGCCGATATGGAGAAGGGATCATGAACCAGCCCCACTATCTGTCCCGCAAGCAGGCCAGCGCCCACCTCGCTGAGCGCGGCCTGCCCGTCGCCGTTGCCACCCTGGCGAAGCTCGCCGTCGTGGGCGGCGGCCCCGAGTTCCACAAGTTCGGCCGCTTCCCGCGCTACACGCCCGAGGCCCTGGACGCCTGGGCGGCCACGAAACTGAGCGGCCCGCGCCGCTCGACCTCGGACCCAGGCGGTCTGATCGCCATGCCGCCAGGCACCTCGCGCATGCCCTCCTTCGGCAAGCACCAGGAGGACTGAGGCATGAACACGGGCGACAACACTATCAACCTGCGTCTGTTCCTGCTGGCCACGCGCCTGTACGAACTGCTCTATGCGGTGGTCTGCATCAAGCTCAGCAAGACCATCGCGACCGACGCACTCGACGAGGCGCTTGTCATCGCCAGCGAACTCGCCGGTCTTGGAACGAGGCTGACTGGTCAGCACGGACAGGAGCACCGCTACGGCCGGAACGGCAAACGCTGCGGCCCGACGTCCACGCCGTGGCAGATCCGCCGGACGCTGACGGCCGTTCTGTTCCCGTCCAGCACCAAGCTGGGCAGGCTTTTGCGCTCGATGGACTGCCCCATCCCCTGCACCGGCGACTGGAACACGGACGAGCTGATCCAGCGTGCGTGCGGCCAGGGCTACGACGCCGGCATCTCGGAGAAGAAATCCTCCATCCAGAAGGTCAGCCCGTCGGACGAGTGCGAAGCCTGCCCCTACGAGGTGGGGGAAGACGCCGACGTAGAGACCGCCTGCGCTTTCGCTTGGCAGGCCGGTCGCAACTGGGCTCTGTACGGCTCCACGTTCGCCATGTTCGAGAAGATGACCGACACCCTCGCCAAGATGGGCCACCCGCGCCACACCCTCATCCAGGGCGGGGGTGTGGGATGACCCCGATCCACTACGTCCAGACGGCGGCCATCAAGGCCGCCGTCGAGGGCCGCGAGCAGGACGTGTTCAATGCCGTAGGCATCGACTGGCACGGCGGCCGGGGCCACATCACCTGCCCCTACCCCGACCACGGGGGCAAGAACGACTGGCGGTGGGACGCCAAGAAGGCCTGCGCCTACTGCACGTGCATTGGGAAGCGCCCCGGCGACGGCAAGGCGCACAGCATCTTCGACGTGGTGTCCACCATGGAGAACTGCGACTTCGAAACGGCGAAGGTTCGCGTGGCCGAGATCATCGGCCGGAGCGACCTGATCCAGACCGAGGGCAGGGCCAATAGCGAACGGCAGTTCCAGGCCACCGACGCCGCCGGCCTGCTGAACCCGCCGATCGAGAACCGCGACGATGCCCTGGTGGCGGCGTACCTCGCCTCCCGTCTCGGCATCTCCCCCGGCGAGGTGCCGCTGCCGGCCACGCGGGTGGTCGGCATCAAGGCGCTCCCCTACTACGACGCCCCGGCGCGTGAGGGGCTGAAGCCGAAGCTGGTGGGCACGTATCCCTGCGCCATCTTCGAGACCGTGAGCGTGGACGGCCGCCAGCACGCGTTGCGCATCTACCTGGCTCCCGGCGGTCAGGGCAAGGCCGACCTCAGCGGCCGGGACCCGAAGAAGTCGGCGCGCACCAAGGGCGGCACGACCACCGCTGGCTGCGCCACCCTGTGGGGCAACCCCTTGGTGGCGCCGCACACCATCGTCTGCGAGGGCATCGAGACCGGTGCGGCCATCGCCTTCTCCATGCGCGACGAGATCGCGGCCGGTACGGTGATGGTGGCGGCGGCCGTGTCGGCCGGTGGCGTGGAGGCGTTCCGGCCGTATGCGGCCACGAAGCACGTCACCGTTGCCGCCGACCGCGACGAGAAGGGCAGCCTGACCAAGCCGGCCAGCCGGCGCGGTGAGATCGCGGCGCGCAAGCTCGCTTTGGCGCTGCACGAGCAGGTGCCGATCAGCATCGCCATGCCGGGGGAGGCCGGCGAGAAGGTCGACTGGCTGGACATCCTCCGGCGCGGCGGGGTCGACGCTGTGCGGGCCGGCATGAAGGGCGCTGTGCCGTTCATGCCGACCGTTGACGAGATGGCCGCCACCCACGGCGACACCGGTACGGCGACCAAGGCCCCCGCCGGGGACCGAGGCACCGGGCGACGTGCGCTGCCCCGCGTTCGTTTCCACGAGGTCATGCCGGTGCTGGAAACTAAGGATCTGGTGCAGGGGCTGCTCACCAGCTCGGCCATGAGCGTCGTGTACGGCGACAGCAACGCTGGCAAGACGTTCGTGGTGCTCGACCTCGCGCTGCACGTGGCGTTGGGCTGCTCCTGGCGTGACAAGCGCGTTGTCCGGGGCGGGGTCGTCTACGTTGCTGCGGAAGGCGGGGCGGGCATCAAGAACCGTGTGGCGGCTTTTCGCGAGCATCACGGCATTGCCGGGACGGTGCCCTTCACCATCGTCCCCAGCTCGATCAACCTGCTGGACCCGGACGCCGACACCGATGCCCTGATCGACCTCATCCAGGACGAGTCGGACGACCTGGGGATCCCCGTAACGCTGATCGTCATCGACACCCTGTCGCGCGCCATGGCCGGCGGCAACGAGAACGCCAGCGAGGACATGGGCGCGCTCGTCATGAACGCCGACCGCATCCGCCAGGAGACCGGCGCGCACCTCATGTTCATCCACCACACCGGCAAGGACGCGGCGAAGGGCGCCCGCGGCCATTCGCTTCTGCGCGCCGCCACCGACACCGAGATCGAGGTGGCGCGAGCACAGGGCGCCAGGACCGGCACGATCACCGTCACCAAGCAGCGCGACCTCGACATCAAGCCCCCGCTGGCCTTCACGCTTCAGGTGGTGGAACTGGGTGTCAACGCCCACGCCGAGCCCGTATCGAGCTGCGTCGTGGAGGCGCAGGAATACAGCGGGACATCCAAGGGCAAGACTGCCAAGCGGAAGAGCTTCAACGAGTTGCACCTTCAGGCCCTCATGAACGCTCTCGCCGACAAGGGGGAGATTGTTGTGTCCACGAAGGTGCCGCGCGTCATGTCCATCCCCATCAATGCCTTCTACGATGCCCTGCGGGCGCAAGGCAGCATTGGTGCGGAAAAGCGGGACACTGAGCTGAAGCAAGGGCAACGGATCATCCACCAGCTTCGCGCGACTGGACTCGCCGCTACGGGCAGCGACCGGATTTGGCTGACCGATGCCGGCCAGCAGGGCGGTGCGGGAGATTCGTCGTGAGCCGGCGACAAAACGACACGACAGAAATATCGTGTCGTCTGTCGTCGTGTCGTCCACATGCTGTCGGGGTGGGCGACGGCGACGACACGACAGCACCCTAAGGGGTGTCGTGTCGTCGTCTTGTCGCCCCACGGCAGCGGAAGTGTCGCAGGCCCTGAGATCAGGAAAGGAGCAGGCCATGCCCAGCACCCAGTCCCAGTTCAAGCCCGGCCAAAGCGGCAACCCTGGCGGTCGCCCCAAGGGCGAGCGGCGCGTGCGCGAGCTGGCGCAGCAGAACACCATCGAGGCCCTGGACGCACTCGTGCACGTGATGCGCACCGGCCGCCCCAGCGAGCGCGTGGCCGCCGCCAACGCGATCCTCGACCGCGGCTGGGGCCGACCGATGCAGGCGGTCAACGTGGACACCACGCTGCGGATGAGCCTGGTCGACCTGCTGGCGAGCATGCAGATGGCCGACGCCGACCCGCCGCTGATCGAGTAGGCAGCCCCCTACCCCACATCGCGAGAACGGGTCCCATCTGCGCGCTTGGGACTCTTCCTCCCGGCAACGCCTTCACCCACACGGTCAGCCAGCGCGTTACGACTGACCGCCAGCGTTCACCTGATCATATGCCCGCTGCAAGCGGTCGCGGCTTGCAGCGCGAAGCTTCAGCAGTCCTGCTTCGCGCGCCATCGCAGTGATGGCCTCCTCCCCATCCAGGCCGGTCGCACAGACGGCACGCGCCAGCGCCACAAGTTCAGGCATGGCGATTTCATCGATCGGGCGAACCTCTTCCCCCATCGGACGGCGGAACACCGGCCACGCTGAGGTGTCAGCCTCGGGCGGCCAGAAGAACAGGCCGGCATCCTCCTCGGTCGCCGGCAGCCGCTTGCGGGCAAGCTTCAAGATCCGTTCGCGAATGCGCGCACCTGTGCGCGCCCAGCCGTGTGCACGGGCTATGCGTCGGGCCAGAACATCGTCGCGCACGGGTCCCTCGACGCTCACCACGTGGTCGATCATGGCCAGCAGTCGGGCATTGTAGGCCGGATCAAGGAAGGCATCCGGATCGACGGCTTCTACCGCCGATGCCGCATTGGCTTCGCGGAACACCGCAGATCCAACCTCGGGCGCTGTTGCCGATGCACCGTTGCGGGCGTAGCCGACCGAAGTGGTCAGCTGGCTATTCACCGGTCCGAAGTGCCCCGTCGGTTGATCCACGGCGAAGGAAACGTCCTGGTCGCCGTCGTCCTCATCCTCGTCGGGCTGCTCATCCTCCGCTGCCAGCGCAATGGCTTCCGCAGCGGCGGCCTGGGCCGCCTCTTCAAGCCGGCGGGCTTCTTCGGCGCGCCGGACGCGGCTCGACTCCAGCACGGCGGACAGGCGGGCCTGGACCTTGTCCAGCGCCCCTTCGGGATCGTGCCACCAGTCGGTGGACCAGATGCGGACGATCTCCCACCCCAGGCCGCGCAGCACATGCTCGCGCAGCTTGTCGCGATCCCGTGCGGTGGCCGAGCGATGGTAGGTCGCGCCATCGCATTCGATGCCGGCCAGATAGCGGCCGGGTGCATCCGGATCGACCACCCCCAGATCGATACGAAATGCCGAGACACCCACCTGCGGGTGCACCTGCCAGTTCCGCTGCGCCAGTGCGGTCGCCACCGCCACTTCGAAGGGGCTTTCGTAATCGCCGATGCTGCCTCGAACGGCCTCGGCCAGCGCGCGCGGCCCGCGCTCGGCGAACTCCAGGAAGTGCTTCAGGTCGCGAACGCCGAGTGCCGCGGTGCGCGACAGGTCGAACTGTTCCGGGCGCAGGCTGGAGAAGACGCGCAGCTCATGGCGGGCGCGGGTAACCGCGACGTTCAGGCGCCGCTCGCCGCCGTCGCGGTTCATCGGACCGAAGTTCATGGACACGGCGCCGGTAAGGTCCGGGCCATAGGTGATCGAGAAGTACATGACGTCGCGCTCGTCGCCCTGGACGTTTTCCAGGTTCTTCACGAACACCGGTTCCAGCACGTCTTCGGCGAAGAAGGGCTCGATCTCCGGGTTCTTGCGCCGCTCCTCGTCCAGCAGGTCCTCGATCAGCCGCTGTTGCTCCGAGTTGAAGGTGACGACGCCGATGGTCAGCCTGGAGGCCCGGAACGCCGGATCCTTCAGCCGGCCGACCAGATCGGCGACCAGTGCACGCGCCTCGGGCTTGTTGATGCGCGCCCCACCCTTCTCATAGACGCCGTCCGACACGAGGTGGAAACTGACGGCACGGTCCTCGGTCACCGGCGAGGGGAAGGTCACCAGCCCACCCTCGTAGTAGCGATGGTTGGAGAAGGCGATCAGGCTTTCATGGCGGCTGCGGTAGTGCCACGACAGGTACAGGGTTGGCAGGTTGGCGCCCAGGCACTCGTCCAGGATGCTTTCGAGGTCGCCTTCCACGTCGCCGTCCTCGTCGGCATCGGCCTCCGCGCGGTCGAAGAAGGCGGTGGGCGGAAGCTGCTTGGGATCACCCACCATCACGACCTGCCGGCCACGCGCGATGGCGCCCACCGCATCCCAGACCGGGATCTGGGAAGCCTCGTCGAACACCACGACATCGAACAGGGCGGTGTCGGCCGGCAGGAACTGCGCGATCGACAGCGGGCTCATCAGCAGGCAGGGCGACAGCTTCGTGATGGCGGTGGGCAGCCGGCCGATCAGCTCGCGCAGCGGGATGTGCGCACGCTTCTTCTGCATCTCGCGGCGCAGGAGCCCCCACTCCGACCCGTTGGTCACGTTGTTCTGGTCCGGCAGTTCGGCGCACAGGCCGGCGCGGATGTAGGCGCGCGTCAGTTCGGTGAAACGCTCGTCGAGCGCCCGGAAGTCGGCAATGCGCTTTTCGTGCTCGGTCGAGACGAAGGAGCGCAGCACCTCGTCGCCATCCACCATCGCGTCCAGCCACCAGCGGCAGTACACGGTTTCGAACGCGTCCCGCAGCGTGCCGATGGCGACCGCTCCTTGTTCGACCGCGGAGACCAGCGCGCCCAGCCCGCATGCAAGCGCCTCGTTCCGCGCCTTGCGCCATGCGCACCATGCGTGCAGCTTGCGCTCCAGCGGCAGGATGCCGCGACATGCCTGCGCCACCGCGCCGGGGCGTTCGCCCGTCGCCCGCTCGATGTCGGTCACCGGTGTACCGGCCAATCCGCTGAAGGCATCGAGCGCGCCCGCGTAGCCCGACAGCGCGTCGAGCCAGACCGCACCAGCCTTGGCAACCGGCCCTCCATCCTCCAGAAGCATGTTGCCGTCGCCGAGCAGGCGTTGGAGCGGCTCCTTGACGGCCGCGAGCCCCTCCGGCGTCGCGGCGAGCCCGGCGATGGAAGACGACAGGGCCTGCTGGAAGCCCAGGGCGGCTTCGACCTCCTCCACGCGGGTCCGCAGGCCGGCCCACAACCCGCCGGTGATCGTCCGCAGGTCGTCGAGGGTGTCGATCTCGGCTTCCAGGGCGCGCAGGTTGAGCAGCCGGCGGTGGTCGGCCGCCAACGCGGCACCGCAACGCCCGTCCGCGACCGCCGACAGACCGGCATCGTTCCAGGGCGAGGCGGACAGCGCGGCCGGCAGCACCGCCTGGAAGGCCAGCGCCGCCGTCACGTCGTCCGTGTTGGTGGCGAGACCGGCCCAGACGTCCCCGGCGGACGCCACGACCGGACCGAGCGCATTCAGATCGCGCTCCAGGCCGCGCAGGGTGGCGAGGCGTTCCAGGTCGGCCGCCGCGTCCGGTTCCTTCGTGCCGCCGGCCGCCGCCATCAGGGCCGCCATCACCTTCTTGCGGCGCATCGACCGCATCGGCCACCAGGACCGTTCCGCCCGCTCCAAGTCGGCCTTCAGCCGGTCGAGGTCGAGCGACGCCGCCTGCTCGCCATAGGGAATGGACAGCTGCCCGGTGACTTCCCGATGCCGCGCCAGCAAGTCCATGCCCTGCCGCAGCCCTTGGACGACCGCGTCCGGATAGGCCGGCGAGACCTGGGCGACCAGTTCCCGCCGCCGCGCCAGCAGGTCCAGCCCGTGACGGAGACGGTCGGCAATGGTGCGGACGTCCGGCCGCAAGGCAAAGCGCCAATCACGCCCAGCCGCCATGGGAAGCGCTCGGGCCAGCCCAGCCAGCCCATCGCGCGTCCGGCGGTCCAGGGGCGGAGCAGACAGCCCGATCGCGCGGGCAAAATCATCCGCGGCGCCCTCCGCCCGCTCGGCGGCGGAAATCAGCGTGCGGGCCGCGTCCAGCAGGGCGTGCTGCCACGTGGGCGCCCATTCCCCGCGGGACACGAGGGTCAGCGGGCTGTCGGCAATGGCGCCGATCTCCTTGGCGTGCAGGTCGAGACGGTCGACCAGCTCGCGCATCGCATCGAGGGTGTCGGCGTCATGCACGTCCGGCGACGGCCAGGACAGATTGATGACCGGCATGTCGCGCCCGGCCACCACCCGTCCGATGGCCATGTGGGCTGTCAGCCCGTTGCGGTGCTTGTGGTGCAGGCGATCGACGTAGACGTTGAGCTGGTCGCGCAACGTCCGCAGGCGGTGCGCCTCCCGCCGCCATGCGTCGGCGTCGACCTCGCCCATGGCCTCCCACGACCGCCGGAGCTGGTCCAGAACGTCCAGCTTGCGCGCCTTGCTGGAATGCAGCTCCAGGCAGAACTCGCCCAGGCCGACGTCGCGCAGGCGCCGGTACACCACATCCAGCGCGGCGATCTTTTCCGAGACGAACAGCACTGTCTTCCGTTCGGCCAGGCACTGGGCGATCAGGTTGGCGATTGTCTGGCTCTTGCCGGTGCCGGGCGGACCGACGAGCACGAAGTCCTTGCCCTTGGCCGCCGCCATCACCGCCGATAGCTGGGAGGAATCGGCCGGAAGCGGACAGAAGGTGTGTTCGGGCCCGTAGCTGGCGTCGAGCGTGCGCGGGGCCGGGAAGGTCACGGCGCTGGGGTACGGGTCGCGCGGCGTGTCGATCAGGTGCCGCACCACCGGGTTCTGCTTGAGCTGTTCGGTGCGGTCGACCAGATCCTTCCACATCAGGTACTTGGCAAAGGAGAAGGTGGCGAGCACCACGTCCTCCACCACCTCCCAGCCGGGAATCTCCTTCACCGCCTGCCCCACCGCCTTCCAGATGCCGGCGATGTCGAGGCCGCTGTCGTCACGCGGCAGCTCGCCCTCGGCCACCGGGATGGCAAGGCGGAAGTCCTGGCGCAGCATCTGCAGCAGGGTCGGATTGAAGCGCGGCTCGTCGTCGTGCAGGACGAGGCTGAAGCCCGAGCGCACGCTCTTGCGCTGCAAGGTCACGGGGATGAGGATCAGCGGCGCGCGGTAGCGCTTCGGGTCCTTGGCGTCGCGCGTCCACGACAGGAAGCCGAGCGCCAGGAACAGCGTATTCGCACCGCCCTCCTGCAAGGCGGCGCGGGCGGAGCGGTAGAGTTCCGTCAGCCGCGTGTCCAGCTCGTCGCCGTTCAGCCCCACCAGCACCTCGTTGCGGCGCAGGGCGTCGAGCGCGTGCTGGCGGCGCAGGTCCTCCTGGGTGCGCTCCTCATGGATGGCTTGGCTGCGCGGGTCGGCGCCGTCCATAAGGTCGGGGCGCGGGAGCAGGCGAAGTGCCCTTCCCTCCGCCAGAAGGTCCTCCAGCAGGCCGGGATCCGGCGCGTCAAACCTGATCGAGCGTTTGCCGGCGCGGAAGTTCAGAAGCGCGTTGCGCAGCGACAGATCGAGAAGTTTGCGCTGCCAGCGCTCCAGCCGGTCCTGGGGCTTGGTCGGTTCCGCCTCATCGGGGTCGGTGATGGTGTCGTCGGCCAAGTCGGTCGGCGCGTCCTCGAACACCGGCGGCGCCGGCTCCGCAGCAACACCGGCATCCAGCACCAGCGTGGGGGCGTCGGTCTGCGCCAGTGGGCGGATGCGCTGCAAGCGGGCGCGGCGGACGTCGACGGCCAGTTCGAACGCATGCTCTTCGGCCTCGCCGATCTGCCGGGCGCCCCGTTCCGCCGCCTGCGCGAAGGAGGGGCACGGGCGCTGGGTGACCAGCGTCGTTTCGAACAGGACCAGCTCCTTGAGCTTCATCCGCTTGCGCAGCGCCGTCACGTCGTCGACGACCGGCGTGGTGAATTCCTCGGCCTTCAGCCAGACGCCGGCGAAGGCGTGGCCGTGGGTGAACACCACCAGCGGGTTGAGCCCGCAATGCTCCAGCGCCGCGCAGAACAACAGCGTGGAGTCGAGGCACGTGGCGAGACCGGCGTCCGCAACCTGCGACGGCCCGCGCACCTTCTGCCCGGCGAGTTCGAAGCTGGGTGGCGGCAAGGCGTAGTCCAGCCCCATGGCGCCCACCGCCCCCCAGACGGCCGAGGCCAGCTCCCACGCCCGCCTGGAGCCGCCGGCATAGCCGTCCAGCGACCCGTTCTTGCCATGCTGGCGCAGGATCTCGGCGGCCTTCTTCAGCAGGCGCTCGACGGCGGGGTCGTTGGGCTGGACGAAGGCGGCCACCATCTCCGGCATGTGGCCAAGGCCGCCCCACTGGTTGCGGGCCAGCAACTCGATCGGCAGATCGACGCGCGCCACCGGCTCCCCGCCTGCGGTGGCGGCGACGCTGACGGTCGCCGATTCGGCTTCCGTCAGGCGCCCGAGCATCGCGCCGTCCAGCGTTACGTCGAGATTGGGCAGGTGATAGCGCTGACCCGCTCCGACGGCGTCGATGCGCCACGTCTTCGGCGCCAGGAAGGCGGGCTCGGAGGACAGCGTCAGCTCGACGGCCTCCAGCGCCGCATCACCGTCGTTGACCAGCGCCAGTTCGCGCAGCACGGGCACGGCGTTCTGGTGGAAGGCGAGGTTGAGACGCGGCGTAATCGTTGCCACGACGCGGACAGGGAGGAGCGTTTCCGCCGCCGCAGCAGGCGCAGTGTCCTCGGAAGCTAGTGCGTCCGTGCCGTCGATGGACAAGTTTCCCTCCGGGCTTGCAATTCGAACAGTTTATGTAAGTTTTTCGCGCTTCGACAAGGCGAACTATCCGTATAACGCGGCGTGTCATCACAGTCCGGCCGATTTAGGGCGCCGCGTGCTGTTGGCGTACAAGCCGCCCGGTTCTCATAGCGCAGCCAACTAGCGTCGCTGCGGGTGCTGCCGCGCGCTGAACCTCGTACTGCGCTTGGTGCGCGGAGCCGCTGGTTAAAGCGCCCAACACACAATTTAAAGCTGATGAATCCAACTAATTCACCACCAAGGAGAGATTAACAGGATACGTCCCATCTTTAACAGACAGAGCGGTGGCTGTTTTGCTAAATTTTTTGCCCCATACTCTTTCCAAGTGCGCTTAGGAGTCCGCCATGGTTGCCTGTAAGACGGTAGGCCCCTGTTCGAAACCGGACTGGCGCCCATGGGCACTGGCGTTGGACGTTGGCGAAGCCAGCATAGGTTGGGCGGCCGGCATCCTTGAGGAGGATGGCAGTATCCGCGATGTCCTGAACGCCGGAGTGCGGTTGTTCGAAGGTGCTTGGCGGCAGGTTGTGGACACATTCAAGGCGCACGGGGTGGAAGACCGAATCGTGCGCGGACAGCAACGCCGATTCGAGACGCGACGGCGCCGGTTGGCCGCATTGGTCCGCCTGTTCGCCAATACCGCTGGACTCACGCCCCAGGCGATGAAGGCGCGGGTAGAGTTTCGCGTGGGCGACGGGCGGCGGGACCCGGTGGCGGTGTTTGCACTGCGCGCCCGTGCGGCGCGCGAGCCGCTGGCGCTGGAAGAACTCTTCCAGGTCGCCCATCACATGGCGGCACACCGTGGTGTCCGGCTCGCGGCACCGGTGTCCGAAACCCCGTCGGTCGATACCAGCAGAAAAGCTAAGCTCAAGACTAAGGACGAAGAGGCGGATGATGACAGCGTTGCCCAGGCGCGCACGTCCGAGCGGCTGTTCCGCAACCGGATGGCCGCCGCCCTGCGTGCCGACGGTTCGACTCCAACCTGCGGCGAGATTCTGTTCGATGTCGTCCGGGAAGACCGAAAGGTGCACGGGCGCAGCAGCCAACCGCTTATCCGTGCCCGCACGGGGGGCGCCAGCACCGCCCAGGTGATAGTGCCGACCCGCGCCCTCATCGCCGAGGAGTTCGACCGTATCCGTGCCATTCAGGAGGCGCACCACCAAGCGCTCGACTGGAACGCGCTGCGTGCGCTGGTGCTGGATCAGCAACCGATCGCCCTTCCACCGGCAGCCGCCTGCTTGTTCCTGGGCGAATTGATCGACAAGCCTTTTCGCGGGTGGATCGTCGAACGTGCGGCCATTGACCGCGGCCTTGCCAACGACCCGCTGATGCAGGCTCTACGCATCCGTGAGGCAGTCGGCAACCTCCGGATCGGCATTGAGCAAGACGGCCCGTTCGGCAAGCGATGGGAGCCCCGCACCCTGGAGGCAGAGGGCCTGCTGCACGGCGAGTTGACCGCAGCCGAGCGCGAGATCCTGGTGGATACCCTGTTGCGCCTGCCGAGCGGCATCAGGACGGACAGCCGCGGTTACGTCACTTACCCCGCGTTGCGCCGGGCCTTGGGGCTGGACGGCAAGGAGCGGTTCGGGATCGAGCGCGACGACAAGGGAGGCGGCCTCAAACCCAATCCCACCGATCCGGTGCTGGCCAGGTGGATCCCGGGCTGGTTCGGCCATCCCGTGACGGCACGCTCACTCTATTACCGGGACCTCGTGGAGCGGCGTGCGGACTCCCGGCTCCTGCGGGAGTATCTGGGGGGCTGCCGCCACGGCATCGGGCCGGTGCCGCCGGAGCAGTTGGACGACGCCACCGCCACCCTGCTGGAAAGCGACCTGTTCGACTGCCCATTGTACAGCGTCTGCCATATCGCGGCCGAAGCTATCCTGGCGGCTTGGGCGGAGCGGCCAACGGCGGGCTTCTACACCGTCACGCGCGACCTGTTCGGCTTTGCCCCCAACGAGATCGTGCTGGGCGACCTGAGCAGGGCGCGAGCGCGTCTGCACGAAACCCTACCCTATCTGGACCCGCGCACGCCCGGCGCACGGCGCGCCGACCCGTTGAAGGACTGCACGGAGGTCATCCCCTCCCAATTGGTCACCACGCTCCGGCGCGGTCACAAGGGACGGGGCGAGCGGGCCCCCGACGCCTGGACCCGCCTGTGGACCGGCAACGCCGCCACCAACCGCATCCTGTCGGAGGTGCGCAAGGTGGCCAACGCGGTGGTCAACCGTTACGGCGGGCGGCTGGTGGATGACCGCCCGCTGGCCCCCTTGCCCACCACCATCACCATCGAACTGGCCCGCGAGGCCAAGCATGGCGTAACGCGGCGGCAGGAGATCCACGAGCGAAACCGCAAACGGGAGGAACTGACCCGGAAGGCGAACAAGCACCTCGACGATTTCTGCCGGGACCGGAGCGTGGACTGGACAGGGTTCGGCATTCCCCGCGAGCGCGCCGCCCTGCGTCTGCGCTTGGCCGAACGGCAGGCGTGTCATTGCCCGTTTTGCGATCGGACGCTGCAGGCCACCGACATCTTCGACCCCGCCAGTACTGAGATCGACCACGTCATCGAGCGCGGCGTTGGCGGAGATAGCCCCGACAACCTCGTGCTGGCGCACAAGGAATGCAACAACGCCAAGGGCAAGCGTACGCCGCACGAGTTCCTAGGCATGGAGGTGCTGGACCATCCGGCGCTGCTGGCGATGTGGCGGGACTTCCGGGCTTCAAACCCGGCGGACAGGGGCAAAGGCAAGAAGGTTGAACTCCCCGGACCGTTCGAGGACAAGGATTTCATGGACCGGATCGGTTGGCGCTTTACGGCCGACGCCCGCGCCCTGTCGGAGGAGCGCGGACGCCGCCAGGGACGCTTGCTGCACGACACCGCCCGCGCCTCCCGCTTGGCCCGGTTGTACCTGACGGCCCTGGTCCTGCCCGAGAACCCCGGCCGGCTGGGCGCAAAATCCACCGAGGAGGAGAGCACGGAGGAACTGTACCGGGCCTTGGCTCGCGTCCGCCCGGTCAACGGCAGCGTGACCGCCATGCTGCGCCGTCGCCTGTTGCAAAGCGAGAAGGATCGTGACAGCGCCCGCCACCATGCCGAGGATGCGTGCCTCCTGCTGCTGGCCGGGCCGGCGGTGGTGCAGGCGTTCAACACCGAGGCCGCGCGCAAGGACGGAAACAGGGATGGTGACCAGCCCCAAGTGGACGTTGGACGCGTCGCCGACGAGCATCACCTGCGCCGGCTGCGCCGCCGTGTCGGCCGGGTCGCCCTGCCCAGCCTGGATCGTGCGCTGGACCGCTGGGTGCGGCCGGGCGCGCGCTATGACGGCTCCACGGGGCGGGAAACCTGGATCCCAACGGCGGAAGGAAAACGCCTGCGCAATCGTATTCGCGATCTGGTCGCCAAGGCACCGGTGGAGGTCCGCACCGAGAAGCCGTGTGAACGTGGTACGCCCGGCGGCCTGCACGACGACAACCCGTATGGCCGCACGGATGTCGTCGGCACTGACGGCACGTCCAAGCCGGTGTTCCACAAGCGCCGCAACGCCGGTTTCCTGGTCGACTTGATCTCCGGCGCATCGGACGCGGCCGCCACCGCCAATCCGAACCCCGGCGCCCTGGTCGGCACGGTCGCCGTCACCGAGGTCGAGCACTTGCACGACCGCGTGTTCGACCCGCAGGAACGCTTCCGGAGCCGCTGGAAGTCCACCCGGATGACCGCCCTGGTCCCGGACCATGCCGCC
Organism: Azospirillum sp.; assembly: GCA_036401175.1. Lineage (GTDB taxonomy): Bacteria > Pseudomonadota > Alphaproteobacteria > Azospirillales > Azospirillaceae > Azospirillum. The sequence goes on along the minus strand of DASWVP010000344.1, from coordinate 1,906 downwards.
GCCGTGCTGGCCGAGATGGCCGAACTGGCGGAACTTGATGCCATTCCCGACCGGCAGCGGACACCGGAGCAGGAGCAGCGGCGCAAGCTCCTGGGGCAGAGCGCCGTTGGGCCCGCCGTCACCGGCCGCTCGGAGGCCGCGCGCATCCGCGCCCGCGAGGCGGAGATCCTGCGCCGCGTCCTTGCGGATCCTCATTGGGGTCCGCGCGGCCTGCGCGGCCTGTCGATCGAGGAGCCGAAGGTCAAGCCCGTGGCAATCCGCACAGCCAAGCGCGACGCGCTGGGCCGCCCCGCACCGGGAGCGAAGGCCTGGGTCAAGACGAACGGCAATGCCGTTACCCAGGTCTGGCGGATCACATCCGTGATCACCGCGGACGGCGGACGGATAAAACTGCCGGGTCAGGGGGTGACCGTGACCGTCCACATCAGCAATCTGGAATTCGCTCACCTCAACGCTCTCGACGCATCCAGCGGACCGCCGGGCGCCAACCACCCCATGCCGTTGCGCCAGGACATCGACCGATTGCTCAGGCTGCGGGGGGCGGCCGTTCAGGATGAGGTGTCCTATGTGGCCTCCATCGTTCCCAAGCTTATGGCCGCCGTGTCGAAGCACACGGAAAAGCTCGCAAAGAAAGGCGTGTTCGATGACCAGTGGTACATTGATTCGACATGCATTGAAGGCCAAGTGGCGGAAGTGGCCGAGAGAGACACTGTCCATTTTAACGGCATGGATTTCCGCGTAGCGGTTATGACAAAGGGAGGTGTCTGGGGGCTTCCGGTCGACTACGCGCTAAGCGCCCCTCGCGACGAGAAGGGATCTGAAAAGTTCAAAGCGCTCTACGGCCTTACGTTTGAATTGGGTAAGGGAGTGCGTCTGCCCGTAGAGGTGCTTAGGGCCAGGGGTGGCAGCATACGGAGATAGCCCGGCCCATTCCACCGTGCTACCGTCGCCGTTGCCGTACGGCTCGGGCACCATGCAGTCCTGTAGCCCGGCCCATTCCACCGTGCTACCGTCATACGCAGAGGTGAACTCTTTACTGTCGTAGTCCTGTAGCCCGGCCCATTCCACCGTGCTACCGTCCGACCTTAAACCCGCCCTCCTTGGCCACCAGTCCTGTAGCCCGGCCCATTCCACCGTGCTACCGTCCGAGTTCGGAATAGAACTTGCCTTCCTTGTGTCCTGTAGCCCGGCCCATTCCACCGTGCTACCGTCCGGCCCCAACGCCGGCGAGCGCGTCACGGTGTCCTGTAGCCCGGCCCATTCCACCGTGCTACCGTCCGTCCGGGTCCGACGCCATCGGCGGGCCTGGTCCTGTAGCCCGGCCCATTCCACCGTGCTACCGTCGTGAGATGGCCGAAGCCGGTGACTTCCAGGGTCCTGTAGCCCGGCCCATTCCACCGTGCTACCGTCTCCACCGTCATGGCGCCGTGTTTCGGGCAGTCCTGTAGCCCGGCCCATTCCACCGTGCTACCGTCCTGGCTGCCGCCAGTCCTTCGCCGTGTTCGGTCCTGTAGCCCGGCCCATTCCACCGTGCTACCGTCCCACGACTTCCACAAGCGCGGCACACCGGTGTCCTGTAGCCCGGCCCATTCCACCGTGCTACCGTCGCACCTCGCCCGCATGGTCGCCGCCTACCGGTCCTGTAGCCCGGCCCATTCCACCGTGCTACCGTCTGACACCCGGTGGAAGGTGCCGGGCGTGCTGTCCTGTAGCCCGGCCCATTCCACCGTGCTACCGTCTCGGCGCGATACCAGTCCGACAGCATCGCTGTCCTGTAGCCCGGCCCATTCCACCGTGCTACCGTCGCCATCAACGTCGTCCTTTTCGCCGGCATGGTCCTGTAGCCCGGCCCATTCCACCGTGCTACCGTCGGGGGTCGCCGTCGATCTTCCGCATGTTGAGTCCT
>DASWVP010000343.1:0-8563 GCA_036401175.1 Azospirillum sp. | reverse complement strand
CCACCCTAACCCTCCCCCACTTCGCGGGGGAGGGAACTCCGCTGCTCTGCCCCCTCCCCCGCGCAGTGGGGGAGGGATGGGGTGGGGGCCCGACGACGCGACTTCGCCGGCCACCGACACTCCGGCTCCGTCCTTTTTTCTCAGGCGAAGCCGAAAACCCAACGTTCTGCGACTCGCCGTTCCGATGCGCGCATTGGGGATCTCTTCTCACGCCGTCACGGCTTCAGCATCGGCGTCGGCGTTCCCAACAGGCTCCGGGTCGATGATGGGCAGGTGGATGATGAAGCTGGTGCCCTGGCCCGGCGCGCTGTCCACCGCGACGGCGCCGTCGTGCGCGGTGACGATGCTGTGCACCACGGCCAGCCCGATGCCGGTCCCCTCGCCCACCGGCTTGGTGGTGAAGAACGGCTCGAAGACGCGGGCGCGGGTTTCCTCGCTCATGCCGGCGCCGGTGTCGCGCACGGTGAGCCGGGCGTAGCGGCGGCCGGCGTCCAGCGTCGACGGCATCTCGCCGCCGGCCGGGGCCAGCGAGATGGTCAGTTCGCCCCCCTTCGGCATCATGGCGTGGGCGGCGTTGCTGGTGAGGTTGATCAGGATCTGCTGCACCTCGCCGTCCTCGCAGGCGGTCCACAGCTCGTCCTCGGCGATGTCCTCGCGCACCACGACGGGGGCGGGGATCACCGTGCGGATGATGCGCAGGGCCTCGCTGACGGCGCGGCGCAGCGGCCACGCCCGGCCGCTCTGCGGGCTGTAACGGCTGAAGGTCAGGATGCGGCGGACGAGTTCGCGCGCCCGCTGGGCCGCCTCCAGGGCGATGCCCAGGTTGCGCCGCGGCCGCGTGTCCTCGGGAAGCTGCATCATGGTCAGCTCGACCAGCCCGATCATCGGGACGAGCATGTTGTTGAACTCGTGCGCCATGCCGCCGGCCAGCTGGCCCACCGCCTCCATGCGCTGCGACAGCTCCAGCGCCTTCTCGGTGGTGCGCTGGCGCTCGGCCGCCCGGCGGCGCTCGGTCACGTCGAAGGCGAGGCCGTCCCAGACGATCTCGCCGGTGGAGCGGCGGCGCGGCTGCGACACGCTGTGCAGCCAGCGCGTCTCCCCCTCGGTTGTGACGGCGCGGAACTCGATGTCGGCGGTGCCCAGCGTGCGCGCCGACTGGGCCAGGCACGCGCGCACCCGCTCGCGGTCGTCGGGGTGGATCAGGCTCTTGAACCGCTCCGGGTCGCCGGCCAGTTCGTTGGGGTCGAGGCCGAAAGTGACGCGGAACCCCTCGCTGGCGTATTCGTAGCGGATCGTCCCGTCGGGGGCGAGCACGCGGCGGAAGACCAGCCCCGGCAGGTTCTGCACCAGCGCGCGGAAGCGCTCCTCGGAGTCGATCAGGGCGGATTCGGTGCGCCGGCGTTCGGTCACGTCCTCGATCAGGCTCATCAGGCCGATGACGCGGCCGGCGTCGTCGCGCACGGGGGCGGCCGACAGCGACAGGTCCAGCAGGCGGCCGTCCTTGCGCCGCCGCACCACCTTCAGCTCCCGCAGGGTCTGGCCGCGCATCACGAGGCCGACCAGCCCGGCGCGGACCGTTTCATCGTCCTCCGGCACGAAGGGAAGCGGGCGGCCCAGCACCTCGTCGGCGCGCCAGCCGAAGATCTGCTCGGCCGCGCCCTCCCACAGCAGCACCGTGCCGCGCGGGTCGATCACCACGACGGCGAGCGGGACGGCGCGCAGCAGCGCCCGGTTCAGCGCGTTGATCTCCTTCAGCGCGGCCTCGGTCAGCTTGAGCGTGGTGATGTCGGTGCGCAGGCTGACGATGCCGCCGTCGCTGGTGCGCCGTTCGCTGACCAGCAGCCAGCGGCCGTCGGCCAGCCGCCGCTCGCACGGGGCGGAGGGCTCGCGGTGGTGGGCGAGCTGGACGGCCAGCCACTCGTCCACGTCCATCCCGCCCAGGTCGTAATGGCCGCGCCCCACGCCGGTGCGCAGCACGTCGGCGAACGCGGCGCCGGGCACGATGAGGTCGGCCATCGGCGCGTACAGCTCGCGCAGGCGGCGGTTGCACAACACGATGCGGTCGTCGCGGTCGAACAGCACGAACCCTTCGGAGATGCTGTCGATGGCGTCCAGCAGCCGGCTCGACGCCTGCGCCGCCTGGGCGCGCAGCGACGTCAGCTCCGACAGATCGCTGGCGATGGCGACATAGCCGATCGGCAGCCCGTCGCGGTCGTGCAGGCGCGTCACCGTCACCAGCGCCGGGAAGCGGCCGCCGTCGCGGCGGTACCATGTCCATTCCCGCTGCGCCTTGCGGCCGCCCTCGATGGGCGCCACGAACGCCTCGAACCCGGACACCGGCCGCCCCAGCGCGGCGCCCAGTTCGGCGGCGCGGCGCTCCACCTCGTCGGGGTCGTGGAAGACGAGCGGCGTCGCCTTGCCCACCAGCTCGTCGCGGCGGTAGCCCAGCGCCCGCTCCGCCGCCGGGTTGAGGTCCAGGATGGTGCCGTCCACCGCGGTGGCGATCATCAGATGCTCGGCACCCAGGAAGATGGCGCGCTCCAGCACCTGCAGGCGCTCGCGCTCGGCGATCTCGGCGGCCAGCGCGCGGTCGGTCTCGGCCAGCAGGCGGGTGCGCTGCTCGACCCGCTCCTCCAGCCGCTCGTTGGCGTCCCGCAGGTCATGGAACAGCACCTGATAGGGGGCGGCCAGCGCGTGCGCCACCGCCGTGCGGTAGATCACGTAGAATCCCGCCGCCTTCAGCAGGTGCCCGGCGACGTGAATGGGTTCGTGGAAGGTCGCGTAGAAGCAGAACGCCACCTCCGCCCCGGCGGTCAGCGCCAGATAGAGGACGACCGCGCGCGCCACCGGCGGCCCGATGACCGCGCGCCGCCGCCAGACCACGGCGAGGCTGGCCAGCTTCACCGCCACCAACGCCAGCTCGGCGGTGATCTTGAACGGCGTCAGGCCGACGCCGGGCCGGTAGGCGTCGGGGAAGACCCCGGCCCCGAGGATGGCGGCGATCAGCCCGACCGTCAGCGCCGTGAAGGCGAGGAACGCCGCCTGCCCGTCCAGGCGCCGCGGCGCGCCCAGCGCCGCCGCCAGCACCGCGCCCGTCTCCACCGCGCGGGCGGCCAGCCAGAGCTGGATGGTGATGTTGCCGCCATCGTCGGGAAACACGCCGACGCCCGGCTGCGACAGCGCGTGCAGCGTGTCGAGGATGCCGACGAACAGGCACGCCACGCCCAGCAGGCCGAGGAAGCTGTTGCCGGAAAAGGCGCGGGCGTTCCAGGCGGTGGCGAAGGCGGCGAACATGATGGCCGCCGCGAACAGCTCGACCAGCGTGTGGAACGCCAGACCGCCCCGCCCGGCCCCCAGCACGATGGCGAGGCCGACGGCGGCGAGGGCCAAGGAAAGGGCGCGGAGGTCGATGGAAAAGGGCATGGGCGCGGCCGGCCGGTCGTTCGTCTGTGGTGGCCCCCATGCTAGGCGTTTCGTGCAAGGGATGCGAGCGCATGGAACGTCCTATGCCCGCACTCCTTGTCTAAGGGCTGGGCTCCGAACGCCGTCCTTCCCAAGCGCGCCGCCGCCGGGCTATAGCGGACGACATGAGCTTCGCGCGATCCGTCGCCACCGTGGGCGGCCTGACCATGCTGAGCCGACTGGCCGGCTTCGCCCGCGACATCCTGACGGCCGCGGTGCTGGGCGCCGGGCCGGTGGCCGACGCGTTCTTCGTGGCGCTGAAGCTGCCCAACTTCTTCCGCCGCCTGTTCGCCGAGGGGGCCTTCAGCGTCGCCTTCGTACCGCTGTTCGCCACCCGCCTGCGGCTGGAGGGCCGCGCCGCCGCGCTGGCCTTCGCGGGGGAGGCGGCGGCGGTGCTGCTGGCGGTGCTGGTGCCCTTCACCGTCGTGGCGATCGTGGCGATGCCCTGGCTGATGCACGCGCTGGCCCCCGGCTTCGCCGACGAGCCGGCGAAGTTCGATCTGGCCGTGGACATGGCGCGGCTGACCTTTCCCTACCTGATGCTGGTGTCGCTGGTGGCACTGCTGGGCGGTGTGCTGAACGCCTTTGACCGCTTCGGGCCGTTCGCCGCCGCGCCCATCGCCTTCAACCTGACGCTGATCGCCGCCCTGCTGCTGGCGCCCCGCCTGGGGCTGGAGCCCGGGCTGGCGATGGCGGCGGCGGTGACGCTGTCGGGCGTCGTGCAACTGGTCTGGATGGCCTGGGCCTGCCGGGCGGCGGGGCTGACGGTGCGCCTGCCGCGCCCGCGCCTGACGCCCGCCGTGCGGCGGCTGTTCCGGCTGGTGGCGCCGGGCGCCGTCGGGGCGGGCGTCATGCAGATCAACCTGTTCGTCAACGTCGTGCTGGCCTCGCTGCTGCCCAGCGGGGCGGTGTCCTACCTGTACTACGCCGACCGTCTGAACCAGCTTCCGCTGGGCGTCATCGGCATCGCCATCGGCACGGCGCTGCTGCCGGTGCTGGCCCGCCACGTCGCCGACGGCGACGACGCGGCCATCCGCCACGACGTCAGCCGGGCGCTGGAGTTCAGCCTGCTGCTGGGCCTGCCGGCGGCGACGGCGCTGGTGGTGGCCGGGCATCCGATCATCGCCGTGCTGTTCGAGCGCGGCGCCTTCGGCGCGGAGGCTACCGCCGCCACCGCCTGGACGCTGGCCGCCTACGCCGTGGGCATCCCCGCCTTCGTGGTGGCGAAGGTGCTGAGCGCCGCCTTCTTCGCCCGCCAGGACACCGCCACGCCGGTGCGCGTCGCCATCATCGTCACGCTGGCCAACGCCGCGCTGGGCGTGGCGCTGCTGCCGTGGCTGGCGCAGGTGGGGATCGCGCTGGCGACCGGGCTGACGGCGTGGCTGAACCTGGCATTGCTCGCCCGCGCGTTGCGCGCACGCGGCCACCTGGAGCTGGACGCCCGCGTCCGCCGCCGCGCGCCGCGCATCATGCTGGCCGCCGCCGGCATGGGCGTGGCGCTGGCGGCGGGACTGGCCGGGCTGGCGCCCTGGCTGGCGAACGGCGCCACGGTGGTGCGTTTCGGCGCGCTGGCGCTGCTGGTCAGCGGCGGCGGGATGGTGTTCTTCGGGCTGGCGCACGCGCTGGGCGGTGCGGATCTGGCCGACCTGAAGGCGTTCGTGCGGCGGCAACGGCTGGCGTGAGCCAGCGGGTGTCTTGACCGCACCCGGTGCGAGCGTCCATAAAACCGGCCTTCCAGGCGATTGAGTTCAGCGAGAGGGGCCACCCGTGAACCGCATCTTCTCCGGCATGCAGCCGACCCGGCAGCTGCACCTCGGCAACTACCTGGGCGCGCTGCGCAACTGGGTGGCCCTGCAGAACGAGTACGAGTGCATCTTCTGCGTCGTCGACCTGCACGCGCTGACCATCGACCAGGAGCCGGACGTCCTGCGGAACAACATCCGCGAGGTCACGGCCGCCTACATCGCCGCCGGCATCGACCCGGACAGGAACATCCTGTTCAACCAGTCCTTCGTGTCGCAGCACTCGGAACTGGCCTGGATCCTGTCCTGCCACACGCCGCTGGGCTGGCTGAACCGCATGACGCAGTTCAAGGAGAAGGCCGGCAAGCAGCGCGACATGGCCAACCTCGGCCTCTATTCCTACCCCGTGCTGATGGCCGCCGACATCATCCTGTACAAGGCCACGCACGTGCCGGTGGGCGAGGACCAGAAGCAGCACCTGGAGCTGTCGCGCGACATCGCCGGCGCCTTCAACCGCCGCTACGGGGTCGAGTACTTCCCCCTGCCCGAGCCGCAGATCCTGGGCGAGGCGACGCGCGTCATGAGCCTGCGCGACGGCACCAAGAAGATGAGCAAGTCGGACGAGTCCGAGTACAGCCGCATCAACATGACCGACGACGCCGACACCATCGCCCAGAAGATCCGCAAGGCGAAGACCGATCCCGAGCCGCTGCCTGACAACCTGGAAGATCTGGAGAAGCGCCCGGAGGCCGACAACCTCGTGACCATCTACGCAGCATTGTCCGGCGAGACGCGCGAGCAGGCCATCCAGCGCTTCGCGGGCGCGCAGTTCTCGCAGTTCAAGACGTCGCTTCTGGACGCGGCGGTGGCGCACCTGTCGCCGATCACCAAGCGGATGAACGAGCTGCTGGCCGACAAGGCGGAGATCGACCGCATCCTGCGCAAGGGCGGCGAACGCGCCAGCGCCATCGCCGACACGCATCTGGCCGAGATCAAGGACATCATCGGCCTGTTGCGCCCGTAGGGCGCGGCCCGGTAGCCTGATAGCCCCTCTCCCTCGACGGGGGAGGGGCTTTGAAACGGAGCCGGGATCCGCCGATGACCGCCCCCATCCTCCTCACCGGCTTCCAGCCCTTCGGCGCGCACGGCGTCAACCCGACCGCGCTGCTGATGGAGCGGCTGGCCGGGACGGAGGGGGTGGTCACCGCCGTGCTGCCGGTCGAATACGACGCCTGCGGCGACGCCTTCGCGGCGTTGGTGGAGGAGCATGCGCCGGCCGCCGCGCTGTGCTTCGGCCTCGCCTTCCGCACCGAGTCGGTGCTGGTCGAGCGGCTGGCCTGGAACCGCGACGAGAGCGATCAGGCCGACAACGCCGGGGTGGTGCGCGAGGACGCGCCGATTGTCGAGGACGGGCCGACCGCCTACGGCACCGGCGTTCCGGTGCAACTGCTGCTGCGCACCCTGGCCGCCGCCGGCATGCCGGTGGGCCTCAGCGACCACGCCGGCGGCTTCGTGTGCAACCACCTCTATTACCGCGCCCGCCACCTCATCGAGTCGCGCGGCCTCGACCTGCCGATGGCGTTCCTGCACGTGCCGCCGCTGCCCGAACAGGTGGCCGGCCAGCCGGGGCGCTCCGGCATGCCGCTGGACCGGCTGGAGGTCGCCGTGCAGGTGCTGGTCGACGTGCTGCGCCAGGGCCTGGGCGACGTATCAGCCTAAAAGTACGCTGACGAACATCGGCCCCCACAACACGGCCAGCCAGAGCAGGCCGAAGAAGACGCCGTGGGTGAGGTCGTTGAACGTCGGTTCCTCCAGGCGGTGCAGGCGCCACATTGCGTCGCGCTCGCGGTCGTCGGGGTGAAGTGCGTCAGCCATCGCGGTCCGCCTCCTTGTCCAGGACGGTAAGCAACGGCGCGGGGCCGGCGGCGGTTCCTCCGCCTGATGGACAGGTCCGGGAATGAAGGGGCGTGGCGCGCTCAGGCGCTTTTGGCGCGGCGCAGTTCGGGCTTGGGCGTGTCGGCGCTGACGATGGTGCGCAGCGACTCGAGGAAGGCCCGCCCGTTGTCGGTCAGGGTGACGATCTTGCGGCGGCGCTCGCGCGGGTCTTCCTGCGACTGCACGAGGTCGAGCCCGGCCTTGCCGAAGGAATGCCAGCGGCTCAACGCCGCGACGTTGCGCGAGGCGGAGGATTGGGCGATGCCCAGGCGTTCCGCAAGCTCGCCGATCGACATGCCTTCGTTCTGCGCGATGGTCAGGAAGGACAGCGCGTATTGGATCGGCAGGTCGGGGTCGAGCGAGCGGAACGCCTCGAGCACACGCGTTACGGTCGCCACCTCGTCAGGGCGGTTGCGGGCCGGCATCAGCAAGCCCCTTCGGCCGTCCGGGCCGCGCGGGCGGTGCCCACCGGGCCGGCGTGTAGATGATGTTCAGGCGTCCAAGCCATACGACGAATTCCCCGTTTTCCCGCCGGAGGTCGAAGAAACCGTCCGGGTTCGCCCAGCGGGCGTGTTCGACGAAGACGTTATGACCGCACAGGCCGAGAAACACGCTCATGGGATCCCCTCGATATCCGGAATTCGCTGCTTGGGCTTGACCATTCGCACCAATGGTGCGGTCGCATGGTTACCGGGCGAGCTCGGCCGATACGGGTGTTGGGAACGACGAGTTTCATGACGGAACTCCGTGTCTGATGAAGGTGGTTGGAAACGGTGATGCCGAAGGTATCGCCGGTCGGCATTACGGATGCAAGGTGCAGAATGTCCGCGGCGATGAAAAGTTCCGATCGCGGATGGGTTCGGCCGCAAGCGGGGCGTCCGCCCCCTCGGCCAGGCCAAGGTCGCGCAGCAGGTGGTCGGACAGGTGGGAAACGTCAGGCGCGGCGCGGGGTTCGAGCCACCGCCACAGCAGCGTGTGCCACAGGCTGGGCATGGGGTCCTCCAGGTTTGCAGAGGCGTAAAACATCCGTCATCGGATGCTTCGTGTCAAGCCGGCCACAGTATTTGCGCCACGCTGTGGCGGAACGGCAACGATCCTGGACAAGCCCGCTGCGCTGCGTCATCAAGGGGCCGTCGCACCCTCCGTCATCCGGGACCGCCTTGCGCCTCCCCGCTCTCCGTATGGGCCTGCTGGCCGCGCCCCTGCTTGCCGCCCTGCTCGCCGCTCCGACAGCGGCGGCGGCGGCCGACAGCCGATTCGCGCCGGGCCCGTGCTGGTTCACGCCGCCGGACGGCGAGGCGGCGTCGTGCGGCACGCTGCTGGTGCCCGAGCGGCGCGACCGGCCGGGCTCGCGCCTGCTGCGCCTTCCCGTCGCCGTGCTGCGCAGCACCGCCGCCGTGCCGGCCCCGGACCCGGTGATCCAC
>DASWVP010000342.1:0-2234 GCA_036401175.1 Azospirillum sp. | reverse complement strand
CATGGGACACCACCCAGCGGCTCAGGGATTCATCCTGGACCGCGTCCGGCGCTTCGAGGATGAACACCTCGGGCCCGCCGACGGTCTGGACAGTGATGGTGGCCCCGGGCTGCGGGTCCGGTACGTCAGCCTTGAACAAGGCGACGATGGTGCGCGGGCCGTGTTCGGTGGCCATGTCGCCCATCTGCTGCATGCTCCGGTCGACGTACGCGCGCACGGGAACAGGGTCTGCAGCTTCGGGATGCTGGTATGTGGCGGACTCGGCGTCCTCAGCCAGACCGGCAGCTGCGAGCTGCCGGTGGATGAGGGCGTCCATCGCCTGGAGTACCGGGTTCGTCATGCACTGAACCGGCCCGCCGGAGCGGGCCGGACCACGTCAGGTGCGCTTGCCGCGGTACAGCACGCCCGGGGTGGTGCAGACGTACAGCGGGTAGCTGTACACCTCCACATCGACGAACGCATTGCGCTTCTCGTCCGGCACGATCATCGCATACTCCGGCAGGCCGGGGGTGTTCACGAAATCGAAGGACTCGCCGGGGGACATGGCCTTCTGGAACACGCCGCGCGCACCGACCGGGAAGAACTTCACCTTGTCGGTACCGACGCCGACGGTGGTGCCATCGTCGGTGCCGCGGTAGTTGATCCAGGTGATCCCGCCGTAACGGAAGGACTCGAAGACGTTGGCATAGCCCTCGCGCAGCTCGTTGGCGGACTGCTGGTTGAGGAACGTCTTGACGACTTCCTGATGCGCGGTCAGGTCGTCGTAGAACGCGTCGCCGCAGAGACCGATGACCTGCGTGCCCGGGGTAAATGCGCCCTTGGCGGCCTTGGCCATGCCGCGCAACACCTCATTGCACTTCTTCTTGATCGCACCGCTGGCGGGCGTCGCGTTGTCCAGGTCGAAGTCGATTTCGGCCGGCTGGGAGATGCCCCACTCGCTGAACCAGTTGGTGAGGGTGCTGCCGTCGGCATCCAGCACGATGCCCTGGACCGCGCCCAGCATCATGTTCTCGTGGGTCAGGCCCACGTCCGCACGCAGCTCGGTCATGCGGGTCATGACCTCGTCCTGCACCTGCTTCAGCTCGCTCTCCTGGCCGAAGGCACGGATGTTCTGGATCTCGTCGGCCCGAATCGTGCTTCCCTTGGCTACGCGAACCGTGCGGAAGTCGCGGATGTTGCGCTTGCCCTTCTCCGCCTGCGGCAGCGGCGCGCCGCGGGGGGTGGTCGGCACCAGCGTCAGCTTGCCGGCCTGTTCCTCGATCGCGATGCTGACCGTGCGCACCGGCTTCGGCTCGAAGATGTTCAGGCCGCCGAGGAAGCCAGGCTGGTACGGGACGCGGTTGATGGCGGCGGTCAGTTCGACGGCGCTGAAAGCGTCGTCATTGAAGATGTCGATGTGAGCCATGGTTCGTTTTCCTCTGCTCTGAAAATGGCGAACCCCGCGGGTGCGGGGTTCATGGGGTCGAAGGTGGGAGGGAGGTCAGCGGATCACGATGCCCAGGGCATCCAGCGCCGCGATGGCGGCGGTCTTGTTGGGGGCGCTGATGCCTTCCGGCCACACCAGAGAGGTGCCGAGCACGGCGGCGTCCTTGTAGATCACGACACACGGCTGATCGGCGTCCGTGGCGTCCACCGCGCCGTAGAGGATCGCGACGGCATCCTCGGCGCCGGTGGCGGCGGCCGGGTCCAGCGCGACGTACTCGCCGCCCACCAGGCCCAATACCGCGCCGGCTTCGAGGTTGTTGCCAGATGCCAGCACCGCCTCCTTCCGGCTCAGCAGCCCGGGCAGCTCGGCGATCAGGAATTCACCCGTGTGGGTGCTCTCATTCAGAATGGTCATTTCGAACTCCTACTAGGGTTTGCCGCCGAAGCGGTGGATGGTTGCCGCCCAGCGGCCGGCGTTGATGCCACCACCGTGAACACCCGGCGGCGGTGAGGTCTGCAGCTCGGGGCCGTCCTCGGCCTTCACTGCGAGCAGCTGCGCGCGCACGGCATCGAGCTGCGTGTCGTTGGTGATGAAGGCGGCGGCCAGGCTCTCCATGCCGGGGCCGGCGGCGGCGCACAGATCGCGCACTGCGCTAGCGTAGGCGATCGCCTCGGTTGCCGACTGGCCTTCCTTCGGCGTGCGTTTGATGAGCGCGACCTGCAGGTCAGCCGGCAGGCTGCTCGTGCTCACAACCATGGCCAGCTGGCCGCGCGCCAGGGCCTGGGCGGCCTCGGGCTCCAGCACCACC
>DASWVP010000341.1:0-3215 GCA_036401175.1 Azospirillum sp. | reverse complement strand
AGACGTACCGACCGGCACGCGCCGGCCGCCGGGGTTCGCGCCCCGGCGGCCGGCGCTTACACGTTCCATTCGGCCACCGCCACATGGCCGCCCGGCCGCCAGTCGAGGCGGCGTTCGGGCGGCGGCGGGTGGTCGAAGCGGATGGGCTCGGCCAGCAGGCAGCCGGCCACCGCGTCCAGCGCGTCGTCGCGCACGCCGGTGCGGCCCTGCGGGCGCCATTCGCGCATGTCGCGGATGAACGGCGTGTTCCACAGGCTGACGTGCGCGTGGATGCGGCCCGACGCCAGCCGGGCGTCGAACCCTTCCAGGATGCGCCGCACCTTCGGCTTGGTCGAGCACACGCCCACCACCGACGCCGCCACCCCGGCCCGCCGCAATTCGGAGCGGAGCTGTTCGGGAAGGAAGCGGCCCACACCGTTCTCCTCCACATAGACGCCGGGCATGTTCAGGTCGCGCAGGAAGCCGGCGACCGCGCGGCACTGCTGGATGCCGCGCTGCGTCGGGTCGTTCTGGTCGACGCGCAGGTACAGCACACGGTGCAGATAGTGGTTCCCCGCCTTGTCGGTGAACACGGCGGCGACCACGCTGTCGTCGCCCACCGTCCGGCCGTCCTCGTCCGAACCGGCGCAGGACGGGTCCCACCACGCGGCGCCGGACACCAGCCGCACCCCATTCAGCGTCATCACCGCCTGCCCCTGCCCCTCGTGGTAGATCAGTTCGCCATGGTAGGCGCGCATGTCGTCGGGGTTGAGGCGGCTGGCCGTCGCCGGCACCGGTTGAAGCAGCATCTGGCTGGCGAACTTGTTGGGGCCGGAGCGCCGGCGGATGCGCTCCACATGCTCCATCGGGAAGCGGTCCGGCCAGGCGCTGCGGTTGTTGGCGAGGATCGGCAGGGCGATGCGGCGGAAGCCTTGCAGGAAGGGTTCCGCCTCGCCGGCCTCGGCGCGCGGTTCCTCGGCATAGATGGTGTAGTAGCTGTGCGGCGTGCCGACGTAGAGCTGCAGCCCGCCCGGCACCAGCAGGAAGTCGATCTCGCGCAACGCCTCGCGCAGGCGTTCGCGCTTGGGCGCGGTGTCGGCGGTGCGCGGCACCTCGACATCGTCGCAGATCACCACGTCGGCGCGCGTTCCGGTGACGTTGCCCTGCACCCCGGCGGCGAGAACCGAGGGGTCGCGCAGTTCGCGCAGGCGCGCCACCGTGAACTGGTCGGCCGCCCACTGGTCCCGCTCCCTGGGCTTCATGCCCCGCGTCATCGGGTGCCGTTCGATGATGCGCTTGATGTTGCGCACCATCTTCTTGGCCAGACGCATGTCGGCGGCCAGCACCAGCAGGCGCCGGTTGGGGTCGCGGTGCAGCAGCCACGCGGCGAACAGCCCGACCAGCGTCGACTTGCCCGCCCCGCGGAAGGCCATCAGCAGCAGGTGCCGCAGGTCGCGGTCCACATAGCAGTTCAGCGAATCGATGATGTGGTTGTGGTGCGTCGGCGTGCCCTGTTCCTGCTGCCCGTTCCACGCGGTCACGAAGTCGCGGAACGGCAGCGGCGGCCCGGTTTCGTCCTTGTCGTTCTCTTCGGTCACGGATTGCGTCCCAGAATGAACCAGTTGGCGCCGTTCGACATGATCGTGACGGCGTGCCCGTAGGCGTTCAGCGCGATCGCCTCGTTGTCCGGCCCGCCGCCGCCCGGCTTGGTGACGGTCACCGCGTTGCCCGAGGTGTCGGACTTCTTGATGGTGAGCGTGCGGCCCACGGCGTGCGGCGCGCCGGGTGCGGGCAGCCGCGCCTCCACCGCGCCGGCATAGGCGCTGACCAGATACAGCGTCTGGTCCAGCGTCGGCTCGAACAGGCCGGGCTGGTCGTGGTAGGCGGCGTTGCGCGGGTGCGCGTTGCCGCCGACGATCCACCAGTTGGCGCCGTTGGACACCACGGTCACGAAGTCGAAGCGGTTGCCCAGGCTGACGGTGCGCCCGTCCGGCCCCGGCCCGCCCGCCTCGGTGACGGCGATGGCGTTGGGCGAGGCATCGGACTTCTTGATGGTCATCGTGTGGCCATTGGCCGATGCCGCCGCCGGCAGGCGCGCCTCGACGGCGCCGGTGTAGGCGCTGACCAGCAGCATGGAGCTGCCGAGGCCCAGCGCCACCACGCCGCCCGTCGCCGGCTCCACATATTCGGTGTCGTAGCGCAGCGCCTCGACCACCAGTTCGCTGACGCGGGTGGCGCCCAGCCGGTTCTTTTCCGGATATCCGGCGTTGTAGGCGGTATACTGCCCGCCCGACAGGTCGAGGATGGCCGGCCCGGCGCTGGCCGACAGCAGGTTGACGATGGCGGTCTCCACCGACCCCGCCTCCAGCACCACGTTGGGCACGCCGCCCAGCGTCTCGCAATAGAGGTTCAGGATGAGCGTCTTGTCGGTGTCCGCGCCGACGCGGAAGCAGGCGCCGGCCCCGGTGGACAGGTTGGCCTCGCAATCGACGAAGGCGTTGTTGTACTTGCCGTGCTCGACGCGGAAGCCGTCGCCGGAGATGGCGGCGGCCAGCGAATAGACGCGCACCATGTGGAAACGATTGGCGTTCGGCGTGTCGCCGTCGCCGCTTTTCGTCAGCCACACGCCGTGCACCGCCGGCTTGGCGACCAGCACGCGCGCGACGTTGTTCCAATAGCACGGGCGCCCCGGATCGACGTAGCCGTCGAAGATCAGGCCGTAGGCGGCCTCCCAGATCGTCAGGTCGCTCAGCGTGTTCTGCACGCACGGACCGTCGCGCCCGAACAGGCGCACGCCGGCCAGCCCCTTTTCCAGCCGCAGGTCGCGCACCGTGGCGTAGCCGTCCGGCAGGTGCAGCAGGTCGAAGCCGTCGCCGCCGGCCCGCAGGATCGACGACTGCCCGGCGCCGGACAGGGTCTTGCCGTAACCGATCGTGATGGTGTTGGAGACGCGGTAGGTGCCCGGCGGCAGGTGCACGGCGTTGGCGGCGGTCAGCGCGGCCTGGATGGCGACCGTGTCGTCCACCAGCCCGTCGCCGACGGCGCCGAAATCCTTCGCCGACACCGCGTCGGCCAGCTTGTCGCGGATCGGCCGGGCCACCGCACCCGACCCGGCCGGCAGATAGGTGGACAGCGCCTCCTCGTTCACCGGCGCCCGCGCGGTGGGGTTGCCGGCGCCGTCGAAGGCCAGCAGCGCGCCGGCCCGCGCCGCGCGACCGGGCAGCACGGCCGAGGCC
>DASWVP010000340.1:0-5417 GCA_036401175.1 Azospirillum sp. | reverse complement strand
GGTTGAGCGCCAGCGAAACCCCAACGGCAGACACCCGCCAACCGACACGGCCGTCAGCCCAGCAATTCCCCCAGCAGGCGGTGCAGGCGTTCCAGCTCGCGGCGCTGCGCGTCGTCGATGCGGGCGCGCTGGTCGCGCAAGCCCCGCTCGTCGATGGCGGCAAAGTCCCTGGCGATGCGCTGCGCGGCGGCCACCAGACGGACCACCGGCGCGGGCGCGGGTTCGGGCGCGGCGGCCCCGGCGCGCTTGACCGCGCGCAGCGCCTTGACCGTGCCGCCGTCCTTGACCGCGTTCCACAGCCGGCGCTGGAGATCCTGGTCGTCGACCGAGGCCACCTCGACCAGCACGCTCTTGGGCACGCCGCGGAACTGCGTCTCGTACTCGGCGCGGATGGCCTCGGGCAGGCGCAGCAGCGACAGCGTGCGCGTCACGTCGGCCTGGCTGCGGCCGATGACGCGGCCCAGCGCCTCGTGCGTGTAGCCGTGCCGCTCGATCAGGCGGGCGAAGGCGCCGGCCTGTTCCATGGCGTCCAGGTCGACGCGCTGGATGTTCTCGATCAGCGCCAGTTCGTCCGGGTCGCCCTCGGTGACGATGGCGAAGATCGTCCTGCGGCCGAGCAGGGCCGAGGCGCGCAGCCGCCGCTCGCCGGCAACCAGCCGGTAGGTGCCGTCGCCGGCGTCCTGCACCAGGATCGGCTGCTTCAGCCCGTGCCGGTCGATGGACTGCGCCAGCTCGTTCAGGCTGTCCTCGTCGAAGCGCTTGCGCGGCTGGTCGGGGTTGCGCGCGACGCGGGCGAGGTCGACCTCGATCAGGCGCGGGAAATCGGCCGACAGGCCGAACAGCGCGTCGCCGCCGCGCTGCGCCGCCTTCTGGAAGATCTGCGTGCTGGTGCGTTCGAGCTTACGCGACATGGTGGGCGGCCTTGGAATCCTGGGGGGCATCCTGAAGGTGGGCGGCCAGCTCGCGCGCCAGATCGGCGTAGGCGCGCACGCTGGTCGAGCGCGGGTCGGCCTCGATGGCCGGGCGGCCGGCGCCCGACGCCTGGGCGAACAGGGTGGCGCGCGGCACCGCGGCCAGCACGCGCGTGCGCCCCTCGTAATGCGCCTGGATCTCCCGCAGGCTGGCCTGATCCTGCGTCAGGCGCGAGGAAAACATGGTCGGCAGGATGCCGAACACGTTGAGCGACGGGTTGGAGCGCCGGCGGATCTTGGCGATGGTCTCCAACAGCAGCGGCACGCCCAGGCCCGCGAACACCTCCGTCTGCACCGGGATCAGCACCAGATCGGACGCGGCCAGCGCGTTGATGGTCAGCAGGCCCAGGTTGGGCGGGCAGTCGATGACGACGACGTCGTAGCGCCCCTTCACCTCCGCCAGCATCTCCTTGAGAACCAGGGAGTTGTCCGGCTCCGCCACCAGCTCCGTCTCGGCGGCGGCAAGCCCGATGCTGGACGGCGCCAGCGTGAAGGCGCCGCCGCACACCGGCACCAGGATGCTGTCGAAGGGCTGGCCGCCGCGCAGCACGCTGTACAGGCCGCGCCGCGCCACCTCGATCTCGCCGGGGTCCTGGCCCAGGTGCACGGTGGCGTTGCCCTGCGGATCGCCGTCGATCAGCAGCACCGACAGGCCCAGCGTGGACAGCGCGTAGGCGAGGTTGACGGCGGTCGTCGTCTTGCCGACGCCGCCCTTCTGGTTGGCGATGGCCAGCACGACGCGGCGCTGCGGCGTGAACTCCGGCACCGGCGGCGCGGCCGGCTTCAGGAAGGCGGCGACCTGCTGGGGGATGCGCTCCGCCCCGCTTTCCCACCGGCTGACGCGGGAGCGGTCGTAGCGCCGGTTCAACTGGCCGTTCAGCCAGGCCGCGAAGCCTTGCTGGTCCTCGCCGCGCCGTTCGCGGATGGCGCGCACATCGTCGCCGTTCATCGGGCCTCCGGTGGGGTCTGCCATTTCGCGGCAGAGTCGCCCACTTGACGCAAGTGCGTCAAGCCCAAGCGCGCCGCTTGCGTCAAGCGGGCGTCTTCGCGCCGCCCGGCACGCGCCCGCGCGGGCTGGACGGACGATGACCCGTGGTACTAAGGTTGCCGACCGCAACAATCCGCTGCCGAGCTCATGCTGCCCATCGACTTCCTGTACCGCTCGGCCCGCCACACCCCGGGCGCCGTCGCCGTGGACGCGCCGTCCGGCAACCTGAGCTATGCCGATCTGGTCGGGCGCGTTGACGCGCTGGCCGCCGGGCTGCAGGCGCTGGACCCGACGCCGGGCAGCCGGGTGGGCATCTGCGCGCACAACACGGTGGCGCACCTGCTGGCGCTGCTGGCGACGCTGGCCGCCGGCAAGGTGTGGGTGCCGCTGAACCCGCGCGAGAACCGGCCGGAGCTGGACGGCAAGGTCGCCGCCACCGGCCCCTCCATCCTGGTGGTGGACGAGGACTGCCTGGACAAGGTGGGCGTGCCGCCCGGCGTGCACCGCGTTCTGGGCGACGGCGCGCGCGGCGCCGATTCGCTGGCCGGCCTGATCGCCGCCAACCACGGCCGCCGCCCGCAACGGATCGAGCGGCCGTTGGACGGCGTGCAGGCGATCAAGTTCACCGGCGGCTCCAGCGGCCGGCCGAAGGGCGTGCTGCAACCCTGCCGCGCCTGGGTGGCCGGCGCGGTGTCGATGATGCACGGCTGGGGCCTGGGGCCGGACGACGGCTATCTGCTGGCGGCGCCGCTGACGCACGGCACGTCGTGCTACGTCACGCCGATCCTGGCGGCGGGCGGGCGTCTGGTGTTCCTGGGGGACAGGACGAGCCCGGCCGGCGTGCTGGAGGCGCTGGAAAGCCGCCACGTGACCTTGAGCTTCGTACCGCCGACGCTGATCTACATGATGCAGCAGGAACTGGCCGGCCGACGCCCGAACGCGCCGCGCCTGCGCCACCTGATCTACGGCGCCGGGCCGATGCCGCCGGAGAAGGTGCGGCAGGCGATCGAGACGTTCGGCCCGGTGATCGGCAGCAACTACGGCCAGACCGAGGCGCCGCAGGTGATCACCGTGATGACCGGGCGCGATTACGCGGACGGCGCGCGGCTGGCGTCGTGCGGCCGGCCGGGCCTGCTGGCGCGGGTCGAGGTGATGGACGGCGACGGCCGCATCCTGCCGGCGGGCGAGGAGGGCGAGATCGTCGTGCGCGGCGACCTCGTCATGCTCGGCTACCTCGACATGGCCGAGGCGACGGCGGAGACGCTGCGGCAGGGGTGGCTGCACACCGGCGACGTCGGCGTGTTCGACGAACAGGGCTACCTGACCATCAAGGACCGGCTGCGCGACGTGATCATCACCGGCGGCTTCAACGTCTACCCCAACGACGTGGAGGCGGTGCTGGTCCGCCATCCGGCGGTGCAGGAGGCGGTGGTCTTCGGTGTCCCCGACGAGAAGTGGGGCGAGGCCGTGTACGCCGCCGTCACGCCGCGCCCCGGCGCGGCGGTGGACCCCGACGACGTGATCGCGCACGTGAAGGCCGAACTGGGCTCGGTCAAGGCGCCCAAGCGCGTGCACGTGGTCCCCGACCTGCCCCGCAACCCCGTCGGCAAGGTGGTGCGGCGCGAGGCGCGGGAGCGGATTTTGGGAAGCCCATGACGTCATGAAACCCTCCCCCGCCTCCGGCGGGGGAGGGAGGGACCCGCGAAGCGGGAGGGTGGGGGCAACGGCCTCCCCGAGAATCCACGGGCCGCTTACCCCTGCCTGCCACGAAGGCCGTTGCCCCCACCCTTCCCATGCTGCGCATGGGCCCCTTCCCTCCCCCTGCGGAGCAGGGGGAGGGAGAATGGAAACTACATCAGCCGGGCGTTCAGCGTGATCTCCGTTCCGGCCAGGGCCTTGGACACCGGGCAGTTCTTCTTGGCGTCCTCGGCCTGCCGCTGGAAGCCGTCGGCGTCGATGCCCGGCACCTCGGCTTCGCAATCCAGCTCGATGCGGGTGATGGCGAAGCCTTCGCCGACCTTTTCCAGGTGTGCGCGCGCCGTGGTGTGGACGCGCGTCGGAGTGTGCCCGGCCTTCGACAGCCCGGCCGACAGCGCCATGGAGAAGCAGCCGGCGTGCGCCGCCGCGATCAGCTCCTCCGGGTTGGTGCCCTTGCCGCTCTCGAAGCGGGATGGGAACGAGTAGGCCCCCTCGAAGGCGCCGCTGCCCAGCCGCATGGTGCCGCTGCCCTTCATCAGGTCGCCCCGCCACTCGGCGTCGGATTGACGTACCGCCATGCCTTCCTCCCTGTGCTGGTTGCCGTTGTCCGGAGGAAGCTAGGGCGGCGGGCGCGTCGCCCCAGGCGTCCTCACCGTTTGGGCGGGCCGAGCAGCGCGATCCAGCGATCGACCAGCACGGCGTCCCGCTCGCCCTCGCGCACGAAAGCGTCGAGCAGCGGGTGCTCGGCCGGAAGCGCCTCGATGAAGGCGCGGCGGTACAGTGAAAACGCCTTGCGCTCGCGCTGGATCAGCGCCAGCACCTCGCCCGGTGGCTGGGCAGGGGTCGTCACGGGGTACTGCCCGGCAAAGCCGCGCAGCTTGACGAGCACGTCGGCGAAATCCAGCAGGTCGATGGCCGCCGTCAACTCCTGGCGGTCCGCCGGGCGCAGGCCGCGCGGCAGGCGGCGCAGCTGCTCGACCAGACGGCCGCGCACCTCGGCGACCAACTGCCCGGCCTCGCGCAACTGGCCGCGGGCGAAGAGTTCGGCAAAGCGGCGCTCGGCGGCGAGGATGGTCAGGCGCGCCACCGTCTCGCTCAGCTTCGGCTCGCCCGGATGCTCGGCCAGCAGCGGGTTGAGGCGCTCCAGCGCCGCTTCCAGCGTCTGCGCCTCCTCGATGGCGCGGGTCGGGTCGCCGCCGTGGGCCAGCACGCCGCGCACCGCCCGGCCGCCGTCGGCCAGCGCCGCCTCGATGCGCTGTTGCTGCTGGTAGCCGGGATACCAGCTCACCGCCGCCGTCCCGCCAAGCCCCAGCGCCACCACGACCGTCGCCGCGCCGATCACCAGCGGGCGGGAGCGCTGCTTCGGCTTGGCCTTGGCGGGCAGCTTGGCGACGGGCTTCGGCGCGGGCTTCGGTGCGGGTTTGGGTGCCGGCTTGGGCGGCGGCGCCACGGCCGCCGGTGGCGCCCCGTCCACCTCATAGCGGAAGGCGAGGGGGCCCAGGCGCACCTCGTCGCCGGGCTTCAGCCAGGCGGTGCGCACCCGCTCGCCGTTCACGAAGACGCCGTTGCTGCTGTCCAGGTCCTGGATGCCCCAGGTGCCGTTGCCGCCGACGAGGCGGGCGTGCCGGCGCGACAGCTTGGCCAGGGCGATCACATGCGTGCAGCCCTCCTGCCGCCCGACGATCGACTCCGCGCCCGGCACCAGCGCCAGCGCGCCGGCCACGCCGGGTTCGGCGCACACCAGCCGCGCGGGCGGCGCC
>DASWVP010000339.1:0-16504 GCA_036401175.1 Azospirillum sp. | reverse complement strand
GTCCTGTCGGCGGTCGCCCGCAACGTCGCCGCGCTGGGCGCCGAGGTGCGCGACGGCTGGGCGGCGCTGGGGCCGCAACTGGTGGCCGGCGCCGCGACCCCGGTGGGCGGCAACGCGACCGAGGCGGTGGACAACCTGTACGCCTCGCTGGTCACCGCGGTGCAGATCGTGGTCGACCAGAAGCTTCTGATCCCGCTGGGCGAGAGCATCGCCGACGCCAAGCCGGCGCTGGCGGAATCGGCGCGCGCCGGGCGGTCGCTGAAGAACATCGAAATCAATCTGACGGCCATGCGGGCCATGGTGCTGGGCGAGGACGGCGGGCCGGGCTTCGCCGCCCTGCTGCCCGGCACGGCCGAGGGCGCGGCGGCGCGCAAGGCCGTGGCCAAGGCGTTCGACGACGCGTCGGCCGCGATCAAGGCGGTGCCGGCGCCGCTCGACAAGGCCGTGGCCGCCCCCCGGCAGCGCAAGACGGTCGAGGCGGCGTTCCGCGCCGCCAAGGGCGTGCAGACGGTGCTGGTGCAGACCCTTCCCCCTCTCATCGGCGTGTCGCTGGGGTTCAATGAGCTGGATGGCGATTGACCGGCGCCGCCTGCTGGCCGGTTTCGGCGGTATGGCGGCGTTCATGGCGGTTCCGATTCCCGCGCGCGCGGGCGGCGGGCCGCTGTTCCTCAGCGCCTACGCGACGGCGGGCGGCGATAAGCCGGGCTATGGCGTCGCGGCGCTGGACGCGGACGGTGGCGTGGTCTTCGCGACCGCCCTGCCGGGCCGGGCGCACGCGGTGGTGCCGAATCCGGTGCGGGCGCAGGCGGTGGTCTTCGCGCGCCGGCCGGGGCGCTGGTTCGTCCCGCTCGATCTGGCGACCGGCGTTGCCGGCGCGCCGGTGAGGGTGCCGGAGGACCGGCGCTTCACCGGGCACGGCGTGTTCTCCGCCGACGGCCGGCTGCTGTACGTGGCCGAGGACGACGTGCCGCGCGAGGCCGGCGCCATCGCCGTCTACGACGTGGCGGACGGCTACCGCCGTCTGGACGCGATGCCGACGCACGGCATCGGCCCGCACGAGCTGGTGGCGCTGGACGGCGTGCGCGTCCTGGCGGTGGCGAACGGCGGCGTCATCACGCACCCCGACACCGGCCGGGCCAAGTTGAACCTGGACGACATGGACGCCTCGCTGACCTACGTCGAGGCGGCGAGCGGGCGCCTGCTCGACCGGGCGCGCCTGCCGGAGGAGCATGCGAACCTCGGCATCCGGCACCTCGCCGCGTTGGCCGACGGCTCCATCGCCTTCGGCGTGCAGGACGAACGGCCGACCGGCGCGTTGCAGCCGCTGGTCGGCACGCACCGGCCGGGCGGCGGCCCGGTGCGCCTGTTCGACATGCCGGAGGACACGCTGGCGCGTTTCGAGGGGTACGTCGGCAGCGTGGCGACGGACGGCCGCACCGTCGCCGCGAGTTCGCCGCGCGGCGGGCTGGTGGGATTCTGGGACGCGCCGTCCGGGCGCTGGCTGGGCGCGGCGTCGCTGCCCGACGGCTGCGGCATCGCCTGGGCGGACGGCCGGTGCGTCGCCACCAGCGGGCATGGCGCCGTGGCGTCGCTGGCCCCGGACGGCGGCGAGGCGGGGGCGCGGCGCGCGTCGTCGGGCCTGCGCTGGGACAACCACCTCACGCCCATGGGGACGTAGCCCGTAGGTTGGCGCCAAGCGCAGCGCGGCCCAACGTGTTCGCGACGCGAAGGGTGTTGGGCCGCGCCGGCGCTTGGCGCCAACCTACGAGGGAACGGCGTTTGGGCGTCAGCTGTCCTTGTACAGCTGTTCCTGCTGGTAGGCCTGGAGGCCGATGCGCTGGATGAGGTCGAGCTGGGTTTCCAGCCAGTCGATGTGCTCCTCCGTGTCTTCCAGCAGGTCTTCGAGCTGCTCGCGCGTTTCATAGTCGCGCACGGATTCGCAATGGGCGATCGCCTCGATCAGGCCGTCGCGGGCGCCGTGCTCGCTCTTCAGGTCGTTGGTCAGCATCTCCGGCACGTCCTCGCCGATCATCAGCTTGCCCAGGTCCTGCAGGTTAGGCAGTCCTTCGAGGAACAGGATGCGCTCGATCACCTTGTCGGCGTGCTTCATCTCGCCGATCGATTCCTCGTAGACCTTGTGCGCGATGCGCTTGAGGCCCCAGTTCTTCAGCATTCGCGCGTGCAGGAAGTACTGGTTGATGGCGGTCAGCTCGTTGGTGAGGATCTTGTTGAGATGCGCGATGACCTGCGGATCGCCCTTCATTGTCCCTACTCCTGTCTGGGTTTCTTGCGACAGCAGAGCCGAAAGTTCTGTCTGGAGCCGTTCTAAGGTAACTGTGGCACGGTGGGGCGGGGGGATCAATAATCCGCAAGAAGGAGCGCGTCTATTCAGTCTCTTCGCATATGCGAATGAGAACCATTGTCACATGATGACTTGACGAAGTTTTGGGCAGCCCGCCGGATCGACCATGGCCGGGGCGGCTCGCCTCGACGCCCCCGGACCGCGGCGCCGCTCGCGCCAAGGTAGCGCGATCTTAACCACTGTCCGGCGATCCTTGCCCCAGCGACGGCGAGGAGGGCGCGGTGGAGAATCGGAACATGGAGGCCAACATCCGGCTGTCCATCAATCGGCACGGGCCGTCCGGCTGGCGCTGGACGATGCTGTTGACGACGGACGACGACGCGGACTTTGCCGTGGCCGCGGAATTCCGCACCGGCGAGGACGGCCGCGGCACCTGGATGCGCCTGATCGGCGAGCCGGAGGACGCCTGGACGCTGGTGACGCCGCCCGACCAGCGCGCCTACCCCGCCGACGCCGCCGCGGCGCGGCGCGAGATCGAACAGGTGTGCGTCGCCGCCGCGACCGACCTCGTGCGCGCCCATCGCGGTGAAGGCCTTCCCGCCGGCCGCGACGGCAACATCGCCACCATGCGGCCGATGGGGTCCTGCTGACCCGTCCCATCCCTGGGCCCTGGCTGAAGGTCAAAGGGGCTGGCCCATTGTTTCGTGTTCCCAGAACGCGAGAGTGTGTCAACATGTCGCATTCGCGTGCATCACGGGGGGCCCGATGGAGAGCCGCCGCAACCAGCCGCCGAGACACATCGTCCTGACCTCGCATCCGGGGGGGACGCGGCCGCGCCACACCCCCGTGCATTGGGGGGCCGCCACGGCGGCGGAGCGCGGGCCGGTCGTCGCCTCGCTGTCCGACCCCACCCACCGCAACGCCATCGGCGCGCACGCCGGCAGCTATGCCGTCTATCGCGCGCTGGCGGTGGCCGCCGGGCAGCTCAGCGCCCACCACGTGCCGGACCTGACCAACACCGCCCCGGCCGAGGCCATCGGGCCGCACCCGCAATGGGCCGATCCCGAGGCGATCGTCTCCATCGACCCCTTCGGCCACGTGGTGAGCGAGGCGTTCAAGGACCACCTGGAGCGCGGCGTCGACGTGCGACCGACCATCGCGGTCACCAAGGCGCGCATCAAGGTGCCGGAACTGGCGGACGCCATGCGGGCCGGCCGGCTCAGGCCCGACGGGAAGATCCTGCTGCCCACCGGCGACGCGCGCGTGACCAAGATCGCCATCGAGCCGGTGTGGTTCCTGCCCGGCGTCGCCAAGCGCTTCGGCATCGCCGAAAGCGCGCTCCGCCGTGGCCTGTTCGAGCACACCGGGGGCATGTTCCCCGAACTGGTGACCCGCTCCGACCTCAAGGTCTTCCTGCCGCCGATCAACGGGCTGACCGTCTACATCCTGGGCGATGTGGCGGCCGTCGGCGATCCGGCGCGCACGCTCGCCTGCCGCGTGCACGACGAGTGCAACGGGTCGGACGTCTTCGGCTCCGACATCTGCACCTGCCGCCCCTACCTGACGCACGGCATCGAGGAGTGCATCCGCACGGCGCAGGAGGATGGCGTCGGCCTCATCGTCTACAACCGCAAGGAAGGGCGGGCGCTGGGCGAGGTGACCAAGTTCCTGGTCTACAACGCCCGCAAGCGCCAGCCCGGCGGTGACCGCGCCGACGCCTATTTCGAGCGGACGGAGTGCGTGGCCGGCGTGCAGGACATGCGCTTTCAGGAACTGATGCCCGACGTGTTCCACTGGCTGGGCGTCCGGCGCATCGACCGCATGGTGTCGATGAGCAACATGAAGTCCGACGCCATCCGCCGCGCCGGCATCGAGATCGTCGAACAGATCCCCATCCCGGACGCGCTGATCCCCGACGACGCCAAGGTCGAGATGGACGCCAAGAAGGCGGCCGGCTACTTCACCCCCACCGTCCCCACGGCGGAGGAGCTGGCGGCGGCCAAGGGCCGGGGGCTGACGGAGTGAGCGCCGACGTCGCGTGGCTCATGTCGGCCGACGCCGTGCGCGAGCGGGCGCACGCGCTGCTGGCCGTGGCCGAGCGGGGGGAACTGGCGCATTTCGCGGTGCGGCTCGAGCGGCTGGACGAGGCCGCCGACCTCGTAACGGAAGTGACGCGCGCGACGTACCCGGACCTGGACGTGCCGTACCACAGCCGCTGGCGGCACTTCGTCGTCGGCGGCGAGGACCGCTGGGCGGCGCTGGCGGCGCGGCTGGACGTGGATGCGGACGAGGTGGCGCGCATCCGTTTCGACCTTGCGGTGACCAGCGTGCTGCTGGACGCCGGGGCGGGGGAGCGCTGGCGCTACCGGGATGCGCTGGGCGGCACGGAGCTGGCGCGCTCCGAAGGGCTCGCCATCGCCAGCTTCGATTTGTTTCGGGCGGGCGCCTTCTCCGCCGATCCACGGCAGCCCTGGCGCGCCGACGCGGGCGCGCTGGCCGGTGTCGGCGTGGCGGATCTGGCGCGCGGGTTCCAGGTGACGGAGGACAACCCGCTGGTCGGGCTGGAGGGGCGGGCGGCCCTGCTGCGCCGGCTGGGCGAGGCGCTGGGGCCGGGGGGCCGTGTCGGCGACCTCTACGATGAATTGAAACGCCGGGCGGTGGACGGCGCCTTGCCGGCCCCGGCGATCTTGGCGGCGGTGCTGCGCGGGCTGGGGCCGATCTGGCCGGGGCGGATCGAACTGGACGGCGTCAACCTGGGCGACGTCTGGCGGCATCCGGTGGGCGGGCTGGTGCCGTTCCACAAGCTGTCGCAATGGCTGAGCTATTCGCTGGTCGAACCGCTGGAGGAAGCGGGCATCCGCGTCACCGGGCTGGACCGCCTGACCGGCCTGCCGGAATACCGCAACGGCGGGCTGCTGGTGGACACCGGCGTGCTGGTGCCGAAGGACCAGCGCATCCTGGCGGATGCGCTGGAGGTCGGCGACCCGGCGGTGGTGGAGTGGCGGGCGCTGACCGTGGCGCTGCTCGACCGCGTGGCGGCGGCGGTGCGGGCGCGCCTGGGCGTGCCGGCGGACGCCTTCCCGCTCGCCAAGGTGTTGCAGGGCGGCACCTGGACGGCGGGGCGGGTGATCGCGCGGCGCCTGCGCGCCGACGGCGGCCCGCCGATCCGCATCCGCAGCGACGGCACCGTGTTCTGAAACGAGGTTCGCCCATGCCCATTCCCACGCTGACCGTCGTCGATCACCCGCTGGTCCAGCACAAGCTGACCATCCTGCGCCGCAAGGAGACGCCCACATCCCGTTTCCATGAGGTGGTGCGCGAGGTGTCCGTGCTGATGGGCTATGAGCTGACACGCGACCTGCCCCTGGAGGAACGGCCGGTCACCACGCCGCTGACGACGTTCGACGGGCCGATCCTGACCGGCAAGAAGCTGTGTCTGGTGTCGATCATGCGGGCGGGCCAGGGCATGCTGGACGGCATGCGCAGCCTGCTGCCCGCCGCGCGCATCGGCCACATCGGCCTGTACCGCGACCAGGAGACGCTGACCCCCGTCGAGTACTTCTTCAAGGTGCCCGACGACATCGAGGAGCGGCTGGTCATCCTGGTCGACCCCATGCTCGCGACCGGGCACACGGCGACGGCCGCCGTGCACCGGCTGCGCGACGCGGGCGCGGTGTCCATCAAGCTGGCCGTGCTGGTGGCCGCGCCCGAGGGGCTGCGCGCCTTCCACGACGTGCACCCGGACGTGCCGGTGTACGCCGCCAGCGTGGACGAGCGGCTGGACGAACACGGCTACATCCTGCCCGGCCTGGGCGACGCCGGCGACCGCATGTTCGGCACGCGGTAATACCGGGGCAAACGGATGAAGAGGTTGACTGATGCAAAGCCCCTCCCCCCCTCGCGGGGGAGGGGTTGGGGAGAGGGGGGATTACGCCCGAAGGGCGGAAGAAAGACTCTTTATCCGGGCATCCGCCCGTAACCACCCTCTCCCCAACCCCTCTCCCGTCGAGGGAGAGGGGGCTTTAACCCGATCGCTCTGGCGGTAATACCGGTTGCCGCCTTTTTGATCGCGTGGCACCGTCTCTGCCCGTGGAATGCCCGGGTGTGCGACATCGGCGATGGAATGGCCGCGCCCCGCGTCTGGCATCGCTGTTGCATTGTCATGCCCAAAACGACAACGAACAGAGGAGGGGGTTTTCATGGGGATCAGCGGATGGACGGTCGCGCGGCGCGCGGTGCTGTGCGGCGTGGTGGCGGCGGCCGTGGCCGTGATGGCGGGGGCGGCGGCGCCCGCCCTGGCACAGGGCAAGCTGAAGGTGGCCGGCGTCTACACGGTGCCGATCGAGCAGCAGTGGGTCAGCCGCATCCACACCGCGCTGAAGGCCGCCGAGGCGCGCGGCGAGATCGAGTACGTTTGGGCCGAATCGGTCGCCAACACCGATTATGAGCGCGTCATGCGCCAGTACGCCGAGGGCGGCCAGCAGCTCATCTTCGGCGAGGTGTTCGGCGTGGAGCGCGCCGCCCGCGCGGCCGCCAAGGACTATCCCAAGACCGCCTTCGTCATGGGTTCCAGCTTCCCGCTTCAGGAGCCGAACTTCTCGGTCTTCGACAACTACATCCAGGAACCGGCCTACCTGACGGGCATGATCGCCGGGGCCATGACCAAATCGAACATGATCGGCATGGTCGGCGGCTACCCCATCCCGGAGGTCAACCGGCTGATGAACGCCTTCATGGAGGGGGCGAAGGAAGTGAACCCGGCGGTGAAGTTCTCGGTCAGCTTCATCGGCTCGTGGTTCGACCCGCCCAAGGCCAAGGAGGCGGCGTTCGCCATGATCGACCGCGGCGCCGACGTGATGTACGCCGAACGCTTCGGCGTCTCCGACGCGGCCAAGGAGCGCAAGGTGCTGGCCATCGGCAACGTCATCGACACGCAGCCGCAGTATCCGGATACGGTGGTCGCCAGCGCGCTGTGGCACATGGAACCGTCGGTGGACCGCGCCATCAAGGCGGTGAAGGCCGGCACCTACAAGGCCGAGGATTACGGCCCCTACAGCCTGATGAAGCACGGCGGCTCCAGCCTCGCCCCGCTCGGCACGTTCGAGGGCAAGGTCCCGGCCGAGGTGATGGCGAAGGTGAAGCAGCGCGAACAGGACCTCCGCGACGGCAAGGTCACCGTGAAGGTCAACGACACCGAGCCCAAATCGACGATGTAGTGGTTTCTTG
Organism: Azospirillum sp.; assembly: GCA_036401175.1. Taxonomy (GTDB): domain Bacteria; phylum Pseudomonadota; class Alphaproteobacteria; order Azospirillales; family Azospirillaceae; genus Azospirillum. The sequence continues at coordinate 8,976 of DASWVP010000339.1, read as the reverse complement.
CCCTCCCCCGCCTCCGGCGGGGGAGGCAGGGACCCGCGCAGCGGGAGGGTGGGGGCAACGGCCATTTCGAGAATCCACGCGCAGGTTGGGTTGGGCGCCAGCGAAAACCCAACGTGTCCGCGATGCGGGGGTGTTGGGTCACGACCCAACCTACGTGGATTCTCGGGCAGGCCGTTGCCCCCACCTAACCTCCCCCAGCGGGGCTGGGGGAGGGACTGTTTCCTGCCTTTGAAGACGCCTGCATGACGCCCGTCCTCCGCCTGTCCGGCATCACCAAGCGCTTCGGCGCTCTCGTCGCCAACGACGGCATTTCGCTGACGCTGCATGCGGGCGAGGTGCTGGCGCTGCTGGGCGAGAACGGCGCGGGCAAGACCACGCTGATGAACATCCTCTTCGGCCATTACGTGGCCGATGAAGGAAGCGTCGAGGCGTTCGGGGCGCCGCTGCCGCCGGGCTCGCCCAGGGCGGCGCTGAATGCGGGCATCGGCATGGTGCACCAGCACTTCACGCTGGCCGACAATCTGTCGGTGCTCGACAACGTCGCGGCGGGCACCGAGCCGCTGTGGCGGGCGTGGTCGGACCGTGGCGCCGCGCGGCGGCGCCTGCTGGAACTGGCCGACCGCTTCGGGCTGGGGGTGCGGCCGGACGCGCCGGTCGGCGCGCTGTCGGTGGGCGAGCGGCAGCGGGTGGAGATCCTGAAGGCGCTGTACCGCGACGCCCGCGTCCTGATCCTCGACGAACCCACCGCCGTGCTGACCCCGCAGGAGGCCGCCGGCCTGTTCGACACGCTGCGCCGTCTGACGGCCGAGAGGCTGGCGGTGGTCTTCATCAGCCACAAGATGCACGAGGTCTTCGCGGTGAGCGACACGGTGGCGGTGCTGCGCGGCGGCCGGCTGGTCGCCACCCGCGCCACGGCCAGCACCAGCCGCGAGGAACTGGCCGAGCTGATGGTCGGGCGCGCGGTCAAGCCGCCGACGCCCACCGCTATGGCGCCGGGGGAACCGGTGCTGGAGATGCGGGGCGTCACCGTCCGCTCCGGCCACGGCCGGCCCCATGTGGACGCGGCCGACCTGACCGTGCGCCGGCACCAGATCGTCGGCATCGCCGGGGTGTCCGGCAACGGGCAGACGGCGCTGGCCGACCTCGTCAGCGGGCTGATCGTGCCGGACGGCGGCACGCTGGCGCTGCTGGGATCGCCGGTGAGCGCGGCCGATCCGGCGGCCATGGTGCGGCGCGGCGTCGCCCGCATCCCGGAGGACCGGCACGCCGCCGGCCTCGTCGGCTCCATGACGGTGTGGGAGAACCTGATCGCCGAGCGTTACCGCGACCCGGCCTATTCCCGCTGGGGCGTGCTGAAGCGGGGTGCCGCCCGGCGCATGGCGGAGGAAGTGATCCGCGCCTTCGACGTGCGCTGTCCGGGGCCGGACGCGCGCACGCAACTGCTGTCGGGGGGCAACATGCAGAAGCTGATCCTCGGCCGCACGCTGGCCTGTGGGCCGGACCTGATCCTGGCGAGCCAGCCGACGCGCGGGCTGGACGTCGGCGCGGTGTCCTACGTGCACGGCCGGCTGCTGGAGGCGCGCGCGGCGGGGGCGGGGGTGCTGCTGATTTCCGAGGATCTGGACGAGATCCTGGCGCTGGCCGACTGCATCGCCGTGGCCTATCACGGCCGGCTGACGCCGCTGTTGCCGCACGACCGCGTGTCGGTCCGCCAACTCGGCCTGCTGATGGCCGGCCATTGGGAGGTTTTGTCGGAGATGGTGGGGGAAGTCGCATGACGTGGATGGCATCCATGCAAGGGTCCCGAGCCCTGCCAATCCCGTCATCCCCGCGCAGGCGGGGATCCACCCGTCTCAGCCGCGCGGTGGAAAGCATGGATCCCCGCCTGCGCGGGGATGACGGCCAAAAGATGGCGGGGATGATGAAAGAATGTGAACCCCATGCGGCTTGAACCGCGCACCCACGTGCCGCTGTCCGTCCGCATCCTGGCGCCGGTGGGCGCGGTGCTGGCGGCGCTGGTCCTGTGCGCGCTGCTGGTGGCGTGGAGCGGGGCGCCGGTGCTGCGCGCCTATGGTTTGCTGGTCGAGGGGGCCGTGGGCTCGCGCTTCGCGCTGACCGAGACGCTGACGCGGGCGACGCCGCTGATCCTCACCGGGCTTGCCGCCGCCGTCGCGTTCCGCACCCGGCTGTGGAACATCGGCGCGGAGGGGCAACTGTACATGGGCGCGCTGGCCGCCGTGGTGCTGGGCGGTGGGGTGCTGGACCTGCCGGTCTGGCTGCTGCTGCCGGTGGTGCTGCTGGGCGGCGCCCTGACCGGCGGGGTGACGCTGCTGGGGCCGGCGGTGCTGAAGGTGCGCTTCGGCGTGGACGAGGTGGTGACGACGCTGCTGTTGAACTTCGTCGTGCTGCTGTTCGTCTCCATGCTGCTGGAGGGCGCCTTGAAGGACCCCATGGGCATGGGCTGGCCGCAGTCGGCGCCGGTGGTCGAGGCGGCGGAGCTGCCGAAGCTGGTGGCGCGCACGCGCCTGCACGCCGGGCTGGTCATCGCGCTGGCGCTGGCGGTGCTGCTGTGGCTGGTCGACACGCGCACGATCTGGGGCTACGAGAACCGCGCCGTGGGCGCCAACCCGCGCGCGGCGGCCTTTGCCGGCATGCCGGTGACGCGGGTCATGCTGCGCACGGCGCTGCTGTCCGGGGGGCTGGCCGGGCTGGCCGGGGCGGCGGAGGTCGCGGGGCTCAAGGGTTATCTCACGCTCGACCTGTCGCCGGGGTTCGGTTACAGCGGGATCGTCGTCGCCATGCTGGCGCAGTTGCACCCGCTGGGCGTGGTCGGCGCGGCGCTGTTCATCGCCGGCATCTTCGTCGGCGCCGACGCCATGAGCCGCACCATGCCCGTGCCCAACTACATCGCCGACGTGCTCGTTTCCGCCAGCCTGCTGTGCATGCTGGTGGCCGGGCTGCTGGCGCGCTATCGCCTGCGGCGGGGGTGAGGGATGGAGATTCTTGATGTCCTCGTCTCGGCGGCGTTCTGGACGGCGGTGCTGCGCATCGCCACGCCCTATGTGCTGGGCACGCTGGGCGAGTTGCTGTGCGAGCGCGCCGGGGTGCTGAACCTGGGCATCGAGGGGATCATGGTGCTGGGCGCCATGGCCGGCTGGATGGCGGTGTACCAGGGGGCCGACCTGTGGACCGGCGTGCTGGTGGCGGCGGCGTGCGGGGCGCTGATGGGGCTGCTGCACGCGTCGCTGACCGTGCCGCTGGGTCTGTCGCAGCATGTGGCGGGGATCGGCGTCACGCTGCTGGGCACCAGCCTGTCGTACTTCGTCTACCGGCTGGTGCTGCCGCAGGCCAGCACGCCGCCGACGATCGTGCCGTTCCAGCCGCTGGACCTGCCGGGGCCGCTGGCGCAGACGCCGCTGACGTATCTGGCCTTCGCGCTGGTGGCCGTCGTCGCGTACGCGCTGTACCGCACGCCGGTCGGGCTGGCGGTGCGGATGGTGGGCGAGAACCCGGCCGCCGCCGAGGCGCAGGGGCTGAACGTCACGGCCGTGCGCATGGGCGCGGTGATGGCGGGCAGCGCGCTCATGGCGCTGGCCGGGGCGTTCCTGACGCTGTCGGCCTTCAACGCTTTCTTCTTCAACATGGTGAACGGGCGCGGCTGGATCTGCGTGGCGCTGGTCGTCTTCGCCTCCTGGCGGCCGGGCAAGGCATTGCTGGGGGCGCTGCTGTTCGCGGCGTTCGACGCCTTCCAGCTGCGCTTGCAGCAGATCGCCGGCGGCGTGCTGCCCTATCAGCTGTTCCTCATGCTGCCGTATCTGTTGAGCATCCTGGCGCTGGTCCTGGTAGCGCGCCGCGCCGCCTATCCGCGCGCCCTGATGGTGCCGTATCGGAAAGGAGAACGCTGATGTTCGATCTGGTCATCCGCCGCGCCACCCTGCCGGACGGTCGCACCGGCGTGGACATCGGCATCCGCGAGGGGCGCATCGCCGCTTTGCAGCCCAACCTTGCGGGCGACACGGGTGCGGAGATCGACGCCACCGGGCGGCTGGTCACGCCGCCCTTCGTGGACGCGCATTTCCACATGGATTCGACGCTCAGCTACGGCATCCCGCGCGTCAACCGCTCCGGCACGCTGCTGGAGGGCATCGCGCTGTGGGGCGAGCTGAAGCCGACGCTGGTGCAGGACGCGATCGTCGAGCGGGCGCTGGCCTACTGCGACTGGGCGGTGGCGCGCGGCCTGCTGGCGATCCGCAGCCACGTCGACGTCTGCGACCCGCGCCTGCTGGCGGTGGAAGCGCTGCTGGAGGTGAAGAAGCGCGTCGCCCCCTACCTCGACCTGCAACTGGTCGCCTTCCCGCAGGACGGCGTGCTGCGCGCGCCCGGCGCGGTGGAGTTGCTGACGCGGGCGCTGGACATGGGCGTGGACGTGGTGGGCGGCATTCCGCACTTCGAGCGCACCATGGCGGACGGCGCCGCCTCGGTGGCGCTGCTGTGCGGGATCGCTGCCGAGCGCGGGCTGCTGGTGGACATGCACTGCGACGAGACGGACGACCCGCTGTCCCGCCATGTCGAGACGCTGGCGTACGAGACGCAGCGGCTGGGCATGCAGGGGCGGGTGACGGGCTCGCACCTCACCTCCATGCACTCCATGGACAATTACTACGTCTCCAAGCTGATCCCGCTGATGGCGGAGGCGGACCTGGGGGTGATCAGCAACCCGCTGATCAACATCGTCCTGCAGGGCCGCCACGACACCTACCCCAAGCGCCGGGGCATGACGCGGGTGCCGGAACTGATGGCCGCCGGGCTGACGGTGGCGCTGGGGCACGACTGCGTGATGGACCCGTGGTACCCGCTGGGCTCCGGCGACATGCTGGAGGTCGCGCACATGGGCCTGCACGTGGCGCAGATGACCGGCAGCGACGGCATCACCGCGTGCTTCCGTGCGGTGACGGAGAACCCGGCGAAACTCCTGCATCTGGACGGCTATGGGCTGAAGCCGGGGTGCCACGCCGATCTGGTGGTGTTGCAGGCCGCCGACCCGGTGGCGGCGATCCGCACCCGCGCGGCGCGCCTGTTCGTGCTGCGGCGCGGCACGGTGATCAGCCGCTGCGCGCCCGTCCAGGCCGAACTGGACCTGCCGGGCCGGCCGTCCGCCGTGACCTTCTCCTGACCGTGCCGGGGCACAAGTCGGGCGCCGCGGGGTTGACTCTTCCAAATTCTGGGGGAGGTCGGTCATGTGGTTCGAGAACGCGGTCATCTACTGCCTGGACGTCGAAACCTTCATGGACGGCGACGGCGACGGGATCGGCGATTTCCGGGGCCTGACCGACCGGTTGGACCATCTGGAGACGCTGGGCGTCACCTGCGTGTGGCTGCAGCCGTTCCAGCCCTCGCCGAATCTCGACGACGGCTACGACGTGGCGGATTTCTACACGGTGGACCCGCGCCTGGGCACGCTGGGCGACTTCGTCGCCTTCACGCACGCGCTGAAGGATCGCGGCATCCGCCTGATCATCGATCTGGTGGTCAACCACACCTCGGCCGAACACCCGTGGTTCAAGGCGGCCTGCGCCGATCCCGACTCGCGCTTCCGCGATTTCTACATCTGGTCGAAGGAACGGCCGGCCGACGCCGACCAGGGCATGGTCTTCCCCGGCGTGCAGGAAACCACCTGGACCTGGAACGAGCAGGCGCAGGCCTACTATTTCCACCGCTTCTTCTGCCACCAGCCCGACCTCAACATCGCCAATCCGGATGTCCGCGACGAGATCCTGCGCATCATGGGCTTCTGGACGGAACTGGGCGTGTCCGGCTTCCGCGTCGACGCCGCGCCGTTCCTGATCGAGCTGACCAGCGGCGAGGGGCCGCAGGGCAACGCGCTGTTCGAGTTCCTGGAGGAGATGCAGACCTTCCTGTCCTGGCGCCGGGGCGACGCCATCATGCTGGCCGAGGCCAACGTCACGGCCGATCGCATCGGCGAGTATTTCGGCGGCGGCCACCGCATGCACATGCTGTTCAACTTCCTGGTCAACCAGCAGCTTTATCTGGCGCTGGCTCGCGGGGAGGCGGCGCCGCTGGCAAAGGCGCTGCGCGACCTACCGCCGATCCCGCGCCACACGCAATGGGCGCAGTTCCTGCGCCTGCACGACGAGCAGGACCTGGGCCGGCTGAGCGACGCGGAACGGCGGGAGGTCTACGCCGCCTTCGGGCCGGACCCGTGCATGCAGCTCTACGACCGCGGCATCCGGCGCCGGCTCGCCCCCATGCTGGGCAACGACCCGCGGCGCATCCTGATGGCGCACAGCCTGAGCTTCAGTCTGCCCGGTGCGCAGGTCATCCGCTATGGCGACGAGATCGGCATGGGGGACGATCTGTCGCTGAAGGAGCGTCTGGCGGTGCGCACGCCCATGCAGTGGTCGAACGACGCCAACGGCGGCTTCTCCACCGCGCCGGCCGATCAGCTCGTGCGCCCGGTGATCGGCGGTGGCCCCTGCGGGTACGAGCGGGTCAACGTGCAGGCCCAGCGGCTCGATCCCAACTCGCTGCTCAACCGCATCGAGCGGCTGATCCGCGTCCGGCGGAGCTGCGAGGAGATCGGCACGGGCCGGACGACGATCCTGGACACCGACCAGCCCGCCGTCCTCGCCCACCGCTGCGACGGGCGCGAGAGCGTCGTCGTGCTGAACAACCTGTCCGACCGGGAGCTGTCGGTGACGCTCGCCCTCGACAAGGACGAGCGCGGCCGGCTGGTCGAGATCGCGGGGGATGACCCGTATCCGGAGCCGGGCGAGGCCATCGACCTGCGCGCCTACGGCTTCCGCTGGTTCCGCGTCGACGGCGGCGACCGGCGGCCGTAGGTTGGGTTGAGGCGTCAGCCGCAAAACCCAACGTGTTCGCTGTGCGGGGCGTGTTGGGTTTTCGCTGGCGCTCAACCCAACCTACGAAGGGCCGGCCCCGGTTCCATGCGCCCGGCACGCGGCTGGGGTGCGTTGCGGCCCGCGTCACTGCGTCCGCTTGACTGGCTGACGGCAGGGGGTTGAAATAATCGAACCCTTCGTGGTCCCATCGTGACCAGGGCCCGTTGGCAGCCGGCCGGTTGCACGGCTGTACCCTCCGCGCATCCCACCGCCTCCGCCCAACGGCCGCCGGTTCAGGAGAACGGCCGTGAAACCGAGACCTTTCATCATCGCCGCCCTCGTCCTGATCCTCGCCGCAGCGGGTGCGTACTTCGGCTGGGAGGCCATGCAGACGCGCCGCCTGTCGGCCGGAATCGTGTCCGGCAATGGCCGGATCGAGGCCAACGAGATCGACGTCGCCACCCGATACGCCGCCCGCGTGGCCGAGGTGACGGTGGAGGAGGGCGACCTCGTGGAGGCCGGCGCGGTGATCGCCCGCCTGGACATCGGCGACCTGCAGGCGCAGTTGCGCGCCGGTCAGGCGCAATTGCGCCAGGCCCGGCAGGCGCGGGCCGAAGCCGAGGCCGTCGTCGCCCAGCGCGAAAGCGAAGCCGATTTCGCCGCCAAGGAGCTGGAACGCGCGCTTGTGCTGTACGGCAAGGGCCATGTCTCCCAGCAGCGCGTCGATCAGGCGCGCAACCAGCGCCGCACGGCGGACGCCGCGCTGAACGCCGCGCGCAGCCACCGCGACAACGCCGGGGAAGCCATCGGCGCCGCCGTGGCCGAGGTGGAACGGTTGCAGGAACTGGTAGCCGACGGCACCTTGACGGCGCCGCGCAAGGGCCGCGTGCTCTACCGGCTGGCGGAACCGGGCGAGGTGCTGGCGGCGGGCGGCAAGGTCGTCACGCTGCTCGACCTTTCCAACGTCCACATGACCTTCTTCCTGCCGACCGATCAGGTGGGGCCGCTGGCGCTGGGGGCGGAGGCGCGCTTGTTGCTGGACGCGCTGCCCGAGCTCGCGGTGCCGGCGTCGGTGTCCTTCGTGGCGCCGCGCGCGCAGTTCACGCCCAAGCAGGTGGAGACCCGGTCCGAGCGCGACCGCATGATGTTCCGCGTCAAGGCCCGCATCCCCGAGGCGCTGGTCACCCGGTACATCGAGCGGGTGAAGACCGGCATCACCGGCGTCGCCTACGTCAAGCTGGATGCCGCCGCCGTCTGGCCGGACTGGCTGGAATCGCGCCTGACGCGGGCGGCGGCGGTGCCGGGGGCGCCGCAATCATGACGGCCCCGGCCGCCGTCCAGGTCGAGGGCGTGCGCCACCGCTACGGCGGCACCATGGCGCTGGACGGCGTGGCGCTCTGCCTGCCGGCGGGGGCGAGCGTCGCGCTGATCGGGCCGGACGGGGTGGGCAAGTCGACGCTGTTCGGCCTGATCGCCGGGGCCAAGCGCCTGCAGGACGGCACGATGACGGTGCTGGGCACCGACGTGCGCAGCGCTCGCGGCCGGGCCGCCTTGCAGACCCGCGTCGCCTACATGCCGCAGGGGCTGGGGCGCAACCTGTACGGCGACCTCAGCGTGCGCGAGAATCTGGAGTTCTTCGGCCGCCTGTTCGGCCTGGACGCCGCGCGCCGCGCCGCGCGCATCGCCGACCTGCTGGCCGCCACCGGCCTTGCCCCCTTCCCCGACCGGCTGGCCGGCAAGCTGTCGGGCGGGATGAAGCAGAAGCTGGGGCTGTGCTGCGCGCTGCTGCACGACCCCGACCTGCTGATCCTGGACGAGCCGACGACCGGCGTGGACCCGCTGTCGCGCCGCCAGTTCTGGGAATTGATCGAGCGCATCCGCGCCGGCCGGCCGGGCATGACGGTTCTGGTCGCCACCTCCTACATGGACGAGGCGGAGCGTTTCGACCGTGTGCTGATGATGCACGCCGGCCGCCTGCTGGCCGACGGCACCCCGGCCGAGGTGAAGGCCCGCCTGCGCGCGGCGGACCTGGAAGGCGCCTTCGTCGCCCTGCTGCCGGAGGAGGCGCGGCGGGGTCACCGGACGCTGGTCGTGCCGCCGCGCCCGCCGGGCGGCG
>DASWVP010000338.1:0-3084 GCA_036401175.1 Azospirillum sp. | reverse complement strand
GAGGCGACCACGGTGTGGCCCTTGGACGCGAAGAAATCCAGGAAGGTCTTGCGGATGTCGGCGACGGTGAATTTCGGAGTGCTCATGGGGGGCTTCGGGCAGCGCGCGGCCGGGCGGCGAAAACGCGCGCAAATGCTTGATCCAGCGGAACTTTTCATTATAGGTTTTCGGCCGTTCCCGACTGCCGGCAGGGACGGCGCAACTTGCTATGCTCGATGGCTGGCTGGCGTCCCCCGCCCCGCCACCTTCTTTCGCAGCCCCGGAGATCCGCGCCATGGACATGAAGACTTCCCCCCTCTCCCTCCTCAAGGACCCCACCCTCCTGAAGACCGACGCCCTGATCAACGGCGAGTGGATCAAGGGCGGCGCGCGCTTCGAGGTGCACGACCCCAGCAACGGCAACAAGCTGGCCGACGTCGCCAACCTGGGCCCCAAGGAGGCCGAGGCGGCGATCGCAGCGGCCAACGCGGCGTGGCCGGCCTGGCGCAGCAAGACCGCCAAGGAGCGCAGCATCATCCTGCGCAAGTGGTACGACCTGCTCATGGCCAACCAGGAAGACCTGGGCCGCATCATGACCGCCGAACAGGGCAAGCCGTTCCCGGAGGCCAAGGGCGAGGTCGCCTACGGCGCCAGCTTCGTCGAGTGGTACGCCGAGGAAGCCAAGCGCGTCAACGGCGAAACCCTGCCGCAGTTCGACAACAACCGGCGCCTGCTGGTGCTGCGCCAGCCGATCGGTGTGTGCGCGGCCATCACGCCGTGGAACTTCCCGCTGGCCATGATCACCCGCAAGGTCGCGCCGGCGCTCGCCGCCGGCTGCCCGGTGATCATCAAGCCGGCCGAGCTGACACCGCTCACCGCGCTGGCCACGGCTGAACTGGCGATCCGCGCCGGCATCCCGGCCGGCGTGCTGAACATGATCACGGCCGACGGCCCCAACAGCATCGCCGTCGGGAAGGTGTTCTGCGCCAGCGACGTCGTGCGCCACATCAGTTTCACCGGGTCCACGGAAGTGGGCCGGATCCTGATGGCGCAGAGCGCCCCCACCGTCAAGAAGCTCAGCCTGGAACTGGGCGGCAACGCGCCGTTCATCGTGTTCGACGATGCCGACATCGACTCCGCCGTCGAAGGCGCCATGGCCAGCAAGTACCGCAATGCCGGCCAGACCTGCGTGTGCGCCAACCGCATCTACGTCCAGGAAGGCGTGTACGACCAGTTCGTGCAGAAGTTCTCGGCCAAGGTCTCCGCGCTGAAGGTCGGCAACGGCTTCGAGGACGGCGTGGTGCAAGGTCCGCTGATCGAGGACGCGGCCGTCGAGAAGGTCGAGCGCCACGTCGCCGATGCCGTCGCCAAGGGCGGCAAGGTGGTGGTCGGCGGCACCAAGCTGCAAGGGCAGTTCTTCCAGCCCACGGTGATCGCCGACGCCACCGGCAACATGCTCTGCGCGAAGGAAGAGACCTTCGGTCCGCTGGCCCCCGTCTTCAAGTTCAAGACCGAGCAGGAAGCGATCCAGGCGGCGAACAACACCGAGTTCGGCCTGGCGAGCTACTTCTACAGCCGCGACGTGGGCCGCATCTTCCGCGTCAGCGAGGCGCTGGAATACGGCATGGTCGGCATCAACGTCGGCATCATCGCCACCGAGCACGTGCCGTTCGGCGGCGTGAAGCAGTCCGGGCTGGGCCGCGAAGGATCCAGCCATGGCATGGAGGAATACGTGGAGATGAAGTACCTCTGCGTGGGTGACATCCTGAAGTAAGGCTGCCTCAGCCAGCGCGCGCCCGCCGTGGCGCGCTCCTACAGCGGGCGCCAGCGCCCGCTGACTTTTCGCTCCGGTGCCAGGCACGAGAGTGCGGGACGCGGCGGCCGCCGCGCGTCCAACACCAACACCGGAGTACCCCCTGCCAGCAGAAATCACCGAATGGAGTTCTGCCCTGATGACGTCCCTGGCCGCGGCCCTGGCGATGTTCTTCTCGGCGATTCCCAAGGTCCTCGGCTTCCTCGTCATCCTGATCGCCGGCTGGTTCATCGCCAGCCTCATCGAGAAAGGCGTCGCGGCGATCCTGCGCGCCATCCGCTTCAACGAACTAGCCGCGCGAGCCGGTCTCGCCGACTTCGTCGAGAAGATGCAGATGAGCACCGACCCGGCCGGCATGATCGGCCTGGTCGTCAAATGGTTCGTGCGACTGATCGCGTTGGTGGTGGCGTTCGACGCCCTCGGGCTGCCGGCGGTGTCCGAAGTGTTGCAGGAGTTCCTGATGTGGCTGCCGAACCTCGTCGTCGCGCTGGTGGTCCTGGTGATCGGCGGCCTGGCCGCGCGGGCGCTCAGCAACCTGGTGCGCGGCGCCGCCTCCGAAGGCGGTCTGACCAACGCCCACTTCCTCGCCAAGCTGGCGTCGGTAATGGTCTGGGCGTTCGCGATCGTGGTCGCCGTCAATCAGATCGGCATCGCCACGGCGCTGGTGAACACCCTCTTCATGGCCTTCGTCGGCGCCATCGCCCTGGGCACCGGCCTCGCCTTCGGCCTGGGCGGCCGCGAGACGGCGGCGGAGATCCTGCGCAAGTGGTACGGCAAGGCGCAGGAGAACAAGGGCGCCATCGTGCGCACGGCCGACGCCGTCGAGCGGCGTGCCGAAACCGCCGGCAGCTTCAACGACGCGTCGCAGCAGTGGCGGCCGAATCCGGCCGACCGGCGCCACGAGGCCGAAGGCGGCTGAGCGGTCCGCCCGCATGGAGAAGGGACGGCGCCTCGCGGCGGCCGTCCCTTCGGTCTCGGCGTGGTTGCGCGTCGGCGGCGACGCCGCCGGGATGACATAATCGCGGCTGTCCCGCGGGCGTCGTTCAATGGCAGGACCTGAGCTTCCCAAGCTCAAGACGTGGGTTCGATTCCCATCGCCCGCTCCAGGTCTCGCTAAGTTCATGATTGCATTAAACAAAAGCGATTTTTGACCTTCAGCTACAGCACACTGATACAGAAAGTGTGCATGCAGAATCTGAAGCGCCGGCCGTCCGGCATCTACTGCCTTCGCCTCGCCGTCCCCCTCACCCTCAGAGCCGTTCTGGGGAAGCGTGAGATCATCGTATCCACTG
>DASWVP010000337.1:0-16345 GCA_036401175.1 Azospirillum sp. | reverse complement strand
CGCAGGGACAGGCGCGCGCCGCCACGGCCGACCAGCCGGTGTCCGTGCCGCGCGGCAGCCTCGTGCTGGGCCGCGTCACCGGCGGCGGCAGCGCGCCCCGGCTGGAGCTGGGCGGCGAAGCGGTGCCGTTCGAGACGGTGGATTCCACCACCTTCCAGATCCAGCGCCCGGTCGAGGGCGGCAACCGCATCGCCGTGGTGCAGGGCGGCGGCACGCTGGGCTCCTGGCCGATCACCGTCGTCCCCGACCAGCCGCCAAGCGTCGCCTTCGCCAGCCCGCCGGCCAAGAGCGAGCGCGGCGCGCTGCGCATCGACTACACGGCGCAGGACGACTATGGGCTGGTCACGGTGACGGGTACGGTGCGGCTGGACGAGGCGCACGCCGACGCGGCGCTCGACCGCACACCGATCGAACTGCCGCTGGCGCTGCCCGGCGTGCGGCCCAAGGAGGCGCGCAACGCCAGCTTCAACGACCTGACGGCGCACCCCTGGGCCGGCATCCCGGTGACCCTGCGCCTGACCGCGACGGACGGCGCCGGCCAGACCGGCAGCACCGAGGATTTCGCGATGGTGCTGCCCGAACGGGTGTTCAACCACCCCGTCGCCCGCGCCATCGTCGAGGAGCGCAAGAAGCTGACGCTCCGCCCCAGGGACGCGCGCATGGACGTGGCCCGCGCCCTGTCCGACCTGTCGGCGCGGCCGGGCCAGTACCAGGGCGACATCGTGGTGTTCCTGGCGCTGCGCACCGCCGTCGCCCGCCTTCTGCTGGACGAGGGCGACGGAGCCGTGGCCGAGCTGCAGAAGCTGCTGTGGGAAACGGCGCTGCGCATCGAGGACGGCGGCCTGTCGCTGGCCGAACGCGACCTGCGCGAGGCCGAGCAACGGCTGGCCGAGGCGCTGGACCGCAACGCCTCCGACGAGGAGCTGAAGCGGCTGATGGACGAGCTGCAGGCCGCCCTCGACCGCTTCATGGACGCCATGGAACAGCAGCTGCGCGAGGCGATGGAGCGCGGCGAGACGCTGCCGCAGGTGCCGCCCGAACTGGCCGACCGCATGATGGACCGCAACGACATCCAGCAGATGATGGAGCAGATGCGCCAGATGGCCGAAACCGGGGCCCGCGACGCCGCCCGGCAGATGCTCTCGCAACTCCAGCAGATGATGGAGAACATGCGCGCCGGCGCCATGGCGCAACAGCAGCAGCAGGGCCAGAATCAGGCGTGGGAGATGATGCGCGAGCTGCAGGAGCTGGCGCAGCGTCAGCAGCAGATGCTGGATCAGTCCTTCCGCCAGCAGCAGGAGCAGATGAACGGCCAGGGCATGCCCCAGCAGCCCGGCGCCCAGAACCCGCGCGGACGCCAGCAGGGCCGGAACCAGCCGGGACAGCAGGGGCAACAGGGCCAGCCGGGCAGCCCGATGATGCAGCAGCAGGCCGAACAGCAGGAGGCGTTGCGCCGCCAGCTGGGCGAGATTATGCGGCGCATGGGCGACATGATGGGCGACATCCCCCGCCCGCTCGGCCGCGCCGAACGCGCCATGCGCGACGCCGGTCAGGCGCTCCAGCAGGGCCAGCCGGGCGCCGCGGTGCCGCCGCAGACGCAGGCCATGGACGAACTCCAGCAGGGGCTGCAAAGCTACGCCGAACAGCTCATGCAGCAGATGATGGGCATGCAGCCCGGCGCCAATCCGGACGGGCGCGAGCCGGGCCGCGTCGGCCGCGGCCGCGATCCCCTCGGCCGGCCCCCGCCGGGCATGGGTCAGGTCGACGGCCACGACGTGAAGATCCCCGAGCAGTCCGACCTCCAGCGCGCCCGCGAGATCCTGGACGAGCTGCGACGCCGCTCCGGCCAGTTCGACCGCCCGGTGCCCGAGCGCGAGTACATCGACCGCCTGCTGAAGCAATTTTGACCTTCAGCCCCTCCCCCGGCCCTGCCGGGGGAGGGAGGGACCCAAGCGAAGCTTGGGAGGGTGGGGGCAAGGTCTTTCGGGACGGCATGCGTTGCGGACTAGGGCGCGCCTGTCGTCCCGCAACAACCGGCCCCCACCCTGCCCGCTTACGCGGGCTTCCCTCCCCCGCCGGAGGCGGGGGAGGGAGTAAAGACCACACCCCCCCACGAAGGTGATCATCACTTCGGCAACGGCGCCGGGGTCGCGCTGGGTGGAGTGGAAGGTGGCGATCTCGCCGGGCAGCAGCAGCGGCGAGGAGACGTCGATGGTCCAGCTCTGCACCGGCTTGCGGTCAAAGCCCACGGACACCGCGCGCACCTTCGGCACGATGCGCTCGGCGTCGGACACGTTGATGATCTGCCCCTCGACCACCAGCAGGGTCACCCCGTTGTCGAGCCGTTGTTCGGACCGAACGTTCTGGAGCTGGAGTCCCGCCCCCGGCGGCTCGACGGCGAGTCCGGCCATCTCGTACAGCAGGGCGGCCGGCGGCCAGAGGTGGACGATCCGCGCACGCCCCAGATAGCCGGCGGCGACCAGCGCCGCCACCACCATGCCGAACGCCGCCCAGCCGGCCAGCGAGCCGCGGTTCTTCCGGCCGCCCGCCGGCTTGTCCTTGCGCTGGGGCATGGCGAGCGCGGTGCGCAGTTCGCTCGCCGCATCCTCGGCCAGCCGCGTGCGGTCGTCGGCGGGGGGCGTCTGGAACCAGATGTGGCCGCAGCTGATGCAGCGCACCTTGCGCCCACCCGGCCCAACCGCCGAATCGGCGACGGTGTACCGCGTGGAGCAGGTCGGGCAGGTGATGATCATCGGGGGCGGCCGCGGTCACGGAAATTGGCAGAGTCCTTATAGGAACTTGTCGGCTATGACGCAAGGAAGGGCCCCGCTCGCGCTTGTCGGTTCCCGAACGGTGCGTGGTGGACGGCCGGCCCCGGAGCGTGCATTCTGCGCACCCGGAAGGGCTTTTGCGAACGGTGAGGCCGCCCGTCCGGCGGCATGGGTGAGATCGTGATTCGCTTCGAGAACGTCGGCCTGCGGTACGGCACGGGCCCGGAGGTGCTGCGCGACATTACCTTCACGCTGCCGCCCGGATCGTTCCACTTCCTCACCGGGGCGAGCGGTGCGGGCAAATCGTCGCTGCTGAAGCTGATGTATCTGTCGCACCGCCCGTCGCGCGGGCTGATCACCGTGTTCGACCGCGACATTTCGCGCACCGGGCGCGACGGCCTGCCCGAACTGCGCCGCCAGATCGGCGTGGTGTTCCAGGACTTCCAGCTGCTCGACCACCTGTCGGCGCTGGACAACGTGGCGCTGCCGCTGCGCATGGCCGGCGCCCCCGAACACGACGTGGTGGAGCACTGCACGGAACTGCTGCGCTGGGTGGGCCTGGGAAATCACCTGGACGCGCGCCCCTCCACCCTGTCGGGCGGGCAGCAGCAGCGCGTCGCCATCGCCCGCTCGGTCATCAACCGGCCGCGCCTGCTGCTGGCCGACGAGCCGACCGGCAACGTCGACGACGGCATCGGCATGCGCCTGCTCTATCTGTTCGAGGAATTGCACAAGCTGGGCACCACCGTGGTCATCGCCACCCACAACGAGGCGCTGATCCACCGCTTCGACCACCCGCGCCTGCACCTGGAAAACGGCCGGCTGCACGTGCTGCCGGGCGCCGCGCAGCGTTGGGCGTGAGGGGACCGGGGCCCATGCTGCGCAAACGCTTCGACCTGCCGCTGGCCATGGACCCGACCGGGCGCTTCGTCGCCTGGATCACGGCGGTCATGGTCTACCTCGCCACGCTGGCGCTGGCCGGCTTCATGATCGTCTCGGGCATGGCCGAGCGCTGGGAGAGCGGGCTGGCCGGCGGCATCACGGTGCAGGTCGTGCCGCTGGTCGAGCCGGGAGTCGCCCCGCTGGCCGAGCGGGTGGAGACCACCCTGGCCATCCTGCGCGGCACCCCCGGCGTGCGCGGCGCCACGCCGCTGTCGGCCGAGGCGACGTCGCGCCTGATCGAGCCTTGGCTGGGCAAGGAGGCGGCCGGCGACCCGCTGCTGCCGGTGCCCACCGTGATCGACGTGGAGACCGCCGGCACCATCGACGTCGCCGCCCTCGCCGCCCGGCTGAAGGCCGCGGCGCCCGGCGTCGCGGTGGACGACCACGCCACCTGGCTGTCCGACCTGCGCGGCTTCGCCCGCGCCATCCAGGTCGCCGCGCTGGGCGTCATGGTGCTGGTCGCCGGCGCCGCCGTGACGTCGGTGGTGTTCGCCGTGCGCGCCGGGCTCGCCATCCACCGGCACGTGGTGGAGCTGCTGCACCTGATGGGCGCCACCGACCGCTACGTTTCCCTGCAATTCGAGTCGCACGTGCTGGGGCTGTGCCTGCGCGGCGGCCTGGGCGGGCTGGGGCTCGCGGTCGCCACGCTGGTCGGCGTGCACCGCGCGGCGGGCGGGCTGAGCGCCAGCCTGCTGCCGGACGTGACGCTGGCGCCGTGGCAGTGGCTGCTGCTCGCCGTTGTGCCGCTGACGGCGTGCGGGCTGGCGGTGCTCACCGCGCGGCGGACCGTGTTGCGCACGCTGGAGACCATGCCGTGAACGCGGGGCGCTGAGCGATGGCAAGGGCGTTCGGCCGACGCGACGGGAGTGTGGCGCGGGCGCTGGGCCGCGCCGCCGCAGCGCTGGCCGTTCTGGCGCTGGTCTGGGCCGGCGGGCTGGTGTGGTTCGTCTCCACCATCCCGCGCGAGGAACCGCCGGGCGCGGACGCCGCAGCCCTGCGGCGCACCGACGCCATCGTCGTGCTGACCGGCGGCAGCGAACGGCTGAGCACCGGGCTGAAGCTGCTGGCCGCGGGGGCCGCGCGCAAGCTGTTCGTCTCCGGCGTCTACGAGGGCGTCGACGTGCGCGAGCTTCTGCGGCTGTCGCGTCAGGCGCCGGACGACGTGGAATGCTGCATCGTGCTGGGCTACGCCGCCGACAGCACCCTGGGCAACGCCTACGAGACGGAAGGCTGGATGAGCGAGCAGGGCTACACCTCGCTTCGCCTCGTCACCGCCAACTACCACATGCGCCGCAGCCTGCTGGAGTTCCGCATGGCGATGCCGGAGGTGGCGGTGGTGCCGCACCCGGTGGTCTCGCCGACCGTCCAGCTCGCCGACTGGTGGCTGCACCGCGGCACCGCCAGCCTGCTGGTCACCGAGTACAGCAAGTACCTGGCGGTGGTGCTGCGCTACTGGCTTGAGAAATCCCTCGAATCCTGACACGTTCCGGCCATGATCTTCCTCCGCTCCCTCATCTTCAACGTCGCCTTCATTGTGTGGACCGCGCTGATGTGCGTGGGCCTCCTGTGGATGCTCTTGCTGCCGCGCGACCGCATGATGGCGGTGGTGCGCTGGTATCTCGGCTCCATCGCCTGGATGGAGCGCACCATCCTCGATCTGCACTTCGAGGTGCGCGGGCGGGAGAATTTGCCGCGCGGCGGCTCCTACATCCTTGCCGCCAAGCACCAGTCGGCGTGGGAGACGATGAAGCTGCACCTCATCGTCGACGACCCGGCCGTCGTGCTGAAGCGCGAGCTGACCTGGATTCCGACCTGGGGCTGGTACGCGAAGAAGTCGCGCATGATCGCCGTCGACCGGGGCGCGCGCGGCCGCGCGCTGGCCTCGCTGATCGAGAACTCCAAGCCCGTGCGCGACGAGGGCCGCCCGATCGTCATCTTCCCGCAGGGCACGCGGGTGGCGCCGGGCGTCTACCGCAACTACCGCGTCGGCGTCGGCGTGCTGTACGAACATCTCGGCGTTCCCATCGTGCCGGTGGCGCTCAACGCCGGGCTCTACTGGCCCCGGCGCGCCTTCATCAAACGGCCGGGAACCATCGTGGTGGAGATCCTGCCGGCGATCCCCGCCGGCCTGCCCCGGCAGGAGGCCATGAGCGAACTGGAAAACCGGCTGGAGGCGGCCACCGACCGCCTCGTCGTCGCCGCCGGCGGCCCGGCGACGGTGCGCCCACCCGTGGATTCGCCTGTTCCGGCGGTGTCCCCCACCCCTTGAGAAGGGCGGGTGTGGATAAGGCTGTGGGAATCGCGTTCGTCCAACGGGATGGGCGCCACCCCGCGAACGCCCGCCGGTGTGGCCGGCTGGACGCGGCGCCTGGAAACAAAGCGGGAACCGCCGCTTGCCCCTTCCCATCCCGCCCCCAACTCTTTCAAGATGGGGAGGCAAGCGGTTGGAATTCCAAACAATTCCCGCCCACCCGGCGATGCTTCCGCCGGCCCTGGGATCCGGGAAGGAGGGCACATGTCGGGCATCGCCGCGATTTCCCAGCAGATCTGGGACATGAAGTACCGCTTCAAGACGCCGGACGGGGCCCCTGTGGACAAATCCATCGCGGCAACCTGGACGCGTGTCGCCGAGGCTCTCGCCGTGTCCGAGTCGGCGCCCGAACACTGGGCCGGCATCTTTCGCGACGCGCTGGGCGACTTCCAGTTCCTGCCGGCCGGCCGCATCCTGGCGGGGGCGGGCACCGGGCGTTCGGTGACGCTGTTCAACTGCTTCGTCATGGGGCGGATCGACGACGACCTGGGCGCGATCTTCAGCCACCTGCGCGAAGCGGCGCTGACCATGCAGCAGGGCGGCGGCATCGGCTACGACTTCTCGACGCTGCGTCCCAAGGGGGCGCCGGTGCACGGCGTCGGTGCCGACGCGTCGGGGCCGCTGTCCTTCATGGACGTGTGGGACGCCATGTGCCGCACCATCATGTCGGCCGGCGCGCGGCGCGGCGCCATGATGGCGACGCTGCGCTGCGACCACCCGGACATCGAGGCCTTCATCGAGGCCAAGCGCGAGCCCGACCGGCTGCGCATGTTCAACCTGTCCGTGCTGGTCACCGACGCCTTCATGCAGGCGGTCGCGGCCGACGCCCCCTGGCCGCTGGTGTTCGACGGCACGGTGTTCCGCGAGCTGCGCGCCCGCGACCTGTGGACCCGCATCATGCAGGCCACCTACGCCTATGCCGAGCCGGGCGTCATCTTCATCGACCGCATCAACCGGTTGAACAACCTATGGTATATTGAGGAAATTTCTGCAACTAATCCTTGCGGAGAGCAACCGCTCCCCCCGTACGGCGCCTGCCTGCTCGGCTCCATCAACCTCGCCAGCCTCGTGCGCGACCCGTTCGAGGACACCGCCCGGCTCGACCTGGAGCGGCTGAAGCATCTGGTGCCGGTGGCCGTGCGGATGATGGACAACGTCATCGACGTGTCCCGCTTCCCGCTGCCGGCGCAGACGGAGGAGGCGCGCGGCAAGCGGCGCATCGGCCTGGGCGTCACCGGCCTTGCCGACGCGCTGATCCTGTGCGGCGTGCGCTATGGCGGCGAGCGCGCGGTGGCGCTGACCGAGGAATGGCTGCGGGTGGTGCAGAACGAGGCGTACCGCGCCTCCGCCCTGCTCGCCGCCGAGAAGGGCGCCTTTCCGCGCTACGAGCGCGAGCCCTATCTGAACGCGCCGATGGTGCGGGCGCTGGACGCCGACGTGCGGGAGCTGATCGCCGAACACGGCATCCGCAACGCGCTGCTCACCTCCATCGCGCCGACCGGCACCATCTCGCTGTTCGCCGACAACATTTCGTCGGGGATCGAGCCGGTGTTCGCGTACCGCTACCAGCGCTCGGTCCTCATGCCCGACGGCACGCGCCGGACCGAGGAGGTGAGCGATCACGCCTACCGCCTGTTCCGCGAGCGTTTCGGCCCGGACGCGCCGCTGCCCGACTGTTTCGTCGACGCGCAGACGCTGAGCCCGGCCGAGCACGTGGTGATGCAGGCGGCGGCGCAGAAATACGTCGACAGCTCGATCTCCAAGACCATCAACTGCCCGGAGGACCTGCCCTTCGACGCCTTCCAGGATGTCTACCGGCAGGCGTACGAGCTGGGCTGCAAGGGCTGCACCACCTACCGGCCGAACGCGGTGACCGGCGCCGTGCTGACGGTGGCGAAGGACGAGGCCCCGCCGGCGCCGGCGCCGGAACTCCCGGAGCGGGAGCCTTTGGACGGCGGCGCCGTTCTGCATTACATGACCAAGCCGCTCGACCGGCCGGAGGCGCTGCCCGGCGAAACCTACAAGGTGCGCTGGCCGGACAGCGACCACGCCATGTACATCACCATCAACGACATCGTCGAGGCCGGCCGCCGGCGCCCGTTCGAGGTGTTCATCAACTCCAAGAACATGGAGCACTATGCCTGGACGGTGGCGCTGACGCGCATGATCTCGGCGGTGTTCCGGCGCGGCGGCGACGTCCACTTCGTGGTGGAGGAGTTGAAGGCGGTCTTCGACCCGCGCGGCGGCGCCTGGATGAACGGGCGCTACGTGCCCTCGCTGCTGGCCGCCATCGGCGACGTCATCGAACGGCACATGAAGGCCACCGGCTTCATGTCGGAGGAGCACGACAACCTCGCCGTGCAGGCGGCGCGCAAGGTGGCCGGCGCCCCGGCGGACGCCCCGGCAAACGGCGCCGACACGCTGCACGCGCGGCAATGCCCGAAGTGCGGCCAGCCCGGCCTGATCCGCCAGGAAGGCTGCGACACCTGCCTGAACTGCGGCTATTCGAAGTGCAGCGGGTAAACGCCGCTCAGTCGGCGAGTTCCAGGTCCGGTTCGGCCGCCGCCTCCGCCTCGGCCACCGGCGTCTCGCGGACCCAGACCCGGCCCTGGAGGAAGAAGCCGTTGTCCTGCAGCCACGTCCGTTCGGCCTGATCGGTCGCGCGGTAGAGGAACAGGCTCCAGTCCTCGGTGTCCGGCGCGGCGTCGGCCGGCGTGGCGTACACCTGGAGCGAATAGGGGAAATCGTCTCGGGTCATCGAAGGCCGCCGTCCGTTCCGGGTCTTGCGAAGGGCGGCGCTCAAGCGCCGCGGCCGGCGTTCAGCGGCCGGCCCTGGCCGGGCACCTGAAGCGTCGAAGGCAAGGCATCGGTCACGTCCATAACTTCCAGATCCGACTCGGCGGCGTATTTGACAAGACGACCGTCGCTCAGCCGAACATCATAGCTCGGAACGCCCGCCAACGTCCGAGCAACGACCAGAGCTTCCTGCCCGCCTATTCTCACCTTCGTGCCAAGCCGCAGCATGGTAACCCCCAAACCAGTCCTTGATCTTCTTCGACAAAGCTAAGCGTTTGGCGTCGGGCGTGCTGTGTCAAAATCCGGACCACCGCCGTGTACCCTTGGCCGCGGCCCCGGGGCCCCACGCTCGGCCGGCGCGATGCCCAGCTTCGCCGCGAAGGCGTCCAGGTCGTCGTGGCCGGACACCTCGATGCGCGGCAGCCGCATGGGATCGCTCCAGATCGTCGCGGTGCCGTGCCGCACCGAGAAGCCGCAGTCGAAGCCGCACTGCCGCATCGCCACGCGCACCGCGCCGTCCTCGTCGCCGTAGGGGTAGGCGAGCGCGGTGACCGGCGTCTGAAGCTCGGCGGCCAGCCGGCGGCGCGCCCGCGCGCCGTCCTCCAGCAGCGCGCGCGCGGACAGGCCGGTCAGCGCCCGGTGGCTGGCGCCATGGGCGGCGAAGGCGAAGCCCTCGCCGCACAGCCGCCGGATGTCGTCCCAGGACAGCAGCGGCGCCGGCTCGCCGTACGGGGCGTCCCACGCGGCGGTCGTGCCGACCGCGTCGGTGACGACGAACACCGTCGCCACCATGCCGTGCCGGCGCAGGATCGGCGCGGCGTGCTCCAGGATGTCGCGGTAGCCGTCGTCGAAGGTGATCAGGACCGGCCGGCCGGGAACCGGCCTGCGCATCATGAAGTGCCAGTACCACTCGTCCAGGCTGAGCGTGTGGAAGCCCTCGCGCCGCAGCAGGGCGAGCTGCGCGTCGAACATCTCGGACGACACGCGGTAGCGGCGCAGCGCCGCCGGCCCGTCCGCCGCGATGCGGTGGTACATCAGGATGGGCACGCGGCCGGTCACCCCCGGACGCGCCGGCACGCTTCCCGGCAGCCGCCAGCGGACTTGCGACGCCACGAACGGCGGCAGCGGGTCGGTCAGCGGCACCTCGCGGATCTCCGGCGCGGGGACCGTGGCGCCGGGCGCGTCCCGGCGGAAGGCGTGCACGCGGTACAGCGGCGTGCGGATCTCGCGCTCCAGGTGCAGGCCGGGCATCGCGGCGAAGACGTCGCCGATGCCCTTGGCGCCGACCGGATGCGGCCAGCCGAACCCCGGCCGGTCCGGCTCGTCCACCAGCAGGTTGGGGTGCGCCATGACGAGACGGCCGCCGGGGCTCAGCGCCTTCACCAGCTTTTCGGCCACGTGCAGCAACGTCCGGCGGTCCTTCAGATAGTACAGGACCTCGCTGCAGACGATCAGGTCCATGCCGCCGGGAATGGGGTCGCTCACCATGTCCAGATGCTGGAAGGTCACGTTCGCCAGACCGGCGCACCGCTCCCCGGCCCGGCCCAGCGCCGTTGCCGAGATGTCGGCGGCGATCAGCCGCTCCACGCGCGGCGCCAGTTGGACGGTGAAGTGCCCCTCCGCGCAGGCCAGTTCCAGGGCGCGCCGTATCGGGCGGTCGGGCAGCAACTCCAGGGTCTGCTCGTACTTCCGTCGCTCGTAGGCGTTGTCGTAGTGCCAGGGGTCGGCCTCGGCGAACACCTCCTCCCACTCCGCACCCTTGCCGCCGGCCGGGGCGGGGGTTGGCGGAACCGGGGATTCCGCCGGGGGAACGGCGGCGACGGCGGTGCCGGCGTTCGACAGGGATTGCACCAGGGCCTGCTGGACGGCGGCCCGCGCGTCCGCCCGGCCCGTCCATTCGGCGCGCAGGCTGCGGGCGAACTGGCGCATCCGGCGCGGGCGCAGCAGCCAGCCTAGCAGCCGGACGCCGTTGCGCAGCCGCCGCCGGCGAAGGTGACCCTTCACCACCTCGGCGAACTCCCACTCATACGCCTTGGCCAGCGCGCCGCCGGGAATGAACCGCTTATCGGCCGCCACCTCGATGACCCCGACCCGCTCCCCGGCCTCGACGACGGCGCAGCGGACGCGGTCGACGCCGTCGGGGACGGCCACGCCGTCGATGGGGCGGGTGGGATCGAAGGGCACCTGCATGGTCTGGCCGATGCGCGCCGGGCGCGTCGCGGCGCAACGGTCGAGGAGGTGCGCCTCCAGCCGCCGTCGGCTGCGCGGCGCCAGACCGGCCACGCCGGACACCTCCTCCAGCGCGTCGAGGAAACGCAGGGTGGCCGGCTCGATGGACGGCCAGAGCGCTTCCCAATCCTCCGGCCGGCTGCCGCGGCCGATGGGGATGGCGTTGCACAGGTTCCACGCGATGGCGTCGGGCGACAGGGCGGGTTCCCGGACACCAATCAGATGCTTCAGCATGGGGGCGGCTTCGTCGCCCTGGCCGATGGCGTAGCCGGCCAGCCAGCTGGTGAAGTGATAGCGGGTCAGGGCCTCGTCGGCGGCCGGGGCGCCGTCGGCGTGGGCGGGACGCGGGGCGGCCACCCTCGGGTCCGGCCGGTGGATCCGGCGGATGACCTCCAGCCCGTCGGTCAGGAACCGCTCCGTCGCCGTCGATGCCGAGCCCCGGCGGTGCCGGTAGAATGCGAGCACGGCGCGAACCGCCCGGAACCGCGCGCCGCCCCGCGCGATCCGCTGCCACAGGTCCCAGTCCTCGCAGGCGACCAGCGCGGTGTCGAAGCCGCCGGCATCGGTGACCAGAGCCTTGCGCATCAGCGCGGCGTGCACCGGAAACGGGCAGTCGCGGGCGATGGATGGGAAAAGGTCCTCCCCATCGGGGGCGAATTCGTCGGGCCCGCGCTGGTCGGACAGGAAGCGCGTCCAGCCGCAGTGGATGAAGTCCGGCCGGGGATGCGCGCGGCGCGCGCGGGCGAGGCGCTGCAGGCAGGTCGGCGCGATCCAGTCGTCGGCGTCCAGGAAGTGCAGCCAGTCCGCCCGCGCCTCCGCCACGCCGCGGTTGCGCGCGGCGGACACGCCGCCGTTGGCCTGCCGGACGAGCCGGATGCGCGGGTCCTCCGCCGCCAGGGCGGCCACCACGCGGGCCGTGTCGTCGCGGGACCCGTCGTCGACGACGATGGCTTCCCAGTCGGTCTTCGTCTGCGCCGACAGGCTCGCCAGGGCCGCCGCGATGGTGGACGCGGCGTCGTAGGCCGGGACGATGACCGAAATGTCCGGCCTGCTTCCCATGCGGTGCGTCATTCTCCGTGTCTGGCCCCGTGTCTGGCCCCGGCGATCTTCACGTCCCAGGCAGTATGGGGCCGTCCTCCGACACGCGGCCAAAGCGCAAAATCGGCAGATGCGCGGGAAAACGCGCCGCATACCCCTTCAACAGTCATGGCCCCTCCACGAAATTGCGGGGAGACGGGCAATAAAGACGCGAAACCGGGATAAACACTGACCATGGTTATACCTACTTCGCCAAGATGCGACGCCCCACCCGTTACTCTATGTTTTTATTATGAGCAGCTATTCCCGGCCGTTCGCGGCGGCGTAAGAATGATACCTGCATGAACGCCAGCGAATCGCAGACCGAACTCGTCTCCGTCATCATCCCCGCGTACAACGCCGAGCGGTACATCGGCGCGACGCTGGCGTCGGTGATCGCCCAGACCCATCGGCGGCTCGAAATCCTCGTGGTCGACGACGGCTCCACCGACGGCACCGTCGCCATCGTCGAGCAACACATGGCCGGCGACGGCCGCGTGCGCCTGATCCGCCAGCGCAACGGCGGCGTGGCCAACGCCCGCAACCGGGGCATCGCCGAATCGCGCGGCCCGTTCATCGCCCCGCTCGACGCCGACGACCTCTGGCACCCGGAAAAGCTGGAAACGCAGCTGGCCGCCATGCGGCGCTCGCCGCGCATCGGCTGCGTGACGACGTGGTGCTGCACCATCGACACCGACGACACCATCCTGTGGGAACCGGCGGACGGCACGCGCTGCGAAGGCTATGTCCTGCCGGCGCTGATCCTGGAGCACTTCGCCGGCTGCGCCAGCTCGCCGCTGCTGCGGCGCCAGTGCGTGCTGGAGGCCGGCGGCTACGACGAGAGCCTGCTTCGCCGCAACGCCCAGGGCTGCGAGGATTACAAGCTGCTGCTGGCCGTTGCCGAGCGGCACGAGTTCACCGTGATCCCACGGGCGCTGACCGGCTACCGGCAGGTGCCGGACAGCATGTCCTGCAACTTATGGACGATGCTGCGCTCGCACGACATGGTGATCGACGAGATGCGGGCGCGGCACCCGGAAATCCCGGCCAAGGTCTACCGCTGGTCGCGCAGCGGCATCTGTGCCTGGCTTGCCACGCGGGCCGCCCTGGCGAAGGACCATGGCGATATGCTGCGCCTGCTCGGCCATTCGATCCGCAGCGACTGGTGCTACGTCCTGTCGCTCGGCGTCCGCCTCGCCACCCGCTACGCCGACCGCGGCTTCCGCAGCGGGCGCGCGGTGCGGGCGGAGGTGCCGCGCTTTTTCCCCGGCGATCTCAGGGCACCCGAACCGCCGCCCAAGGGACCCTGGCTGGCGACCGCCCTGCAGCGGCACCGGCGCGGCTGGTGCGAACGGCTGTCGGCGAAGCCCGACAAGGCGCGGCTGAGCGCCAACCGGGCGCTGTGAACGGCATGGCCGCCATCCCCCCCGCCGTCCGGGAGTACGCCTGGGCGCTGCCGGTCGTCGTGGTGCTGGGCGTCCTGTCCTCGCTGCTGGAGGGGTTCGGCATCAGCCTGTTCATCCCCCTGCTGCACGGGATGTCCGAACCGGACGCCATCCCCGGCGGGCTGGGCGGCCGTCTGGTGGAGCTGTTCTCGGCCATCCCGCCGGACCAGCGCATGGCGGTGCTCACCGCCGCGATCTTCGGCTCCATCCTCCTGAAGTGCGTCGTCGCCTACGTCGGCGCCGCCTTCGTCTTCGTCCTCACCGGGCGCATCGGCCATCGGCTGCGGGTCGACGGGTTCCGGCAGATGACCGCCGTCAGCCCCGCATGGCTGCGCACGCGGCCGAACGGCGAGGTGTTGAGCACGCTGTCCGGCGAGGTCTGGCACACGGTCGACGCGCTGGGGGTGTTCGTCGCCCTGGTCGGCGGCGTCTGCACCGTGGCGACGTTCGGCGTGCTGCTGCTGCTGATCTCCTGGCAGCTGACCTTGGTCGTGGTCGGCGCGCTGGCCGTCATGGGTCTGGCGTTCCACGGGCTGGCCCGCCGGGCCCGGCGCCTGGGCGAGCGCGCGGTGATCGCCAACCGCGACGTGGACGCGGCGCTGGTGGAAAGCTATGGCGGGCTGGACGTCATCCGCGCCTTCGGCCGCGAGGAGGACGAGGTCCGCCGCTTTGCCGGCCGATCCGACGAGTTGCGCCGCGTCTTCATCCGCATGGACGCGCTGCGGCAGGCCGGCGGGCCGCTGTACGAAGCCGCCGCCGCGCTGCTGATCCTGGTCATCCTCGCCACCATGGGCACGCGCGACCCCGCCGCGCTGCCGGTGCTGGCGGCGTTCCTGCTGGTTCTGTTCCGCGTGCAGCCGCAGATCCGGCAGATCGCCTCGAACTGGGTGGCGCTGCGCTCGATGGCCGGGTCGGTGTCCACGGTCACCCGCTTCCTCGACCCGGCGGACAAGCCGTACATCCCGTCGGGCACGCTGGCGCCGGCGACGCCGGTGAACGAGATCCGCTTCGAGAACGTCGGCTTCCGCTACGACGCCTCCGGCCCGCCGGCGCTGGAGGGCGTGTCGTTCAGCTTTCTGCGTGGCCGCACGACGGCGCTGGTCGGCCCTTCGGGCGCCGGCAAGTCGACCGTGGCGGCGCTCGTCGCCCGCGCCTGCGACCCGACCGGCGGCGTGGTGACGGCCGACGGGGTCCCGCTTCCCCGCCTCGACCTGCGCGCGTGGCGGCGGCGGATCGGCGTGGTGTCGCAGGACGTCTTCCTGTTCAACGACAGCGTCTATCACAACATCGCCTACGGCCGCCCCGACGCCACCAGGGAAGAGGTGGTCGAGGCGGCCCGCCGGGCGCACGCCGACGCCTTCATCCGCGAACTGCCGGACGGCTACGACACCGGCGTGGCAGAGCGCGGCGGCCGGCTGTCGGGCGGGCAGCGGCAGCGCATCGCGCTGGCCCGCGCCATCCTGCGGGATCCGGACGTCCTGATCCTCGATGAAGCGACGAACGCGCTCGACAGCCTGTCGGAATCCCTGATCGAGGACGCCATGGCGGCCTTCAGCCGCGACCGCGCGGTCATCGCCGTCAGCCACAAGCTGGCGACCATCCGGCACGCCGACCACATCATCGTCCTCGACGGCGGGCGGGTGGCCGAACAGGGCACGCTGGACGACCTGCTGGCCGCGCGCGGCCTGTTCGCCGCGCTGTGCGAGGCGCAGTTCCGCGGCACCGAGCCGATGGCCGGGCGCGCGGTGTCTCTGGCCCTGGGCGGCACGGCGCCCCCACCCGCCATCCGGGCGGGTGGAGGCGATCGGGCCTAGCGCGTCGATCCCACCAGGGCCGGCAGGTCCATGATCGGGCCGTCGGCGGCGTCCTCGATGGTGATC
The DNA here is from genome assembly GCA_036401175.1 of Azospirillum sp. Lineage (GTDB taxonomy): Bacteria > Pseudomonadota > Alphaproteobacteria > Azospirillales > Azospirillaceae > Azospirillum. Next base: position 894 of record DASWVP010000337.1, on the reverse strand, counting down.
GGATCGACGCCCTTGCCGCCCAGCGCCAGCGACACCGCGCGCCCGTTGTTGTGGTTCTTCCACATCTGGTACAGCGCCATCGCCGCGTAGATCTTGGCCTCGCGGCTGGTGTTGAACATCCACTCCTGCGTCGGGGTGACGCGCAGCACGCCGTTCTCGCCCACGTCCACGCGATCGGCGAAGCTGTAGCCCAGCTCTTCGTTCACGCGGCCGATCAGCCGGTCGAAGCCCGAGGAATAGCGCGCGAAGCTGCCCGGGCTGGCGCCGCCCAGCGTGCTGGTGGAGCGCTGGCGCAGCAGGTCGGTGAAGACCCAGCCCTCTTCGCCCGTGCGCATGTTGCGCACGCCGGTCCAGTTGCCGTCCTGCTTCAGCTCCAGCAGTTCGTCGCCGCGCCGCACCGTCGAGCGGATCGAGGCGCGGTCGGACGGGCCCGAACGCATGTTCACGCGTTCGCCCGTCACCACATGGGTATCCCCCGGACTGGCCGACACCGGCCCGGCGAAGGCCATCATCAAACCGCACACGCCGACACCCAGGGCGGTGCGGAGCGATCCCGACATTCCAGACTTGCCAGACATGATCGTCCTCCCACAAGGCGCGCGCGCTCTTTGCGCACGCGCGCATCCACCGCTTCAACAGCGCATGGGGCGGTCATGATCCAACCGGAGCGCGATCCACCACGGAAGGGTGGCCTACGTCATTCCAGCCGGCGGCGCAGCGGGCTGTCGGCGGGCGGCCAGACGCCGCGGTCCACGGCGCGGGCGCCGTCGAAGACCAGCCAGCTCTGCCGGCCATAGTGCGGCAGCGGGCGCAACAGCGCCTGCAAGGACGGCGGATCGGCGGCCACGACCACCAGCGCCGGCTGTCCGCGCGCGGTGCGCGCGGTCCACACCC